>JAJAYD010000318.1 GCA_026786345.1 Chitinophagaceae bacterium
CGACGTAGCATGGCAGAAAATAAAACTAACGAAATTATAGAAGCAAGCAAAGGTGAAGGCGGAAAATTAAAAAAGAAAGAAGATACGCACCGTATGTCCGATACAAAAAAAGCATACTCCCATTTTAAGATCTAACATTTCTACATAGAAATTATAAAAAAACTACCTCTGTGAGGTGGTTTTTTTTTATGGTACAAATTTGAAGGAATTCAACTCATTAATGTAAAAGCCCGTATACTTAAAATTTAAGTAACAATGAACAACTTATTATAACCTTTAAATCAAAAATTGCAGATTTCTAAAAAATATAATTATTTAATGTTTCATTTATAACAGGGTGTTAAAGTCGGTGAGATTTATAGTAGATTTAAACAATTATTTCAATAAAACAACTGCAATGCTAAAAAAGCTAACCTTGTACAGTATCCTTATTGCTGTGCTTGTTCTCCTCGGAAATTTTTCCGCCTTCGCCCAAAAAACAATTACCGGAAGGGTTACAGGCGCCAATAATGAGCCCGTGTCCGGTGCTACTGTTTTAATTAAGGGCTCCACCATCGCTACACAAACCAACGCCGATGGAAGATTTTCAATTAGTTCCCGTACCGATGAAGCTACCTTAATTATTTCAAACGTTGGCTTTGAAAATATGGAAGTTTCGGCTAATGGTACAGCTTCTGTGAATGTTTCACTTCGCCAGACCAACGCTTCATTGACTGAAGTGATTGTAACAGGGTACACTTCTCAGGCAAAAAAAGACATTACCGGTTCAGTTGCAGTCGTAAACGTGAAAGATCTGGTAGCCAATCCTGGGTCTAACGTTCAAAATCTGTTACAAGGTAGAGCTGCAGGAGTAACTGTTGGTACTTCAGGTGTTCCTGGTGCTGGTGCTAACGTACGTATTCATGGTTATAGCACTTTTGGAAACAATGAACCTTTGTATGTTGTGGATGGTGCCCGCGTAGGTGCAATTACCGAATTAAACCCCAGCGATATTGAAAGTATGCAGGTATTGAAAGATGCCTCTGCTGCTTCTATTTACGGATCTGCGGCTGCAGGTGGTGTGATCATTATTACTACAAAAAAAGGTAAAATTGGTAAACCAAAATTTACTTATGAAAGTTACTATGGTAAACAAACTTTTAAAAAGCGCCTGGATTTATTAAACACTAAAGAATACGGTGATTACCTTTTCTTATTAGCAAAAAATTCTGGCAACCTTGATGCAAATGGTAATTTTAAGCATGGTCAATATGCGGGCCCAACTGGTAGCAGTCCTGTTCCAATTATCCCTGCTTACATTTATGCAGGCGGTGGTCGGCCAGGTGGAAAAAGTGGTGGTATAGCTGAAGGCGATCCCGCTGCTGATCCTTCAAAGTATAAGCTGAATATATTTGATGTTAATGGTCCGGGAACTTACCAGATTGTTAGAGCAAATCAACAAGGTACTGACTGGTTAGGCGCTATTCTTCAGGAGGCTCCACAAATGAACCACCAGGTAACTGCTTCCGGCGGAACTGATAATGCAAACTATTTATTTGGTTTAGAATATTTCGATCAAAAGGGTGTTGTTTACACTACCCGTTACCAGCGTTATGCAATTCGTTCTAACACTAGCTTCACCATTAAGGATAGAGTGAGAGTAGGTGAAAATTTACAAATTAACTTTACAAACAGGTCCGGTGTTCAGGGTTTTACAAACCAGGAAGAAGGGAACCCTATCGCATTCTCTTATCGTCAGCAACCAATTGTTTCGGTATTTGATATCGCAGGCAATTATGCGGGTACCCGTGGTGCTAACTTAGGTAACTCTGCCAGTCCTTATTCGAATTTGGATAGAAGGAAAGATGCCCGTGAAAAAAGAGTAGGAATCATTGGAAGTGTTTTTGCAGAAGTTGATTTCCTGAAATATTTCACTTTACGTAGCAATTTTGGTATGGACTTCGGAAACACCAGCAGTTATGTTTTTGTAAAACCGGTTTGGGAAAATGCCGAAGGCAGAA
Organism: Chitinophagaceae bacterium; assembly: GCA_026786345.1. Classification (GTDB taxonomy): domain Bacteria; phylum Bacteroidota; class Bacteroidia; order Chitinophagales; family Chitinophagaceae; genus Segetibacter. Next base: position 2,001 of record JAJAYD010000318.1, read on the forward strand.
CCAACCTTGCTAACTTTAATGAGGCTCAGGGATATGGTTACCAGGCAACCTGGTACAATACTTTAAATTTCAAAAAATCGTTCAACGAAATTCATGAAGTAAGCGCATTGTTAGGAACTGAGCTTGTGCAAACTCAAGGTAGAAATGTAAATGCTTCTGCATCTGATTATTTTAATGTTGACCCAATTTTTCAGAACGTAGGTTCTTCACTGGCTCTCACTCCATTTGGTTCAAGCAGTCAGTTTAGAAACAGGAAATATTCTCCTGTTATTGCCCAGGTTAACTATTCTTATAAAGACAAATATTTACTTAGTGGATCAATGAGAAGAGACGGTTCTTCTGATGCATTTGGTCCTAAAAATAAATTTGGTAATTTTCCGGCATTCAGTTTAGGCTGGAGGATTTCTGAGGAACCATTCCTGAAAAACGTTAAGGCCATCAACGACCTTAAAATTCGTTTTGGATACGGTGTTTTGGGTAACGATAACATTAGTGGACTTGCTTTCTTAAGCTTCTTCACTATTAACAACGACGCATCTTACCCAATTAACGGTAGCAACACCAGTTTTACACCAGGTGTACGCCACCAAACAATTGGTAATCCTGATATCAAATGGGAGCAAACTGCTACTGCAACTTTAGGAATCGATGCAACTTTATTCAATAACAAATTAAACGTTACACTAGATTTATACAATCGTGAAACAACTGATTTATTATTTGAAAAGCAGTTAGATGCTAGTTTATTTGGTGGTAGAATTGATAACCAACCTATCAATATCGGAAATATGAATAATAAAGGTATTGACCTTGCATTATCATATCGTGGCACTGCCGGTAGAGATTTCAGGTATGATTTGAGTACCACTTTTTCTCTTTATAAAAACAAAGTTGGTACGTTAGCTGATCCTTTCTTTGATGGTGACAGAACCAGGATTGATCCATTTAACCGTTCAGTTACCGGTCGACCATTGTCAAGCTTCTTTGGTTACTTAATTGATGGATTTTTTGATGATGCATCTGAATTAGCCTCTCTTGACCAAAAAGGTAAATTCATCGGTGGTTGGAAATACAGAGATTTATCTGGTCCGGATGGTAAGCCAGATGGCCGTATCACACCAGCCGACAGAACATTTATGGGTAGTCCTCACCCTGATTTTATCATGGGTTTCAACTTAAGTTTTGCTTATAAAGGATTTGATTTAGCGGGTTTCCTTTATTGGAAAAAAGGTGGTCAGATTGCTAATTACACACGTTACTGGACAGACTTTAATACTTTCCAGGGTGGACGAACCCGCAGGGTATTATATGATAGCTATACACCGGATAAGAAAGATGCCAGGTTACCAATGCTAACCAGTAACGATGCCACCAGCGGTACTTTGCCTGTTGACTATTATATTGAGCCAGGTGGATATTTAAGAATGCGTAACCTAAGCCTTGGTTATACCTTACCAAGAAACCTGGTTGAAAGGTTGGGTATCGATCGTTTAAGATTTTATATCCAAGGTCAAAATCTATTTACCATTACAAAATACACTGGCTTAGATCCTGAAATTACAACCAACAATACGGGTAGAAACGATTATACCCGACGCTTTGCTGACCGTAACCTGGGCGTAGACGTAGGTAACTATCCTACGACTAAAGCAATTATTTTCGGTCTTAATGTAGGGTTCTAATTGATAGAAAAATTATAAATAAAAAAATTATTATGAAAAGGCAAAAATATATTTTAATTGCTGGAGTCTCTGCCCTCTCACTTATCGGGCTTAACTCTTGTAAAAAATCATTTCTCGAACCTCTACCTTTTGGAAGGTATTCTAGTGATCAAATTTCAAATAAAAAAGGAGTTGAGGCATTATTGGTTGGAGCATATGGTATGATTGATGGCCAGGGTATAGCCGGTGCATCTGGCTGGATGGTTGGCGCCACCAATTGGGTGTATGGTGATGTTTCCTCTGACGATGCTTATAAAGGTACCGATGCTGGTGACCAACCTCAAATGACAGAGATTGAGCTTTGGAATTCACAGGCAGCAAACACCTATTTTAACTTTAAATGGCTATCTATTTATGAAGGGGTATCTCGGGCAAACGATGTGATCAAATTTGCTAACTCCGTTACTGAGTTAACAGAAGAAGAAAAGAAAGATTACATCGCCCAGGCAAGATTTCTTAGAGGTCATTTTCATTTTGAAGCAAGGCGTATGTGGAATAAAGTTCCCTATATAACCGAAACTTCCACTAAGTATGATAACAGTGCAGAAATTCTTCCATTAATCGAGGCTGATTTTAAAGCTGCTTACGATAACCTTGCAGCTACACAACCATTGGTAGGTAAAGCAAATAAATGGGCTGCTGCATCTTACCTGGCTAAAGTGCTGATGTACGATAAAAAGTTTGCTGAGGCTAAAGCTTTATACGACGTAATCATTCCTAATGGTATTACATCAAATGGTAAGAAATACGACTTGCAACCTGAATACTGGAAGAACTTCGACGTATCATTTGAAAATAGCTCAGAGTCGGTTTTTTCTCAACAAACACAGGCCAGCGGAACCGTTACTGCTTCTGCTGAAACATCTTATGAATTAGCCTATCCCTATGGTGGTGTTTGGGGATGTTGCGGATTTTATCAGCCATCACAAAACCTGGTAAATGCCTTTAAGACCGATGCAAACGGTTTACCATTATTAGATGATTCATACAACAATACCAATATTAAAAATGATGAGGGTATCACTTCAAACGATCCGTTCACTAACGATGTAACTATTTCATTAGATCCTCGTTTAGATTGGACTGTTGGCAGAAGAGGTATTCCTTATTACGATTATGGTGCTCACCCAGGTCGTAGCTGGATCCGCGACCAGGCTTATGCCGGTCCGTTTAGTCCTAAAAAGCACGTTAATAAGAATTCGGACATAGGCGGGTTCACCAACATTAATAACTTTAGGCAAACTGCTAAAAACTACAATCTTATCCGCTTTGCTGATGTGTTGTTAATGGCTGCAGAAGCCGAAATTGAAGTAGGATCATTAATTACTGCTCAAGAGTACATCAATCGCGTACGTAACCGGGCAGCAAATACTGGAAGCCTGGTTCCAAATGCCCCGGCTAATTATCAAATCAAACCTTACCTTGTTCCTTTCGCCAGCCAGGCTGAGGCACGTACGGCTGTTAGATTTGAGAGAAGGCTGGAATTGGCAATGGAAGGTCACCGCTTTTTTGATTTAGTAAGATGGGGAATTGCAGCGCAAACATTAAATGCTTACCAAACAGCTGAAAAAGTTAGAAGAACCTATCTTAAAGGCTCCGGTGGCTTTACAGCAGGTAAAAATGAATATTACCCAATCCCTAACAGGATTATTGAAATTGCAAAAATTGCAGGTAATATCTTAACTCAAAATCCTGGCTTCTAAGTTTAGATAATAGAATAGTTATAATTAAATGACCGCCTCAATATTAAAGTTGAGGCGGTTTTTTGTTTTAGATACTGGATGAGTGGATGATTGGTAATAAATTTCAAGGCTTTTCTTCCTTTTACAAGACAGCCTTGTTTCTTAAGTGGTGTAAGAATCAGAATTCTTTTTCAATATTTAATTTTTCTTGATTGTGTAGTGTGCTCAAGGCTTTCAAAAGAAACTTTTCTACATGTAGGACTGAGATAGTTTGAGAAAGTGATAAACCCTACTTGCACTTTTTTTGGGCATTACTTTGAATTCTTATGAAATAATAAATATGTTTAAGAATAAAAATTTACTTTCAAAAAATAATTTTAAAACCCAAAACTTGCCAAATGAAAATTATCTATCTCCACAAACAATCACCACATTGTGGTTGGAACAGCCAACTCTTTTGTAAACCAAATTTATTTATTTTAATCTAGGCCATCATCAGGTTTAGAAGTCGAAGAACTCTTTTTTTGCAGCCCAATGAATTTGGTCAAATCATCAATTATTTCGATCACACTCAACACTTAAAATTTTTTTAATGAACGAAAACGTTAACAAAAGCGCTCTCTTTAACGGTAGTTGCTTTGCCCTCATCACTACTGCTTTTACTTTTTCTATCCGTGCCGGCATTCTTCCTCAGTTAGCAGAAAGTTTTGGCCTTACTGCCGAACAGCTCGGGTTTATCAATTCCATGTGGTTTTTAGGGTTCCCGATTGCCATGATTATCGGGGGATTGGTGTATCACACGTTTGGACCTAAAAATATTATGATGGTGGCGTTTGTGTGCCACACCATCGGTATCCTGTTAACCATTTTTGCAGGTGGTTATTCTACCCTGCTTATTTCAACTCTTTTAATCGGAATAGGTAATGGCTGTACAGAGGCCGCCTGTAACCCTATGATAGCCGATATGTATTCAGGAAATAAAATGCAAAGTATGCTTGGCAGGTTTCACATGTGGTTTCCGGGGGGAATATTGGTTGGCTCGCTTATTTCGTATGCTATGAAAGCACAGGGTTTTGGCTGGGAAGCGCAAATGTGGGTGACGATGATACCGACCGTGGCATATTTCATTTTGTTTTTCGGAAAAACCTTTCCAAAAACGCAGGTGGCAGGTGCAATTTCTCTTTCAGAAAATTTCAAAGCCATGTTGAGCCCGGTTTATATTTTCCTGTTTTGCTGCATGGCACTTACAGCTATTTCTGAGTTTGGCCCTGGCCAGTGGGTTAGTATTGTGCTGGGTTCAAGCGGGGCAAAGCCCATGTTAATTTTAGCTTTAACGGCCGGAGTGGCAGCTGTTGGCAGAATTTTTACCGGCCCGGTAGTTGAAACGTTGGGGCAAACAGGAGTATTGTTGGCAGGCGCAGTTCTGGCTACGATAGGTGTTTATATGTTTAGTGTTGTAACGGGGCCAATGGCTTATGTTGCTGCAGTTGTTTTTGGTTTGGGCATTTGCTACTTCTGGCCGGTAATGATTGGATCAATAGCACATCGGGTTCCACGCAGCAGTGCGCTAGGTATGTCAATCGTGGGAGGAATAGGCATGTTTTCTACTGCCATCTTTCAACCTATAATTGGTGGATGGATTGATAGCGCCAGGGCAGACAATACGGCCAAAGGACTATCAGGAACTGCACTGGAACTGGCTACCGGTCAACAGGCGTTACTAAACATGATGTTCTTTCCTGCCATATTAGTAGTACTATTCATTATATTTTTCGTGTGGCAAAAAAATAGCAAGAGCACCGAAGCAGTTCAACTGGCTGTGCATTAATTTAAATGCGCTGGTATTTGAGCTGGTAATCATCTTACTACCAAGCCCCCGGACTAACTAAAGTTGGGGGCTTGGTTTTATAAATTATTTGCCATTCAGTTTATTTCATTTTCATCTGTGCAAAGTAAGGATGGTCGGGATTTACAATCAATTCCTGCCGTAATGGATGGATTAAAACATCCATGTCTTCAAGTGGAATGGCACCTAATAGTACTTCTGAATCGCCTGGCAAAACCATAGCACTACAACTGCACCTCCTGTTTTTAAATTTTATTTCCACTGGCGCTACAACATCGCATTCCACAATTTGACCATCTGCCATTTGTGCCTTTCTTTTTTCAACCACAGGTAATTGTAACTGCTCCTGAATGTTTTGATTGATGGCCAGCATATAAGATCCCGTATCAACCAGGGCGGTTACCCACATTCTTTTTACTTCGTCCTTGTCAATAATATTTTTTCTTACCAACGCCAGATCATCGCCGTTGATTATTTCTATTTCTGCATATATTAACCCCATACAAATTGTTTTAGTAAAAGTATTAAAGAATGTATAAGTACAGAAAATGTGGCAATAGTTGAACTTTTTATTTGTCTGTTTTTTCATAACCAACTTTCTTCATTTATTAACTTAACGGCATTTTTTATATAGTTGGATTGGTTACCTTTGCGCCTCAAAATTGTAACCTGATCACTTTGACTTAAGTTAAAGAAAGGTTTGCTGTACAAGTGAGTGACACAACGATGTTGATTAAAGAAACAAAGGTGGTCGCCACAAAAATTTAGAAATAGTCATTAACAATAACAAATAAAAGGTCATGGCGGACTTAAGGTATCAAAGAAACTTCGGTATTGCGGCGCACATTGATGCGGGCAAAACGACGACTACAGAACGCATTCTGTACTACACCGGTGTAAATCATAAAATAGGTGAGGTACATGATGGCGCGGCAACAATGGATTGGATGGCACAAGAACAGGAGAGAGGTATAACGATCACTTCGGCTGCAACTACGTGTTTCTGGAATTTTCCTACTACGCAGGGTGTTAAGAATGCCGATTCTAAATTGTATAAATTTAATATCATCGATACGCCGGGTCACGTGGACTTTACCGTTGAGGTAGAGCGGTCTTTACGTGTTCTGGACGGTTTGTTAGCGTTGTTTTGCGCTGTTTCTGGTGTTGAGCCACAGTCTGAAACTGTATGGCGCCAGGCTAACCGTTATAAAGTTCCCCGCATTGGTTTTGTAAACAAGATGGACCGCAGCGGTGCCGACTTTTTAAACGTGGTTAAACAGGTACGCGAAATGTTGGGTGCAAAAGCAGTTCCGCTGCAATTACCAATTGGCGCTGAAGACCACTTTACAGGAGTGGTTGATTTGATTACCTTGAAGGGTATTATTTGGGATGAAGAAAGCCGTGGAATGACCTTTAAAGAAATTCCTATTCCTGCTGATATGCAGGAAGAAGTTGATCAATACCGCCAGGAATTGATTGAGGCTGTTGCAGAATACGATGACAAATTATTAGAGAAATTTTTTGACGATCCAAATACAATCACTGAAGCTGAAGTTCACGAAGCGATCCGTAAAGCAACCATTGATCTTTCTATCATCCCAATGATGTGCGGATCATCTTTTAAAAACAAAGGTGTACAAACTGCTTTGGATGCGATTGTACGTTATCTACCCGGTCCTTTAGATATTGCCGCTATCGTTGGTACCAACCCTGACACCGGCGAAGAAGTTATTCGCCATGCTGACCCCAAGGAACCATTTAGTGCTTTGGCATTTAAGATAATGACTGACCCTTTTGTTGGACGTTTGGCGTTCTTCCGGGCATACTCTGGTAGGTTGGAATCTGGTAGCTACGTGTTGAATGTACGTACCGGCAAAAACGAGCGTATCAGTCGTATTATGCAAATGCATGCTAATAAGCAAAATCCGGTTGATTTTATTGAGGCCGGTGATATTGGCGCTGCTGTTGGTTTTAAAGACATTAAAACCGGTGATACGCTTTGCGATGAGAAAAACCCGATCACTTTAGAAAGTATGACCTTTCCTGAACCTGTGATCTCGGTAGCAATTGAGCCTAAAACCCAGGCCGACGTTGATAAAATGGGTATGGCTATCGCTAAACTGGTTGAAGAAGATCCCACGCTCAAAGTTAAGACTGATGAAGAAACAGGTCAGACCATTTTGAGTGGCATGGGTGAATTACACCTGGAGATCATTGTTGACCGTATGCGTCGTGAATTTAAAGTAGAGATTAACCAGGGCGCTCCCCAGGTTGCTTATAAAGAGGCCTTTACCAAAACAATCGAACACCGCGAAACGCTTAAAAAGCAAACGGGTGGTCGTGGTAAGTTTGCCGATATTGAATTTGAAATTGGACCTGCTGATGAAGAATTTTTGAAGGAAGGTAAAGGGCATTTCCAGTTTGTGAATGATTTGTTTGGAGGGTCTATTCCACGTGACTTTGTACCGGCCATTCAAAAGGGTTTTGAGCAATCGATGGGAACCGGTGTATTGGCTGCTTACCCCGTACAAAGTATGAAAGTGCGTGTATTTGATGGTAGCTTTCACGCTGTTGACTCCGATGCAATGAGCTTTGAGATTTGTGCGAGGTCTGCTTTTCGCGAAGCTGGCCGCAAGGCTAAGCCGGTATTACTTGAGCCGATAATGAAGGTTGAAGTAACCACACCTGATCAATACATGGGTGATGTAACAGGTGACTTAAACCGCCGCCGTGGTATGCTGGAAGGTATGGACAGCCGGAATAACCTACAGGTGATCAAGGCTAAAGTGCCATTGAGCGAAATGTTTGGTTATGTAACACAACTGCGTTCATTGTCGTCGGGCCGTGCAACTTCAACCATGGAGTTTAGTCATTACAACGAGGCACCTAAGAACGTTGCAGAAGAAGTAATGGCCAAGCAAAAAGGTAAGTTGAAAGTTGAGGATTAAGTTATAAGTTTTAAGTTATAGGTTATAAGTTAAGGCCCTGCTCGTAAGAGTGGGGCATTTTTTATATACCGGCAACTGTTTTTACATAGCATCTTCGTTGCTGCCTGCCCCGTCATATTTGCGGGGTCGCAATCACTTCATCTTTAGTAAATGTGGCATCTTCAGTTTCAAAATCAAAGTTTCAAATTAAATTTAGACAGCTTCTTATCTTTATAAAAAATTATTTCATGTTAGCTCGGGAATTGGAGGTTAGTGGAAACAGAGATATGGTTGTAAAGGAAGACGTTTGTGATATAGTAAGGGGGATAAAACAGGCCAAAAACGACATTGTAAAATGGATGTTTATTTTTTGGGTTGCTCAATTTGTTGCCACAGCCGGAATGTTATTTGCTTTTTTTAATTTTTATTTTAAGAAGTAAGCCTGATTTAAAAAGGGGCATGTCCTAATCTAAAAATTCAGCTTTTGGTTTTTGTTATTTTATAGTGTCTTTTCGCCAGCCTTCTATAAATCCTCCAATTCTACATCCTTTTCGATTACCTGATTAAACGATTAAGTTTAATAATCAACCTATGATCAAAATTGTAGAATGTCCCCGCGATGCCATGCAAGGCTGGAAGACATTTATACCAACCGATAAGAAGGCAGTTTACTTGAACACGCTGCTCCAGGTTGGTTTCGATACACTCGATTGCGGCAGCTTTGTTTCGCCAAAGGCAATACCCCAAATGGCAGATTCGAAAGAGGTGTTAAGCCAGTTGAATTACAGCAACACAAAAACGAAAATTCTGGTAATTGTAGCAAACCTAAGAGGTGCCGAAGAAGCGGTTCATTTTGAACTAGTTCATTACCTGGGTTTTCCTTTTTCAATATCAGAGACTTTCCAGCAACGCAATACCAACAGCAGCATAGCCGAAAGCCTGTTAAGGGTAGAGGCAATACAGCAACTTTGTTTTAAGCATCAAAAGGAATTGGTGGTTTACTTAAGCATGTGCTTTGGCAATCCTTATGGGGATGCCTATAGCGAGGAAATTCTGTTGCATTGGGCTAACGAAATTGTCAGCAGGGGGATCAGGATCATTTCGCTGGCCGATACCGTTGGCCTTGCCACACCTCAGCAAATAACAATTGCCTTAGAAACGCTTTTGCCAAAATATCCACACGTTGAATTTGGCGTTCATCTACATTCTTCAACACTAAACTGGCAATCAAAATTTGAAGCTGCCTTGCAGGCTGGCTGTCTACGATTTGACGGTGCTATAGAGGGTATTGGCGGTTGCCCAATGGCGGGTGATGCTTTGGTGGGCAACATGAATACCGAATGGATGCTTGAGCATTTACAGCGCCATGACTATAACCTTTCTATTGATAAGACGGCCCTGGCAAATGCAATTGAGCTGGCGAAGGATACCTTTGTATAAATTATATTCGGATTTATGAAATGGATGGCAGATATAGATATCAAAGGCCCGGAAAATAAGATCAATTACAATCATTCTCTTTTCTTAACCGGCTCTTGTTTTACCGAGCACATTGGTAATTGCCTTGCCGATTATAAATTCCCTGTTCTTCAAAATCCCAACGGAATTCTATTTGATCCGATAAGTGTTTGTAACAGCCTGCAATCATACATCGATCCAAAAAAATATACAACCGGAGACCTCTTTTATTTAAACGATCTGTGGCAAAGCTGGCAGCATCACAGCATGTTTTCAAGTATGGATGAGCAAGCAGTATTGGATACCATCAACCAATCGCAGCAAAGGGCGCACCTGTTTTTAAAAAAGGCTGACTGGATGATCATTACATTAGGATCTTCTTTTTCATATCGTTTGCATGAGGAAAGAACACCCGTTGCCAATTGCCACAGGGCACCGGCACAATGGTTTGATAAGCATTTAACCGGCATTGAAGAGATTACTACCCGCCTGGAGGAAACCATTATTAAGCTAAAGGATTTTAATCCCCGTCTGCAAATCATTTTTACCATAAGTCCGGTGCGCCATTTACGTGATGGCGTGGTTGATAACAACAGAAGTAAAGCAAGGCTGATAGAGGCAGTTCACTACATGGCCGGTAAGTACAATCATTGCATGTACTTTCCTGCGTACGAGTTGGTGATAGATGTTTTACGCGATTACAGGTTTTACGATGTTGACCTGGCTCATCCCAATTATGCCGCAACCGAATTTGTATTTGAAAACTTTAAAGAAAATTATATGGAGCCCTCTACCCTGAAGCTAATGGAAGAAGTAAAAAAAATGGTCAATGCTTACAGGCATCGACCATTTAATCCATTAACAACCCCTCATCAAAATTTTATAAAGAATTCTCTTTTAAAAGCCCGGCAGTTGCAGCAACAATTACCGCAGCTTGATTTTTCTGATCAAATCGATTATTTTAATCAATCAATTGTAGAAGCATAGTATCACTTAATCTCAGGTTTAATATTCATAATAATATCATCTTCATTGGCGTGCTTTGCTATTTCTACCTGGCTAATCTTTTTAAAAGTGGTCAGGGCCTGGGCAACCACCTGGTCCATATTGTAATATTTATAAGTAGCCAAACGACCAACAAAATAAGTATTGTTCAACTGGTTAGCCAATGCCTGGTATTTTTTATACAACTGGTCGTTTTCGGGCCTTGGAACCGGGTAGTATGGATCGCCTGTAGCCTCGGGAAATTCGTAAACCACTGAGGTCTTATCATGCTTTTGTCCGGTCAAATGCTTGAACTCTGTTATACGGGTAAAGGCATAGTCGTTTGGATAATTTATTGTACCTGTCTCCTGGAAATTCTCTGTTTGCATGGTTTCAAATTTGAACCTAAGGGAACGGTAGGGTAGCTTGCCATAACAATAGTTAAAGTATTCATCAACCGGGCCGGTAAAAATCAGCTTCTTGTAAGTCACCTCATTCATTACCTCCTGGTAGTTGGTGTTCAACATTATTTTAATGTTTGGAAGGGACAACATCTTTTCAAACATTTTAGTGTAACCATGCAAGGGCATTGCCTGGAAGGTATCGGTAAAATAGCGGTCATCTTTATTGGTACGCGTAGGTACTCTTGCAGTTACTGATGCATCCAGTTCCGAAGGATCGAGTGCCCATTGTTTGCGGGTGTAGCCTCTAAAAAATTTCTCATACAACTCCCTGCCCACCTTGCTAACAACCACATCTTCCGAGGTTTTTACAGGATATACTTTTTCAGCACGCGATGCTAAGAATTCCTCAACCTGCAAACCATTTAACTCAAGGCCAAAATATTTGTTGATGGTATTAAGGTTTATGGGAATGGGCAACATTTGTCCATCAACACTTGCCAAAACTTTATGCTGATAATTTCTCCATTCTGTAAAGCGGGATAAATAGTTGAACACATCCTCACTGTTTGTATGAAAAATGTGCGGACCATATTTGTGAATCAAAATTCAATCTTCATTGTAATAATCGTAAGCATTACCGCCAATGTGATTTCTTTTGTCGATAATCAAAACCCTTTTGCCGGATGAAGCCAACCGTTCTGCCAGCACACTGCCTGCAAATCCTGCACCTACAATCAAAAAATCGTACATAGTTTTTTAATTTAAAATTGTGTTGGTATTAAGTGTTTGTGATATCCTTTCTTTCATTTTTTCAAAAGTTAAAGTCCAGGATTGCTTTGATAGAAATGCATCGGCAACCGGTAAAAAAGTAGCTATATCCATATTAAGCAATTCCTCTGCAGCGTCTATAAACTCCTGATCAGTGCCGGCAATTTTTACCAGTCCTTCTTCGCCATAAGGGCTCACCACATCTTGTATCGGGGTTGATATAACAGGAACCCCCGCTGATAAATATTCGGGTGTTTTTGTTGGGCTTATATAGCGGGTTGCTTCGTTTAAAAGAAACGGTATTAATGCAACATCCCACCCTGATAAATAAGCGGGCAAATCATTGTAAGACTTGGATCCCAAAAAATGAACGTTAGGTAAATCAGGCAGCGTAGACTGATCAATCTTTACCACGGGTCCTAACAAAACAAAATGCCATTCGGGTTTTTTAACTGCCATCTTCGATATAAGATCAATATCGAAACGTTCATCTATAACTCCATAAAAGCCCAGGCGTGGATGAGGAATGTTTTGTTGGTCTTCGGGTTCAGCTTCAATTTGTCTTGCCTGCTCAAAGTGGCTTTTGTCTATGCTGCTGGGAAAAGGAAATATGTTTTTATGTTTATTCTTTTTAGCCTCGTATAAACTATGGCCACCTGTAAAAACAATATCAGCTTTATTAAATAATTCCGCTTCGTTTGCCCTTAATTCGGGTGGGGCAAATTTAAAATTCGACAACTCATCCATGCAGTCGTACACTATAAACGATGGCTTTAAATGCGATGAGAAAGACAAAGCCATTGGTGTATAGTACCAAAAAATATAGGTATTAAGATCGTGGCCTGCCAATAAATTATCCAGTAATCTTTTTGATACCTGATTGCTTTTTTCCCAGGGTGTTCCAGTTGGTAAATGAGGTACCACTACCCATAAATTGTCTGCACGTAATAAGAAAGTTAATGAAGGATCTCCTGGTGAGTCAAAAACTGGTTCTTCAAAAAAAAATACTGTGTAATCTTTGCTGAAACGAGACAATAAATGCTGCGGCCTCTGGTATACAAAATCCCACCTTAAATGAGAAAAGCACAATAAAATCTTTGGATTTTTTACTGATTGATGATTATGTATGTTGTTTAAAATTTGTTTCTCATCTGTGTGGTTTAGTAAAAACTCCATAGATTTTCCGATTAATAGATTTTATGATGTACTATAGATATATTAATAACGTGCCACAGGGTTGGTAAAACTTTCGCTAAAAAATGATTGATTCTGTTTGGATTGACTAAACAGAAAAATTTATAAATGTGGAATTATGTTCCCAACACCTCTTCGAAAAAAGAACTTCTTTAAAAGATTAGCGTAGTCATTGGTGCCAGAAGTTTATAAACCCTGAGTGATATGTGCACATACAAGGAGGTCATTCCAGGTATGAAAGATATGCATCGCAGCCTTGATTTATTTATTCAAAGGAGAATAATTTTAAAACGTTTATTTAATATAAAAGCCAACCTACTGCAAAGCAAAAACAGAAAAAGTAAGGCTGTATTCCATCTATAAACGTCACCCTCAGAAAACAAAATTATAAGTTACCTGTAGTCAAAATTGTTTCACCTGCAGGAAAGGTAATTTTAGAATCATCTTCAGCTGTTACATAAATTCTTGTAGGCTTAAAAGGAGTTACTGTATGTAAAGAAGCCTTAAGTGTTTTAGATAGCAGGCTGCTTGAGCTATTTAATATGCCTATGTTTTTTGTGCTGTTATCATCGGCTTGCATCCACACCAAATAAACTGATTTAGCTGGTTGAAGTCTTTTAGGTTCAGCAAGGTGTAACACATCAATATGGATTGAATAGTTACTGTTCTTATCCTTCGTGATTTTTACACTTCCTTCAGCGCCCGGAACAATACTCGATTGCCCGAACAGGATCTTTTTTGTGCAACCACTAAAACCTATAACTAACAACGCAGTAGCTATAACAAACAGTACACTTTTTACTTTACCAGATATTTGCTTCATAGCCTTGTTTTGATTGGTTACAATTATTTGAAATATAAAAAGATGAAATGTAAATTTTAAAAACAGACTTTTAGTACATCGTTTCAGTTTATAAAAACTGTTTCAAAGATATATCAATAATGATTTAATATTATACGCTCGGGGAAGTAAGCAGGTCGTAGATTTTGATTACCTTATTGATGATTTTCGTTCACTGACTTTCGACACAAATCAACTGGATCTTATGATGGTTCGAATCGAATTTGATAGACCAACAAATGGTAGGCATACACAATAACATTTAATATAAAAAGGCTTCTATGCATAAAATCTTATTATTAGTAACGCATGGTTTTCCGCATCACATATTGGATTTTGCGAAAGAGCTATGCATGCAGGATCCATGTAAGGTCACTGCTATTTTTACCGATAGTTTAAAAAGAGTTGATAAGGATTCCTACCTTTTTCCAAGTGATATAAATGCAACCGAAACTGATTTTACAAAGGCGAGTGATGAAGAAGAAGAAGCCCACATGTTGGAAGATAAGATGAAACTATTTATTGACTATTGTGAAGCAAATTCCATAGACCACGCTGCAAGAAAAATCACCGGCAATTACCTGGAAAATATTAACGATGAAACTGCTTTTGCAGATTATGTACTTTGCGATGCTGACCTTGATCTGGAGCTTTTTAGCTTGCCGAATTTCATTTCGTCATCCCACTGTCCTGTGCTGTTGATACCTGATGCAACCAAATTTTTTGACCATGTCATCTTTACATTTGATGGGCACATGTCAAGCATACATGCCATGAAACAATTTGCATACCTCTTCTCAAAGTACAAACAATTAAAAGTTTCACTGGTAACGGTGTTGCCACCCGGAAATGCAGCAATGGATTATGACCAGTTGGTCCGTGAATGGATTTCCGTTCATTTTCCCAATGCGGCCATAGAAATATTGCAAGGCGATGTAAAGTCTCAACTGCCTGCCTTTATCAATCAACTACCTAAAAGTATTGTGGTCATGGGTGCTTTTGGAAGAAATGCTTTATCAAAATTATTTAAAGAAAGCCTGGTGCCTGCTATTTTAAAAGGTACTAAAGCACCGTTGTTTATAAGCCATATATAATCTTATGTTCCGGCAATTAATCGCTACTGTTTCATTTGTCATACTGGTTATCTCTTGCTCCAATAATGCCGGAAGCAGGTCTGTTGCGCTTATGCCCAGGGATACAACCATCACTGAACAGAATGCATTCACCCTGCTTACCCTGGACAGTTCTGCTGTAGCAAATTTTATAAGCGCAGAAGGGATAGTGAATGATGAAGCCGTCAATATTGTAAACTTTTACAACCATCGAAACTATCAATATGCCTGGTTTAATGAAGATGGGCTGACAGAACAGGGTGAGGCATTCTGGAACTTGCACCAGGCCAATGCTGAAGAGTTGAAAGACAGTGCTTCATCAAGCAAAATGCTGCACCGTTATATGACGAACTTCCTGGAGCCTGCCAGGCCGGAAGTTAAAAATGATACCCTTGCTTTAATTGAATTGCTGTTGACCAAACATTTTTTTGAGTACCTGCAAAAATCTTTTAAAGGCAAAGTTGATCCACAGGAGATGCAATGGTATATACCCCGAAGAAAATTAAATGACCAGTCAATACTTGATTCGTTTTTAACCAGTTCGGGTAAAAAATGGGAGCCATTAAATAAATCTTTCTACAAGTTGGATAGTGCCCTTGTTGTATATGTACAAATAGCAAAAGACGGTGGCTGGCCGTTAATAGAAATTGCAAACTTCAAGTTGGCGAAGGGGATGAAGTCACCCGAAGTTGCCCAAATTAAAAAGCGGTTGGCTGCCGGTGGTGACTTTTCAAAAAAAGATACGAGCCAGGTTTTTAATACCCCTCTTGAAGAAGCAATAAAGAAACTGCAAAAAACTTATGGACTTGCAGAAACAGGAAAACCGGATAAACAATTTTTAGCCCAGGTAAATATTACAGTTGAGGACAGGGTAAGGCAGATGAAAATTAACCTTGAAAGAATGCGCTGGATGCCGGAGGATAATGCTGACAGGTTATGGGCTAACATACCCGAGTTTAAACTGCATGTGTTTGAAAATAATAAGGAAGAGATGGTGATTAATATAGTGGTGGGTAAGGCTGCAAACCGAACGGTCATTTTTTCGGATTCATTAAGGTATATTGTGTTCAGCCCCTACTGGAATGTACCCACAAGTATTGTTGAAAAAGAGATACTGCCCGCCATGGCCCGAAACTCCAATTACCTTAACCGTAATAATATGGAAATTTTAAAATACAGCAACGGGCAACCCGTCATCAGGCAAAAGCCGGGTCGTGCAAACTCTTTGGGCAAGGTCAAATTCCTGTTTCCAAACCGATACAATATTTACTTTCACGATACCCCCGCCAAGACACTTTTTAGTAACCAGCAACGGGCATTCAGCCATGGTTGTATTCGTTTGCAAAAACCTTTTGAGCTGGCAAAGTTTCTTTTAAAAGACCAGCCTGCCTGGAACGACTTACGCATAGAAACAGCCATGAACCAGGAAAAAGAAGAATGGGTATCGCTGCGGTTGCCCCGCCCTGTTTATGTTGTGTACTTCACTGCTTGGGTTGATCAGGAAGGCTTTCTAAATTTCAGGGATGATATCTATAGTCATGATGAGAGAATGGCCGAACACCTCTTCAACTAACTGCCCGACGAGGGCATTTATCCGCAGCATCTTTATTTAATATCTTCTCTAACTTTTAAGGGTGCATTCCAAATGATCGCTATGTTTTGGTTGCCGGCAGAAGTGACCTTGTGCAACTCCGGTTGTGTCATATTAATTCCGGTTTATCGGAACTCACTTGTACTGTATTTTTCTAAGGCGGCCTATCTTACTCACTTTTCACAAATCGCTATGCGACAATTTGGATGCACCCAATTTTGATGTGTATCATAAAAATTTTGTTCCTTGCACAAAACATTCTGAAGATTGAATTGTCTAAATATTTGGTAAATCTTGCACAAACATTTTTTCGTAAATCTTTTCAAATACGTTTCATCTGCAAACATCAACCGCTATAATTTTTTTTTCACGCACAGCAACTTATGAAGCTGCCAATAAAAACATGATAGCCAAAGATGATTCCAAAAATAAATTGTTCTTGTCCCTTTTGGTAAATGAAAAATCAAATTTGCTCAAATCACTTGGTTTCCCTGTTTACACTTCAACCCAACAAAATCAATCAGGAAATAATTTTGGCGAAAGGATATCCAACGCCATTCAACAGGTATTTGAACTGGGGTTTAAAAAGATTATCATAGTTGGTAATGATTGCCCTTTGCTCAATGGTGTGATACTTAAAAAAGCCATTCATTCGCTGCAAAATAATGAGGTGGTTATTGGGCCGGATAAGCGGGGAGGGATCTACCTTTTGGGAATAACAAAAGAATATTTTTTAAAGCAGGCAATTGAAAATTTACCCTGGCAAACAACCAGGTTAGCACTCACTTTAAAAGAGTATTGTAAAGACCTTCATATAGCTCCATTAGTGCTAAATGCTTTAAACGATATCAACGAAACTTCTGACATTTTCTTCTTCAATAATTTGGCACGTACGTATAATGCTGCACTCCGTTTCCTTTTTGATTTTCTGCAACGTATTAGGGCTTTTTACTACAGGCTCAGCTTTGTGGCGCAAGAGTTGGCTTTGGCAAACATGGCACTAAGGGCCCCGCCCTCTATCTGCCCGTAAGTATTGTCCTTGTCTTCCTTCTTTTTATTACCATAAATTTTTATTGATCAATGAAAAGTATTTATTCTTTTCTGCTTGCTGTATGCATTTCCTGTACCCTGTTTTCGCAGGTGCAAATGCGTGTAAATGTGATTACTCTTTTAGAAAACAAACCACTGAAAGGCATACCTGTTATTATAGAAAATAAAGCCATAGGTTTTACTGATTCGGCACGATCGAATGAAAAGGGCCAGGTAATTTTTAATGGGCTTTCTTTAAACGGATCGTATATAGTCAAGACACCTGGCAACAACGAATTTGCGGGTACTGAAAGTAGCGAGGTTGAGTTGAGGTCAGACTTTACCCGAACCGTTTCTCTTTCGCTGGCAGCAACACGAACAAAGGTGTTTGATGAGGTAACCGTTCGATCTAAATCAATAGCCAAAATCAACACAGTAAATGCCGAAGTGTCCTCCGAGTTAACTGCAAAGGAATTAAGGGTGTTGCCGGTGGAAGGGCGGGATATTTCAAGAGCCTTGTACCGTTTGCCAAATGTAGCCCAGGCAACAGCAACATTTACCGAAGGAAATAATATTACCATTAATGGCTTTGGAACCCAGTCGTCCATTTACATGATTGATGGATTAGAGAATGTTGAAGCAGTCTTGAACCAACCAAAGTTTCCTATGACGGTTGGCTTTACCAAAAACATAAATGTGCTTACCAGTAATTATTCTGTAGAGTATGGAGGCAGTTATAACGGCATCATCAATGTAACTACCAAAAGCGGCAGCAACACAGTATCAGGTGAAGCGTTTTATTTGGTTAGGCCGGGTAGATTGACAGATGGCATTCCGAAATATTCTACACGAGACCTTACCGGCAACCCCGTTAAAGATGGTTTTCAAAGACACCAGGTAGGCTTTGGTGTGGGAGGCCCGATTGTAAAAAATAAAACATTTTATTACCTGAATGCCGAGCAAACTTTTGATAAGAAAGATTATGCGCTGATATCAAATGATCTGGGCGTGGCAACGAGTGTGGGGGGTAAAAACAACTTCACATTAATCTCAGGTAAAGTTGACCAATTTTGGACCAGCCGCTTTAAATCTACCCTGCGTATTAATACCGGAAAGGTTATGATTGAAAAGCAGGGCGGTGGTGTTGATGGCGACCTTATTTTTCCGGAGCAGGGTTTGATTCAAGACCGCAACGGAACATTGGTGGCATTGCAAAACTCCTACAGCGGTACCAACTTTACCTCACAAACTGATGTGCAATATTCCACTTACTTATGGGATTATTACCGACCGATGAATGCAGGTCTGCCAACTGTAATTGTGCTGGCACCCAACGATAGAACCCTGGCTCGTTTAGGTAGCCCCGGTAACCAATACATCAGCAATGAAAATACCTGGCAGGTTGCGCAAAAGTTTGGCTTTACACGCAATAACCACAGCTTTAAAGTAGGTGTTGGCATCATTAGCTCACGCCAATCTTTGGTAGGTGGCGGTAACCCGTTGGGAGAGTACACTGTAAAGCTTTCACAAGCCCAACTGGATGCCATAAAAGGTAAAGGAGCCAATAAAGATCTTAGTTACAAAGACATACCAGCAAATGCGTTCGTTCGTAACCTTGATGTTGAGCTAAGCCCCGGAAGATTTGGCGCCACACAAAACAGGCCGTATGCTTATGTTGAAGACCTGTGGAGTGTTAACAGCAAATTGAATGTTACACTGGGCCTTCGCTGGGATTATGACAACCTTTCGAAAAGTGGGAGCACCAAAGGTGATTATAACAACATAGGTCCACGTGTAAATTTTAATTATAAGTTGAATGACCGCAGTGTTATTCGCGGAGGCTATGGCATTCACTACGATAAAATATTATACACCATTTATGGCGATGCACTGCAGTTTACATCCAACAGCGACGATTACAGGCGACAGATCACAGCTTTGCAAAACAAGGGTATGATACCGGCTTCAGCCAATATAAATGCGTTGGTTCGGGATGGAAATCTGAAAGCCAATGTACAGGGAGCAACGTATTTAAATGGGCCCGTATCATCGCAACTACAGGCAGGCAGGAGCAAGCAGTTTGCGAACGAGTTGCGTATTATGAACCCTGATGGTTGGCAGAACCCATACAGTCACCAGGCCTCTATTGGTTACCAGGTTCAAATAGGCGAAGACAAACTTTTTTATACCGATTTAATGATGGTTGATGTTCACAACCTGTTTCGATTAAGAGATTTAAATCCACCGGCACCATACTCATATTCTATTAATCCAAACAATATTATTGCACGTAGTGTAACCTCGGCCGATAGTACCCGGCCTATTCCAATCTACCGCGATGCAAGGGGAAATTATACGTTGCTAAACGGCGACACTTTACGGGGTATTGCACGTACCGTAAGCATGAGCGAAAGTAAGGGTAGGGCCCGTTACATTGGGTTAAGCCTAAACTATCAAAAAGACCAGGGTAAAGATAATTATGCATACCGCCTTACGTATACCATGGGCTTTGCCAGAGCCAATACCGAAGGCATCAACTTTAAAGCGCAGGATAGCAACAACTGGGAGCGGGAGTGGGGCCCAACCAACAACGACCGTACACATATTTTTAATGGCTCGTTGTTTTGGTATCCTTTGGCGGGTTTAAGTGTTAATGCAAGTGCCCTTATACAAAGCGGCATGCCAATTAACAGGGTGCCCGATGGCACTGCGCCCAGCACTTACAACAATGGGTCTATTATTACCGGTAATGGCATTCCCTTACGCACTGCCGACCTTAATGGTGACGGACGTGCTTACAGTGCCAACTATAGTGGCAACAACGATCGCCACCCTGGCGAAAGCCGCAACAGCGACCGCCTGCCTTGGAGCAATAACTTTGATGCTGCAGTTCAGTACAATTTTACATTGCGCAACGAATCAAAGTTCCAGGTAAGGGTTGATTGTTTTAATGTGTTTAATACGCCTAACTTAAGCGGTTATAGCAACAACGCTTTAAACAGCAATCAAATTCAAAACGGACCGGCTTCAAGTGGATTGTTGGTAAGAAGAAGTTATGGACCGCCACGACAGTTTCAGATGGGAGTGAATTATTATTTTTAGTTAGGCGGATGGTGAGTGGTGAGTTGTGAGTTGTGAGTAGTGAGTTGTGAAAAGTGAAACGTGAAAAGTGAAACGTGAAAATTGAATGGTGAGCAGTTAGTGGTGAGTAGTGAAAGATGAATAGTGAATAACAAAGTGTGAGCAACGAGCCGTCAGAGCCGTCATGCTGAGTAATTAATTTTTGGTTTAAAAAAAGTTCTTCGACGATGACATTATTTAACCACAGAGAAAAACCAGAGGAAATCCCACAGAGAACACAAAGTTTTCTCTGTGCCTTCTGTGAAAAACTCCTGAATTTCTCTGCGGTAGTAATACTTGTCATTGGTAATTCATTTCAGCATCCCTCGAGGGAGCAGGGTGAATAGTGCATGCGCCGTAGGTGCATCATGTTGGTAGCCAAAAATAGAACGTTTACATTTTGCGCCATAGGTGCAACACGTAATAGTCAATAGTGAATGGAGAATGGTGAATGCCCCAACGGTGCATCAGGTTGGTAGCATTAGATATAGATAATTACCCGTGCCGTTGGTACGCCACTTTGTTAGATGGAGGTGATTGTTGAATAAAATTATACCGTACCAGTGAGTTCCGATAAACCGGAATTAATATGACACAACCGGAGCTTAATAAAAAAACGGATGTTTGTCCCAAAAAAATCAATTGATAATTTGAAGGTTAAAAGGAGCTGCAACAAAATTCGTCAGGTAAAAACGTATGATGTTTAAAATTTTTATAGGAGTACTTTTTATTAGTCTGCTGTTTTTTGCCTGCAGGCAACAGGAAAAAGGGGATGATAATATCAACAATCAAACCTGGCAACAAATAGAGCAAAAGGCCAAAGGTGCCCATATAACCATGATGATGTACCAGGGCGATAAAAAAGTTAACAGGTACATGAATGAATACCTCGTACCTGCTTTAAAGCAACAATGTGATATTACTTTAACCATTGTTCCTGGTCAGGGTAAAGACATAGTTAACAACCTGATGGGTGAAAAGGAAGCAGCTAAGCAACAAAGCGATATTGACCTTTGCTGGATTAACGGCGAAACATTTTACCAGCTTCGACAGATTGATGTATTGTTTGGACCCTATACAGATCGTTTGCCGAACAGTAAGTATGTTGACTATGAAAACCCTGTAATTAAGTATGATTTTCAACAGGAGGTAAACGGGTATGAAACTCCATGGGGAGAATCGTTTTTCTATGTTATTTGCGATAGTGCAAGAACAGCCACTCCACCTGTCAGCATGCAACAATGGCAAACATGGTGGCAACAACACCCCGGCAGATTTACATTAGCCACCGACTTTAACGGAATGACTTTGCTTAAAACATGGCTAATTGAACTGGCCGGTGGTAGCTACCAACTGGAAGGTAAATTTGATGCAGCGAAGTATGAAAAGTTCTCGGGCCAACTGTGGCAATTCATCAATAATAACAAAAAGTATTTCTGGAAAAACGGCGAAACGTTTCCCGCAAGTAATACCAGTATATCGCAAATGTTTAGCGGTGGCGAACTGGATTTTACCACCAGTTTTAACGATGCCGATATTGATAACAAAGTGGCGGAAGGTGTTTTTCCTGCGACTTCAAAAGCGTATATACTGCAGCCGGGTGCAATACATAATACCCATTATATAGGCATTCCGGCTAACTCCGGTAATAAAGAAGCAGCCATGCTGGTGTGTAATTTTCTTATTTCGCCTGCAGCCCAGATTCGAAAGAATGATATTACTTTTTGGGGTAGTCGTACCGTATTGGCTTATGATAAACTTGAAAAAAAATGGCAGCAACAATTCGACTCACTGCCGAAGAGAAAATATGGCATTACAACCAGTCATTTAAAAAGCCGCTCTATAAAAGAACCCGAACCCGAATACATGTTAAGGGTGTTTGATGATTTTAGAAAAAAAGTGATCGAAGCAAACTAATGCATTTACGACCTGTAAATATTACCGCTTACCTTTTATTAGCAGTATTTGCTGTGTTGCCTTTGGTGCTGGGTTTGGGTTATGCATTGCTGTATAGTTTTGGTA
>JAJAYD010000319.1 GCA_026786345.1 Chitinophagaceae bacterium
CACCCACACCAATCAATATCATCGGCCACGATAAAAACCAATCGGGAAACCGGACACCACTGCGATCGGCAAATAGAAAACCGCCAATAATTAAAAACAGATTACCCGTGTAAACATTCTTGTTTCGGCGGTTGGGGTTATTCCATTTGTCCCTTATTTTTCTTTCAATATCGTTTGGTTGCATTGTTTTTTATTTTCATCAAAATAAGCAAACCTTTTTTCTGCGGGCAATGCCTGTTAGGCGAGACCTATGTATTTAGCCGGTAAAAGCCATTAAAACTTCGGTAAGAATTTCATTCTGGCTAATTGGCCGGAGGTATTCATAAATATCTAAGCATAAAAAAACCGGCAACATGCCATAAAGCAATATTGCCGGTTGTAAAACACAATTAAAAAATGGTAACCTATAACATTAATATAAGCCGAATTTTTGTGTTGAAAGAAGACTTATAATCTTCTTAAAAATGATGCAGTACGCATCTTGTTCTGGCATTTCCAAAGGTCGACAGTTGTAAACCTTTTTGGCCTCCCGGAATTTACACCCATTTGCTGATTCGTTGCAAGGGTTTCTTTTACTTCAGTTACCAGATGTCTCAATTGTTCCCCGTCTATTTGTACAATAGAGGTCATTACATTACTGTTCGTCATGTTGTTCTTAATTAAAAATTATTGCAAGGCAGTGCAAAAAAAGCAGATCGTTAATCTTCTCTAGTATAAGGTGCGGAGTACGGAGAAACAGCGTTCACTTTTCTGTTTCGGATTGCAAATGTAAGGTGGTCACACAATGCGATCCGAACCGAAACTGAATTTTTTAACAGTTACAAATCGAAGAAATCATTGTTTTCAATAACTGTACGTTTTGTTAAGCAACCCACTTTATAACAGGCTATGTGGTACCCTTTTGACTATTACTGATGTATAACGGTGGTGGAGAATTTATTGTTCAGTGTTAAAAGAAAGATTTTAAACACTGGCATTTTTTTAACATTAATCCATACAGAGCCAGTTTCATTTTACCAAAAAAATGAAAGCCCGATAGGGGTAAAGATGAAATTTATATCAGTTAGTGCCAATAATGTGATAAAAGATGATAGTAATTACCCTGTTAAACGGAGCGTCGCCACTGCAGTTTCATTAAGAACAAATGCTGGTACAACAAGTCAAAAAAATATTCACCAAAAGAATAATATTTTGTAGATGCCATGAGTAATAAAGTGCATTCTATAGCCTTAATTATATAAGATCACATATGTATAATTGCCACAAAGAATCATAGGCATAAAGGTGCCACATAGGTTTTGATGTGCGTATTTACTTTGTATCAAAGTGCCTATGGTGGTAAAAAAAATAAGTAAACGAAACTCTTTGCAATGAAATCCTGACAGTTTCTATGGTCTGAAATTATTTATAAATGCTGCATACATAAGTGTAAGTACCTTGTAAGCCTCTTTAAAAAGAACCATTTTTTATATAGAAAGGATTTTTATGAAACGCGTAGTAATTACAGGCCTTGGCATCATATCTCCATTAGGTAACTCAATAGAAACATTTTGGCAAAACATAGTAAACGGAAAAAGCGGCGCGGGGCCAATTACCAAATTTGATTGTTCAAAATTTAAGACACGGTTTGCCTGCGAGGTAAAAGATTTTGAAGCAACAACATACATTGATAAAAAAGAAATAAAAAAATATGACTTGTTTACGCAGTATGCCGTAGGAGCCAGCGAACAGGCAATAAAAGATGCAGGGTTGAATTTTGCTACCATGAGCCAGGAAGATCGCTACGAGATTGGTGTTATATGGGCATCAGGCAATGGAGGCATCAGCACTTTTGAACAGCAATTGAAGGACTTTAATAATGGAGATGGAACACCCAGGTTCAACCCTTACTTTATTCCTAAAATGATTGTTGATATAGCAGCAGGCATTATATCCATCAGGCACAAATTGCATGGACCTAATTACTGTACGGTATCGGCCTGTGCCTCGTCGAACACCGCAATTATAAATGCCTTTGACACCATTCGTTTGGGTAAAGCCAATGTAATGATTGCAGGCGGCTCTGAAGCTTCGATAACCGAAGCCTCCATTGGGGGATTTAATGCAGCGCAGGCATTGTCAAAGAATAACGACGATCCAACCCATGCTTCCAAACCTTTTGATAAAGACAGGGACGGGTTTGTAATGGGCGAAGGTGCCGGCGCTTTGATAATGGAAGAATATGAATATGCCAAAAAACGAGGCGCCAATATTCTTGCCGAGATTGTGGGTGGTGGAATGGCGGGTGACGCCTATCATTTAACCGGTACACCACCCGATGGATTGGGTGCATACCTTGGTATGAAAAAAGCCCTGGATGATGCGCAGATCACTGCTGATAAAATTGATTACATTAATGCACATGCTACTTCAACAGGGCAGGGCGACATAAGTGAACTACATGGCATTGAGAGGATTTTTAATGGATTGCCTGTTGCCATAAGCGGTACAAAATCGATGACCGGCCATTTGCTTGGAGCAGCCGGTGCCATTGAAAGTATCATTAGTGTTTTGGCGGTAAAAAATGATATAATTCCTGCTACCATAAATACGGAGCATGTTGACGAACAAATTCCGGCAGGGCTGAAACTGGTGCTTGGCAAATCAATACACCAAACGGTAAATTTTGTGCTCAATAACACCTTTGGTTTTGGAGGACATACAGCTAGTTCCATCTTTAAAAAGTACGTGGAATAAATACGGTAAAGCCAATAGAAGCAGTTGAAACAGATGACTGTTTTAAGGTTTACTTACTCTGGATTTTAGAAACCGTAAAAGAACACCAACAATTAATAATTCCTCAAACCACCACTAATGAACCGGCAAATTGAACCTACTGCTTCTACATATAAAGTGGTGTTGGCGTTTGCTATTCTCTACATTGTTTGGGGTTCTACTTATTTTTTCATTCAAAGAGCACTGAACGGTTTTCCGCCTCTAATGCTGGGTTGCATTCGCTTTTTAGCTGCGGGTATACTTATGTTAATATGGAGCTTGCTAAGAGGCGAAAATGTTTGGAATGTAAACGACATTAAGCATGCCGCCTTAAGTGGCGTACTATTATTGTTTGTAGGTAACGGGGCAGTTATTTGGGTGGAGCAATATATGCCCAGTGCCATGGTGGCCATTGTAATATCCTCCTCTCCCATTTGGTTTATTTTGCTCGACAAGCCAAAATGGAAAGAAAATTTTCAGAGTAAAGCTACCATTGCGGGGCTGGTTATTGGCTTTGCCGGAGTGGTGTTATTGTTTGGTGAAAAAATAGCTGCAATATTTAGTACCCTTGGCAGTGGTAAAGAATTGGCAGGCATGGCACTACTTATCATCGGTGCTATTTCATGGTCGGGCGGATCGCTGATTTCAAAATATAAAGCCCCAAATATACCGGCCACCGTAAACACAACCTGGCAAATGTTAGCAGCAGGTTTTGCTTTTTTACCTATAGCCTTGCTACATGGCGAAGCGTCGAAAATGGACTTTGCAGCAGTAACAACAAGCGCCTGGTTATCGTTGCTGTACCTCATCTTTTTTGGATCGATTGCCGGTTTCAGCGCCTATGTTTGGCTGCTTAAAGTTAAGCCGGTAACACAGGTAAGTACTTATGCATATGTAAACCCGGTTGTTGCCGTTTTGCTGGGCGTTTTCTTTGCCGGCGAGCGCATTACATTCATACAAATATTTGGGTTAGCTATCATTTTGGCCAGTGTATTTTTAATAAACCTGGTAAAGTATACAAAGGCCAAGGCGCTCCAGAAAAAAGAGGACCGTCTAATTCTTAGTTCCTGAACCATCAGAACGAATAATAAGTGCCTGAGATCCTCTCCCGGAGATTTCAATCTATAGGTCAACATCGTTAAAATACCGACTATCCGGGAAGGGCAATTAATTTTAATACAGTCCGGTTTTAATTGCAACAGGGCTATAGTATAATATTTTTCCGGGATTCTGTATAAGCAATGTCATCAATTTGCTTTTGCATTAATCATGCTGCGGATCTTTTTTATTTGTTTAAATTACTCTGGGTATTTTAAATGATACTGCTCCCCCATGAATTCTATACCGCCACCAGGCGAAACAAATACAGCAACCTTATTAACCGACCTTCAAAATAGAATTGTAAGGCTTACACAAATTATTGAAGGGACAGATATTGCTCCGTGGGAATTCAACCTCCAAACGGGTGAAACCATTTTTAGTAAGAGGTGGGCCCAGATGATCGGGTACGAACTGCACGAACTCGGGACTGTCAACGCTGAAACCTGGAAGTTATATGTTCATCCTGATGACCTGGTGATCTCAGAAAAATTGTGGGAAGAACATTTGGCTGGCAGGCTTAAATTTTATGAGTGCGAAATGCGTATGAAGCACAAACTGGGGCATTGGGTTTGGATGAAAGATAAAGGTAAAATTGCAGGCATTACCGCAGATGGTAAAGCCGAATGGATTACCGGCGCTCTTCATGATATTCATGAGCGCAAACAAAATGAGCTGCTACTTATTCAATTTAAAACCCTTTTTGAACGCGCCATTGAAGCGGCAGAGATGGGGACCTGGGAGTATAACATAGCCGACAATAAACTTTCCTGGAATGCTGTAGTTAAAGAAATTCACGAAGTTCCCGAGGACTATCAACCGGATTTAGATAAGTGCTTTTCTTTTTTTGTTGAGGGTGAGACCAGAAATAAAATCTCAAAATACTTTAACGATGCCATCACTCGCGGCATTAATTACGACCTGGAAGTGGAGATTATTACCTACAACAACAATAGAATTTGGGTAAGAACCATCGGCATTGCAGAGTTTGAAAAAGACGTTTGCATAAGAGTGCATGGCTTGTTTCAGGATATAAATGAAAAAACATTAATACTAAAAAAGCTTGCTATACAGGAGGAGCGCTTTAGACAAACGTTTGAATATGCACCTCATGGAATGGCATTGGTAGGTTTAGATGGCAAATGGCTAAGGGTAAACAAGAACCTTTGCGACATGCTTGGTTATAGCGAGCAGGAATTGCTTACGCTAACTTTCCAGGATCTAACACATCCTGATGACCTGGACAAAGATGTAAGTTTATTGCACGAACTGCTTGGAGGCAGCGTTGAACATTACCAGTTAGAAAAAAGATACATCCACGAAAATGGCGACTTTGTTTGGACATTATTGTCGGTTTCAATAGTTAAAAACGATCTGGGCGAGCCCATGCATTTTGTGTCTCAAATAAATGATATTACCGAACGCAGGGAAATGCTTGAATCCATCCAGGAGAAAAACCAACGGTTGCTCAACTTCGCCCACATTGTATCGCACAACCTGCGGTCACATTCTGCAAATTTTTCGCAGATGCTCGATCTGCTTAAAGTGCAATACCCTGAAGCAACAGAAAATGAGTACTATCCTATGTTATTAAGAGCTTCTGCTAACCTAAAAGAAACCATTAGCAACCTGAATGAAATAACACTCATACAAACTAAAACCATAGATAGTTTAGAAAGATTGAACTTGTTTACTTATGCCAATGTAGCCATCGCCAGTATAAATGCCTTAGCCATCGAAACCCATGCAGCCATTATTAATAACATTGACCCCGATTTATTCGTAAATGGAGTACCTGCCTATCTCGAAAGTATCTTCCTAAACTTTTTAACCAATTCAATCAAATATCGGCGACCCGATGTAAAACCGGAAATCGTGCTTGCATCAGAAAGTTTATCTGGCTTTGTAGTACTTTCTATTAAGGATAATGGCCTGGGTATAAACCTTGCGACTAATAAGGATAAATTGTTTGGAATGTATAAAACATTTCATGCCCATCCAGAAGCCAGGGGAATAGGTTTGTTTATAACAAAGAACCAGGTGGATGCATTGGGAGGTAAAATTGAAGTAACCAGCACCGTGAACGAAGGCACTGAATTTAAGATCTATTTTCCCATGAAACAAAGCGAAAAAACGGAGCAGTCGCGCCACGGATTTTTTCTGCAACCAGAAGTTAGATTTTAAATTTATCTTTTGTCACCCATTTGAACCCTGGCTCATTTTTAAATTTAAAACCAATTTATACGGTAGTAAATCCAATTTGAGATTGCGTTCGTAATTTTTAGGAATATTTTCTTTGATACTAAAATAAATAATCAATATTTTGTCGAAAGTTTAATGAAAATATAAGTCATCCGATTTTCTAGAGAGCCCCCTTTTAACCCACAAAAAAGTATACGTTGCCCACTTACCATTGACACTATTGTTGATAGGTGAACAAGTATATTTTTACCTAGAAAAAATTATATGGTTGACAACATTTTGTATGAGTTGGTACTGATTTTGCCCTACCTGGCTATCGTTTCCGGAATATTGATTCTTTTAAAGCTTTATTTGTTCGTTACCAACAAAACCAGCAGTTGGAAACTGTTCAACTTTTTCTTCTTCAATCACCGGCACATTGAAACTTCTTTCTCTCAGTCGGGCAAAAAGAACAAAGAAATACAAAACCTTTTTTCAATTGCAATAGCCATACTGATAATACTTTCATTAGTAGGACTAATGATACAGAGATCATTAGTTACGTAGTCCTTTATTTGAGCATCATTCATAATCGAGACTCACCAACTGATCAAATAAACGTTCCAAAGCTTGTTGGGCATTCGTGCAAAGACCGGGGTGTACCGGCGAAGTTTGCACAACGGTGCTACGCGATGCAGTCAGCCACCTGAACCGGGAGGCAATGGGCAATTGAGCAATACTTCCACCCGTAGCTTCGCCTTTGCAAATAATGCAAAATACTTGTAACCTGTCCTTCAACTCATCCATATTAAAAGCCGGGTATAGTGCAGTCAACCTACCTTCATCTATAAGGTATTTTACCTGCAAAAACTTTCCAGAAGCACAATACACTATAACACCCACATTCAGGAATTCTTCCCTTTCAACTTTGGGCACAAACCGAATTACAGCATATTCAAACAAGTTCATTTAGGGCCTTTTGTGCTTCGTTAATAAATATTTCAGCCGACTGAATTCTTCTGTTTAGAAAATCGCCATACACTTTTCTTTTTTCATCGTTACTAAGGTTCGAGCCTTCTGTTTCCAACCATTCACCAGGCACCATCGATACTATGTTAGCTACAGCTGCAGGAGTCAGTATGGCTTTTAATTCATCATTTACCTGTAGTAACTCCGTTGCCTGTTCCAGTAAAACGTGATCTTTTACCTGGGGAAAGGGCTTTATTTTCGTTTCGCCCAACTGTAAGCCCGAATGATGAAAATATAAACATGCTCCATGATCAATCAACCACAATTCGTTTTTCCACATTAACATATTGGTGTTACGGGCGGTGCGGTCAACATTGGTAAGCAGGCAATCCAGCCAAACAATTTTTGAAGCAATTAGCGGCGAAATTTTAGTAACAACCGGATCAAAAGTTATGCTACCAGACAGGTAATGCAATCCAAGGTTCAGCCCGACACTTGCTTTTAACAAGTCCTGGATTTCCTCATCAGGTTCCGTTCTGCCAAAGGCTTCATCAAGCGTAGCAAAAACAATCTCCGGAATTTTAAGCCCAATTAACCTCGCCAATTCGCCTCCTATCAATTCGGCTATCAACGATTTAATTCCCTGCCCTGCACCCCTAAACTTCAGTACATATAAAAAACCATCATCGGCCTCGGCAATGGCAGGCAAAGATCCCCCTTCGCGCAATGGAGTTACATAACGTACCACTTGCACCGTTCTAATAAAATTTACATCTGCAATCATTATTATTGTTGAAAGGCGATTGATTAGGAATGAATATAAAAACTATTTTCTGCAACGGGTAGTTCAAACTTAAGAACTATTGCCGCATACCGGTTGAAATACAGGCTAGGTTAATAATAAGTGGTGTGCAGAATAATGCGCTTCAATAAGGCAGCCCATCGTACCAGATAACCAGGTTTCTCTCTGGCCTTCAACTTCAAACCAATGCAGTTGACCATTTTCGTTTTTGGTGTACGAAATCAGGTAGGGCGATGTGGTGATCTGTATATAAAAAATATTTTCGGGCATACAGGTTACCTCGGTTGGTTTGCCATTATAAAAAACAGACAGTTGTTCGTTCATAGTATACCAGTTAAGTATTTAAAGTTGAAGTTTCAGTGGTAAAAATAAAAATCTGAAAGCAATTTTACCAGAATGTCTTCAAAATATTAATTATGCCAATTGCACTATCTATGCCTGGGTGCATTTCGACTGGTCGTTTTTCTTTTTGTTGACGAATAGCTATTCTTTGTGGATCTCCGGTTGTGTCATATTAATTCCGGTTTATCGAAAGTCACTTATACCGCATCTTTTTAAAGGGGCTTTTCTCACAATTTTTTTCGACAGTCTGGAATACAGCCCAATGCCTTGGCTAAAAATTAAAAAACATGTAATTTGTTAGATACGCATCTGTATTTTATTACTCAATAGCCCCTCAAGACACACCAGATTGTAATGTTATATTTCATGAAAACAATAGGCAATTTGAATAATCTTCATTTTTACCCAGGATTTTTTTACACAATTGCCTGCATATTATTTACAAGTATCTCTTTTTCGCAATCGAATCCTGGAACCAAATCTATCACCATCGCCATTTCTCCGAACTATGACAGTGTTGGTAAATTCCATCGCTTTTTGTTTGGCGAAGGATATAGAAAACTTTGGGCCGCCCCTGTGCCCATAAAAATATTCGATCTTAAAAAAGAAAAAGGTGGACTAACCATTTTGCAAAAAGGAGGCGGTTTGCAAACAAAATCGCTGCGACTTAAAGATGCTTCGGGTAAAGAGTATGTTTTGAGAAGTATTCAAAAATACCCCGAACGTGGACTGCCCGAGAAATTAAGAAAAACCGTGGCCCGGGATATTTTACAAGACCAGGTAATTACGTCTCATCCATATGCAGCATTGACCGTTCCACCTTTGGCTGAAGCTTTGGGCATTGCCCATTCAAGTCCGCAAATTGTTTATGTGCCCGATGACCCTGCTTTAGGAGAATATAGACAGGAGTTTGCCAATTCAGTTCTCTTGTTTGAAGAAAGGGAACCAGTTGGCTTAAATGAAACAGACAACACCGAAAAAGTGCAGCGGAAAGTGGAAGATGACAATGATTTTACGATTGATCAGCAACAGGTATTACGGGCAAGATTGCTCGACCTGGTCTTGGGCGATTGGGACAGGCACGAAGATCAATGGCGTTGGGAAATACAAAAGACCGGGGACAAAACTACCTATGCCCCTATACCCCGCGACCGCGATAAAGCCTACTATACTACCACCGGATTTTTTCCGTGGATGTTATCGCACCAATGGTTGAAAGCAAACCTGCAGAATTATGAAAAAGAAATAGCTGCCATTGATGTTTACAATTACAACAACCGGTATTTCGATCGTTACTTTTTAAATAAGCTTACAGAGGAAGATTGGAAGAAGGAAATTGCAAATGTGAAAAGTAAATTAACAGACAGCCTGATAACGGCTGCTGTACACCTGCTGCCAGATACCATTTATGCGCTATCAGGAGATCGCATTATAGAAATATTGAAAGGCCGGCGTGATAATCTTAATAAACAGGCGCTAAAATATTACAGCTTCCTGGCCAAATTTCCTGATGTACCGGCTACCACAAAAGACGAGCAGATAACCGTTGATTTTAAAACCAACAGTAACGTTGAAGTGGTTATTCGTAACATTAAAAAAGATTCAACGCTGGGTAAAACTTTGTTTCAAAGAACCTTTACTCCCCAAACCACCAACGAAGTAAGGTTGTATGGTATGGATGGTAAAGACAAATGGGTGGTAAAGGG
>JAJAYD010000320.1 GCA_026786345.1 Chitinophagaceae bacterium
AAAATCGTCAGCCCGTAACCGAAGCTAAATTTATAAATAAAAGTTGATGATAAGAACTAAAGCCCAATAGTTGTTCGTCCGCTGGAACTAAAGCCCAATTGCGAACAAAAAATTGAGAATATATTCGTCACCTTGCCATATTGCCAAACAGCCTGTTGCCTGCTGGCCTTTTCTGTCACTTGAATGATTTAAAAAGTCTTGTAGAAACTTTGTCAAAACTTTCTTTTTCATTTTCGGAATATTCAAGTGTTGCATATGCAAAAGCGTCCTCTTTTAAAATGGTCTTTTGATAAAATATTTTTCCTTTTTTGTAGCCTGATATAACAAAAAAAGTCTTACCTAATTTTTGGTAAGTAATAACACGGTCTTTGTTTCCATTCTCTTCAAGAGCACCGTGAAGGTCCTCGTCATATTGTTGCTCTAAAGAAATTGTTCTACCGTCAGGGTCTGCATTCATTCGTCCGAAAACTGTAAGAACTTCTTCACCCTGCTTGTTTTTAAAAATTCGTCCGTCACCATTTTGGCTTTCTGGTTGTGGATATATAATTCCTTTGGGATATTCAATACAATACCCAAAACGGGCATTACAGTAAGTGTCAAATTGGATTGAATTGTCAACAACTGGCGCTTGAGTGGCAACACTGTCTGTATGCGTATTTGGTGTTCGTGTCGTTCCATTATTTGGTGTTGAGTTACAAGAAAGAAGTGTCAACAAAATAATAGGTAAAAAAAGTTTAGTCATAGTGAATGGCATTTTAGGCTTGCAGGCAACGACGGACAGGGCTTGCCGAAGTACGGGAATTAGTATTCCGTCAGCCCGGAACCGATGATGATTGAAAAACTAAAGCTGAAGATAACAACAAAAAGCTAAATAGATAATGTCAAGCTGGATATGAAGTACAATAGCGAAAAAAAAGTTGAAGATAACTTCCGTCTGCCCGTATTTTGGCAAACCCCCTGTTGTACGTTCGCCCTTTCCTTTGTCCGTTAGTAGAGTGTTGCATTTTTAACTCTGTCAACCTAAAAGACTGTTACCCAAACCGAGCAAGAAGGCAAGCTCTTTGGCAGGTTGGCTTCTGTGCTGTTGGTTTTGTGTGCCTGCCAATGTGCTTGCCTTGTGGCGTTGGCTATTAGTGACTTCCTACTGTGTCCGCCTCCGCTAACCGAAGCTAAATTTATAAATAAAAGTTGATGATTTGCACATAGCTAAACTAATAACATCAAGCTGGATATGAAGCCAAATTGAAAAAAAAGTTGAAACAATGCTTCCGTCCGCCCGCATTTTGGCACACCCCTTTTTGTACGTTCGCCCTTCCGTCTGTCAGTTATAAGAATCTTGCATTTCTACTGTGTCAACCTAAAGACTGTTACCCAAGCCGAGCAGATGGCAAATATGACCACATGTGGGTTATATATTTTTGCCATTAATTTTGAGTTGAAGTAGTATCCCTATACCCTTTCTTAAATAAAAAATATCCGCTTATAGAAAGGATGATTAGAAAAGTACCTATGCACACATTTATATAAACAGGCAGACCAGCTATTGTGCCCAGCGTTACATGTTCTAATTCATGCGCATACTCCGGCGTGCCTTCGTTGGCTGCGGCTAGGCTTGCATTTGGGAATAGGGTGGTAATGTAATAAAATGGGGTCCAAAATGCTAATACTACCAACATTCCTATTTTTGCAGCCAGCAATGGCTCGGCAGATTTGCGCCATAACAACCACAACGTTAACAGACACATAGCATCTAAAAACAAAAACATCACCACATCATGAAACACAGCATGACCGCTCCAATGCGGGTTGTGTACATGGCCAGCATCGCCAGGTAATAGATCTACAATGGTAGATACGATGGCTGAAAGCGCAATGGCAATAGAAAGGATTATTTTACCAGTTTTTTGTAAGTTCATATATTTTGATTTTACAGTAATTTTGATAAAAATTACACAGCGAATTACGAACTGAAATTTTTAGTACAAAAGTTTGGTTTCTCTTACCTCCCTTTTCTATTTGTTTGAATCCTCAGCTTTAAACCATTCCAGTGTAAAAGGACTATCTACCAGCCAAAACCAATATCCTTCAGCGTTTCGACGAAGCAGGTGTACTGAAGCACCTTTCATTTCCATAGGCTTGCCGTCGGGGCCCGTGCCTTTTACTGTCCATTTGTCCATGCGGTACATCAGGTCTTTTGTCACAGGAAGGTTGTTATGCTCATATACTTCCATTTTAGCTTTCATTTTTACTAATGGGGTTATTGCTTTTTCTATAGCTTCCCGGCCACTAAGTGCGTTGCCAGATTTTTCTACATAAAGTGCTTCGGGGTCAAAGCATGCTAGGGCGGCTTCCATATCGCCGCGGCCTATGCAGTCCATAAAATATTCGTCAAAGCCATTGGGATCTTTTCTGTCAAATTTTTGTGCCATAATGTTATTGTTTGAAAGGGTTATAAAAATAATTGTGAATAAAACTTTGATGAATTCCATAAAAAAATATCTATTTTTCATTTGCCACCGCAAACACTTCTTTAAAATCGTCTTCAATTGCCTTTAGATTATTTACGTTAAACCAAGCCATTAATTTTTGTAAGAACACTGGCCTTTTATCGCCTTGGGCTAATAATTCTTTTCGTTTTGCTGCTTCTGATTTAGAGCCTGAACCCCAGTTTATCACTTCTTCCGCTATGGCATTAATGCCAATAACTTTTGGTAGGCTTTTGCCGCCAGTGGGGCTTAGGTAGAGGTTCATAAAATCCGGATTACTATCTCGAAGGGCAACTTTTACATTAAACTTCGGGTTTGTTGTCAATATTTTTACAATGTAGGGCAGGTTAAAAGTAGAGGACCCGCACCAGTTTTCAGTGATGATAAACACATCCAAGGGCGTTTTTATAGCCTGTGCCGCAGATACCATTTCTGCCGACGGCGTATAGCTTTCTAGGAGGTGTTGTATTACTTTGTAATTGCCAGTAATGGTATTGAGCAAGGTTTTTTTTTCCTCATTCAATTCGCTTTCACTGCTTTTCATATCTGCTATTTTTGCTCTGAACTCAGCATCCAAATAAGCTTCGTACGACGGATACGTTTGTACCACTGTTGATAAATCTACTTTTTTCATGTGTCGTTTTTAAACAAGCCTTTACTCAAAAATGCAAAGGCTTGTTTTGATTTTATATTTTAAATAAAAATTATTATTTCTTCTCTTGGCCATCAAAGAACGGCAATGCAAATGGGTTATCCACCAACCAAAGCCATTGGCCATCTGCATTCTTACGCATCATGTTGGCAGATGCGCCTTTCATTTTCATCGGCTTGCCATCAGCACCGGCAGCGGCGGTCATCGTCCACTTGTCTAACCAGTACATCATATCGCTGCCCACGGGCGACATTTGGTGTTCATACACTTTAATGTCGGGCTTCATTTTGCAAAGTTCTGTTATTACCTTTTCAATGTTATCCATGCCAGAGATTGGCTTACTATCTTTACCAATATATACACCTTCTTTATCAAAGCAGGTCATAGCGGTTTTTACGTCACCGTTTCTTACGGCTTCTAAAAAATATTCATCGGCATCATCGGGGTCTGTTCTGTCAAAGTTTTTTATCATTCTTGTTATATTTATTGTTATTGGTTTGAAGGTTTTGAGTAGTGCGAAAGAAATACTTTTTTTGTACACAACCGAAGTATAATTGATAGTGTTGGGCCAGCACAAAAGCTGTTAGAAATTCTTTAAACGCATTTTTATTTCCATTGCTTTGAAGCATGCAAATAAGATATACGAAGCAATACTTTAAGCTGTTCGTTTTCTTCTTTGTTACGTGCGCCGTATACCAAATAATTTGTACTGCCTGCTATATGCATTTTTGCCAAGGGGTGTTGCTCGCCCCATTTTTTCTGATAAACGATTTCGCCAATCTCCGGCGGCAATACGGCATGCAGGCTGCGGCTTTCATGATCATGAATGTGGCCAAATTCGTTGTCTACAACAAACTGCTCTGACGGTCCTTGCAAATGTGCGTACTCTGGCAGGAAAAAAGCACGGTAACCGCCGTCGCCTGAAATATGGCTATGCCCTACTTCAATACCGGCAAATGTTTTTATATGATTAAATAAGTCTTCTTCCCACTCATTGCTGTCGGGAAACTGGCTTACCTGGCGG
>JAJAYD010000321.1 GCA_026786345.1 Chitinophagaceae bacterium
AAACCAACCCGCAAAAGTTTCCCCTCCTTTTAAAGGAGGGGACAGAACGTTTTTATAACTTGTTATAAAAATGTTCAGGGGTGGTTAAAAGGAGGCACATGAAAAAGATGATCATCAACAACAAGCCCGAATTAAAACCCTTTCGCAAACAACTCCGTAACCACAGCACCTCCGCTGAAGCCGTCCTCTGGACTCATCTTCAAAAAAGCCAACTGTAAGACCGTAAATTTCGTTGATCTTCCTCCCTGCTTGGCCGCTGCACTGTGTTGTTACCGATTTCGGGACAACCGTAGCATGGCCATTGTGAGCAAAAGACATATGCCCGACAGCTTAACCGACGGTCATTGGTGGCAACACCACCAACGGCAGTTGCAAAATAGTTTCGGCACGTATCCAGATGACCATGAAACCAACCGCTACATCCTAAAACTACTTTATCTTTCGGGCACTCAAAACCTCAAAGCCCTTAAACATTTCTAAACCAACTAAATGTAAAAACTTTTCTTTTGCTGCTGCTTACTGTTGGTGAGGACCGGGTTTTTATTTGCGCAACAAACAGGTACTGACACAAAATATAATCCACACGATTTGTGTGTGCCTTCCTTTACTCCGCCAGCCGGTTAATGCAATTCGTTCGGCAAAAGGTACGCCAGGCCCTATGTGCTGGCAAAACAAAGCCGGTTATTTAATAAACGCTACCTTAAGCGAAAAGGATACCAGCATTGCAGTCTTTGTAACCATTACCTATACCAACAACAGCCCCGATAATTTGGAGTATTTAAGGCTGTAATTAGATCAAAATCTTTTTAAATTTTCAGCCATGGCCGTTTCGTAAAACAAAAAGCCGCTTTTGCAAAGCGGCCTTATTAAATTCTGTAATAAAAATATAGTCAGTCTATTGCTGCCTATGTTAGCTTTTTAAAGGCTGGCCCACCGGTACAGCACAATCATGACCTGGCTGGCCATGTGCAGGATTTAACCTGCCTTTTCCTATTATATTATTAGTTAATGGGGGTATAGCCGGTAAGGTTTGTGTGGGTGTTTGCACAGGCGCTGATTGCACCGGCGTACTAAGCGGTGCGCCAACAGAAATATCGCATCTGTGACCAGGCTTGCCATGCTCAGGGTTAAGTGCTCCCATGCTGCTGGCAACATTTTGTTGTGCAGGCATTGCTGGTAACGTTGGTGTGGCAAATTGTACAGGCGCCGATTGCACCGGCGAACTAAGTGGTGCGCCTACGGATAGATCACATCTATGGCCGGGTTTGCCATGCACCGGGTTTATTGCTCCCATACTACTGGCAACATTAGGTTGCGCAGGCAGTGCAGGCAACGATTGCTGACTAACGGTTAGTCCGGTTGATTTTCCCGTATCAATTGCTACCGCAGTGGCTGGAAGGAGGGTGTTCATATACTGGTCCTGAGCAGGTGGATTTCCACCGCAGGAACTTAATGATATTAGTCCGATAATGCAGCCGTTTAATAAAACTCTCGACATAAATATTTTTTAGTTGTTTTCTAAACCCTAATAATAAAAATTGATATTGAAGTTACTGTTAACGGGTAATTAGGGTAGGAATTATTAAAGTTATAACGTTAGAAGGGATAGGATATTATAAATTATCTATCTGTAACGGAAGGTGTTCAAATTGGTTTTGCCCTTGTTGGTTTTCCTTGCATCCGCGCCGTTCCAAGTTGTTGTTCCCGCCTTCCCGTACAACCGAAGCCAGAGATAGATGTACAAACGAACAAAGCCCAGGACCCACACCCCTATCGTTGGTAACATCACCCAACTACGGCTAAACACCAGCTCAGTTTACAGCCTGCCTGCCGGTTGGCAGGTACCACAAAAGCCCGATCAACAAACAACGAAAGGAACGTGATGTATAGCCTTCGTTTCTTGATTTATATAAAGCCTTTGTTCTTTAAGGAATAAAACTTCTCCGTGTAGGCCCTAGGCTTTTTACCTTTAGTGTAGGAAGATTGTGTTTAAATTTGAAGAAGAAAAATCATAGTTATGAGTGTTGCAGAAATGAAAGAGGCAATCATAGAAAAAGTACAGGCGTTGTCTGAAGAACAACTCCTTCAGTTAAATCAGTTCGTTGACTCGATTAATAAACTGTCTCCCAAAGAATACGAGCTTTTGCCTCATGTTGAAAACATTGTCGCTGAAAGAGAAGAAGTATTGAAAAAACTAGCTCAATGATTTCGATAGATCAGGCAATGCGAGTACATACGATTGCTATTAAAAAATTTGGGGGTGCTGACGGCGTTAGAGATACAGGCGCTTTGGAGTCTGGTTTAGAACGTCCCTTTCAAACCTTTGACGGTACCGACCTTTATCCAACAGTTTTTGAAAAAGCCGCAGCAATCGGAGAAAGTATTATAATGAACCTTCCGTTTGTTGATGGAAATAAAAGGACCGGATATTTATTATTGGAAGCCATATTAAGAAACGAAATTTATAAGATAAGCTCCCCTGACAACGATCTGTACAATTTCGTCATCAACATTTCTACAGGTTCACTTTCTTTTGATGGAATAGTTGAATGGCTGAAGGCAAACACCAAGGTTTAGTAATGAGTAATTCATTTACCAACCAACCATTGCATCAAATAGTATTTTGGACAAACACTTGAGCATTGATGGCTTTTTGTTCTTATTATCCTTTCTTGATTTTTACCCCACGCAAATCGGGGGTTGCTTCGGAAGCAGCAACATCAAAAGATATGGATTATTTAACATGTGCATAGTGCCAGAAATATTCCATGAAGTCATTGCGAACCAAATGACTAATCTGTTCAACTACCACGCACCATTAGGGAATAACTGCCCCCGCAAATAGCGTTTTAACTTACGCATGGCATGATATTTATCGGCATTCCGATTGAATTATTATGGTTTCGGGTTTTGCATTCCAGTTATCAGAAACAATTCAAATAGTATTATTTTAAAAAACTAAAACCGAATACAATGAACAAAAACTTTTTCAGGCTGCTAACGCTATCCTGTATTACCTTTTTATCGCTGGCACTTTATAGTTGTAAAGGTGTAAGTGATAGTGATATACAAAAAAATGTATCTGAAAAGCTGGCGGGTATGCCGGGTGTAATGGTTGATGTTAAAAACGGTGTTGTTACATTAAGCGGTGTTTGCAGCGATGAAGCTTCAAAAGCTAATTGCGAAACACAGGCAAAAAGTGTTAAGGGTGTAAAATCTGTGATAAATAATTGTACGGTTACCCCCCCGCCAACAGCCACAGCGCCGGTTACTATTAGTCCCGACGATGCCCTGACAACAAACGTTAAGGATGCCATTAAAGATTTTACAGGAGTTAATGCCACCGTAGCTGATGGAGTTGTTACACTGACAGGAACTTTAAAACGCGACAGATTAAAAAACCTGATGCAATCTTTAAACACGTTAAAGCCAAAGAAAATAAACAACCAACTCACCCTTCAATAACTTACTTATATGTCATTACAAGATAAATACAAAGAGCTGTTAGACACAGCCAAAACCTCTGAAGTAAATAACCTGCAGGTAAGAGAGCAAGACAATGTTTTATACGTTGATGGCGATGCACCATCGGGCCAGGTAAAAGACAATCTTTGGAATATTTACAACAAAATTGATCCTGATTACAGGGCAGGCGATTTGGTTATGAACGTTAATGTGTCTGCTGCGGCAGGACAAAAAGCCAAGGTCACCACCGATCAATCTAATTTAAACATTAGAAAAGGTCCGGGTACCGACCAGCCTGTAGTAGGCAAAGCTGCACATAACGAGATAGTAACTTTAATAAGTAAAACCAACGACCAGTGGTTTCTTATTAAAACCGATGCCGGCGAAGAAGGATATGCTTAT
The DNA here is from genome assembly GCA_026786345.1 of Chitinophagaceae bacterium. Classification (GTDB taxonomy): domain Bacteria; phylum Bacteroidota; class Bacteroidia; order Chitinophagales; family Chitinophagaceae; genus Segetibacter. Next base: position 3,868 of record JAJAYD010000321.1, read on the forward strand.
GCTCAATACCTTACCCCGCAATAAACTTTACAGTATTAAAACAACAAGAGCCGCTAAAAAGCGGCTCTTGTTGTTTTATAAAAAAAATTCTAATAACCTGTATAGAAATGATGTTTTATAATACCAACTGGTTTTAACTATAGCTTCTTCGTTGCCATAGCTTACCCTTAGTTTGTCGAAGGGCTCGGTTCACACGCAAGTTCTCATAGCGGCATAGCGGTTTACCTGGCTGCCCCGGTTTTCCAAGGAGCTTGTCGAAGGGTCGCAATCACTTTATCTGAAGTCCTGATAACTATCGGAATGGCGTCTTCAGTTTTAAAATCGAAATTGCAAATAAAATTTAGACAACTTCTAAAAAATCAGATAATGTTTTGAAGAGTTTTGACTGCATAAGCCAATGCCGCCACAGGCGATTCAAACAGGGCTACCTGCCCCTCTTCATTCTTCATTAACACACCAATTGCCGATGCATCTACCGGGTCTTGCCTGTAATAAATGGCAGTAAAATATTCGTTAGGTATTATGTGGGCATTGTCACGCTCAACCGGGTGCGGATTAATCCTAACCCAAATGTCGGTATCGTTTATGATGTGCTTTTCTATCATAACTTAAATAGCGTTTTTAGGAGAATGACCAGCCTTAGTTGTAGTTAAGTAAACCCATCATAGATTGAAAAAGTTTCTCCCTTGTAAAAGGTTTTTGCAGAAAAATATCCGCTCCATTTTCCAGGGCAACATCTTCAGCCGAAGCGTCATAACCACTGATCATAATAATCTTGATTGCCGGATATTTCTTCTTGATGTAATTAATGAAATCGATACCAAAACCATCCGGCAATTTGTTATCAAGAATTACAACAGAAGGTTGTTCTTTATCGAGGTATTCTTTAGCTGCCAATAAGTTTTTTACATGATCCAATTCTACTTCTTTTCCGTTAAGCATAATATCTAACAGCAGGCTCATATCGCCGTTATCTTCTACTACAAGGGCTTTTTGAAGTTTTTTGGTTTGTTGAGAGGAATTTTCCATGAAAAGGGTTATTTAAAAGTTGAAAGTTTTTGAGGTGATAAAATTTAATGTAAAAACCATTCCAAGTTCTACCAATGCAAATATGTAGAATCAAAAAGGGATGGCGAAGCTTTAAACCTGCTAATATTTAGCTTAAAAAAAGAGCGCTTTTAAATCCACCTAAAGCTGCGGGTTTGTGTGCAACCATGCATTCCATCCCTTCATTCCTTATTTTTACAGCATGTCAAAATCAGTATTTATTGCTATTTCGGAGCCTTACAGTGGCAAGTCGATCGTCGCACTGGGATTAATGAATATGTTATTGAGCAAAACCAAAAAAGTGGGTTTTTTTAAACCTATTGTAAACGTGGATCCGGCTGAAAAAACGGATGGGCACATAGAAACTATTCACAAACATTTTGAGCTCGACATTCCATATGCAGACATGTATGCCTTTACGCGGTCGCAGGCGCTTAACCTGTTACAAACCAAAAGCACCGGCGAAATGATTGAAACCATCATTGAAAAATTTAAAAGGCTTGAAGACAAATACGACTTTACTGTTATCGAGGGCAGCGATTTTTCGGGCGAAGGCATCGCCTTTGAATTTGAAACCAATGCCACCATCGCCAAAAATTTAAGTGCACCGGTCATTATTGTTATTACCGGCCAAAATAAAACTACCGCCCAAATAGTTAATAATTCTTTAACCGTGTTGCAAAGCTTTACAGAGCGGGAACTGCAGGTGCTATCTGTTATAGTTAACAGGGTGCCACCCGATAGTGTGTATGATGTAAAGGAACTACTTCAAACCCAGTTACCCAAAGGAATAATAATGGCTGTAATTCCGGATGATATAAATTTAAAAAGCCCCACCATGCGTGAAGTGCTGGAGCATTTGCAAGGGCAATTATTATTTGGTGAAGACCAGCTCTCGAACCAGGTAGATAATTTTGTAACGGGTGCCATGCAGGTGCCCAACTTTTTAAATTACCTGAAAGAAAATGTAGTCATTGTTACCCCCGGCGACCGGGGCGACATTATTATTTGCGCCCTGCAGGCAAACCTTTCCACCAGCTACCCAAAAGTTGCTGGCATTGTGTTGTCTGCCGGCTCGGTGCCCGAAGAACCCATCATGCGGTTGATAAAAGGTTCGCAATCCATCATACCCATTATAGCAGTGCCCACAGGTACTTTTGAAACGAGTGCCCGGCTGGGTGCCATACAATCGCGTATCACTCCCGAAAACGATAAGAAAATAAGGCTGGCAATAGATACGTTTGAAAAGTATGTAGATGTAAATGCATTGAACGAAAAAATGATCACTTTTAAGGCTGAAGGCATAACGCCTCACATGTTTCAGTACAAGCTGGCAAGGCGTGCAAAAAGCAACATTAAGCATATTGTATTACCCGAGGGAAATGATGAACGCATTTTACAAGCGGCGTTCCGCCTTCTAAACCAGGAGATCGTAAAAATTACTTTACTGGGCGATCAGAACGAAATTGCCAGCTCCATAAAACGTTTGGGTTTAACCCTGGATAAAGGCCGCATCAACATCATTAACCCCATAACTTCTGAATACTATAACGACTATGTGCAAACTTTGTACGAGTTGCGTAAAAGTAAAAATGTAGAGTTAGAAATGGCCCGCGACCTCATGACTGATGTATCGTATTTTGGCACCATGATGGTTTATAAAGGACATGCTGATGGCATGGTTTCGGGTGCGGTACACACCACCCAACATACCATTCGGCCTGCCTTGCAGTTTGTAAAAACCAAGCCGGGAACATCGGTCGTTTCATCGGTGTTTTTTATGTGCCTTCCAGACCGGGTGAGTGTTTTTGGCGACTGTGCCGTTAACCCTAACCCCACTGCTGAGCAACTGGCTGAAATTGCTATTTCAAGTGCAGAGAGCAGCCTGATGTTTGGCATTGAGCCCCGCATAGCCATGCTCTCCTATTCGTCGGGAACTTCAGGCG
>JAJAYD010000322.1 GCA_026786345.1 Chitinophagaceae bacterium
GGTATAACCAGCTTTCCAAACAGGTAATAGAGGTAATAGTGCTTTATCCAAAAAGCAATGTTGAATTTATAGACCCTGTAAAATCCGATATCTATTTTCTAAACCTTCTACGCAAGTATGCTACGTTAATTAAGAGGCGATGGGGCCCACCGGTATTAATGCATAGTTACATTGTAGTTAAAGGTGGTATAGAGGGTTTAATTTTGTCGAAAAGATGGGGACTACCATTTATTCTTACGGAGAACTGGACCATCTATTATCCCAATGATCCGGGTTACCTGTCAAAACGTGGTAAGGGATTTAAGTGGGCCGTGCACAGGGTATTTGGTGGTATAAAATATTTTTTGCCCGTTACAAACGACTTGTACAGCAAAGCCTCAAAGCTGTTAAACAAAGTGCCCTATACTGTTGTACCGAATGTTGTAGATACAGAAACGTTCTATCTGCAGGAGAAAACCGTTAGCAATAACTTTCGCTTTGTTCATGTTTCCACAATGATTTATCAAAAAAATCCGCACGGGTTGTTGCGTGCATTTAAGTCTATGCTGGAAGAACATCCACAGGCAAGTTTACTAATGGTGGGTCCCTATCCTGTTGAAGTAAAAGAGTATGCGAATGACCTGGGTTTTACTGAAAAGAATGTGCGTTTTACCGGTGCGGTGCCTTATAAAAAAGTTGCAGAATATTTAATGAATGCCGATGCCCTCGTTTTGTTTAGCCGGTACGAAAATTTGCCGTGTGTTATTCTCGAAGCGCTTTGCTGTGGCGTACCTGTAATAAGTACAACCGTAGGTGGTATAGCCGAAGTAATAAACAACCATAATGGCATACTGGTAGAAGAAAGCAACGAAGTACAATTAATTAATGCCCTAAGAAAAATGATAACAGGCTATTCGGATTTTGACAGGGAAAAAATTTCGGAAGAGGCTGTAGCTAAGTACAGTTATGAGACAGTGGGTAAACAGATTTATTCAGTCTATCAGCAGGTTGGGGGTGTAGAATAAATAGGTGGTTAAAATAATTAAAGCTTTTGCATCGGGCTGAATATTACATTGGTATATTATCTTTTATTAGCTTAGACATCTTCAAGTGATGCTTTCAGTTCAAGATTTTATCTGATTACAAATGCTTCAATGGCAGAATTTCCGGCCTCCTTAGTTCCATCTTGAAATTTTACCTTCATCTTCATTTTTATTGCGGACCATAATCGTCATTTAATCTTTACCAAAATGTCCCTTTTAAACTATCTTAGAACGAGCTATGCTATATGATCTGTACCCTCTGTAAAAGCGATAAATAACAGGCAATTATAAAAGAGTCCAAATTGTTCACCCTCTCATTATTATAATTTTATAAAAGACGTCTTTTTTTCATTATATTTTAAATGATAACAGTTCTATAACACTTAAAAATCCTCTTACTTTGCACTAGCCCTTAATACCCTACTTTTATTTAATCTTATCTATGAAGATGGCCCCTACCAAAGTTTTAAAAGTTTTGTTTGTTGATGATGATTCGGACGAATCTTATTTGTTTAATGAAGCACTGGAGCAGTCTGAACTTCCTATAGAGCTAGGGCGGGCCCATGATGGTAACCAACTTTTGCAAGTGTTACAAACCGGTTCGCTCCCCGATATAATTTTAGTTGACCTCAATATGCCTTATAAGGATGGTATAGAGGCTTTACGTGAGATACGTTCTAACCCGGAATACGAAAAAATTTTTATTATTATCTATTCTATAACCGGCGATAAAAATTCTATTAAACTGGCATACGATATTGGCGCCGACCTATACCTGATAAAGCCCGAAGACTTTGATGGCATGTTAGCAGTTGTAAAAAAAGTTTACAGTATAGATTGGCAAAACTTTAAAAGACCTGATCGTGCAGAATTTGTTCTTGATTTGAACAATTGATACGCTTTCCGTATTAACAGTTCAAAATAATTTAAGCAGGTGTTGGCATGAATTTAATACTTAAATTCTTTATTAAGTTTTTTTAAATCGAGCCATTATGCCTCTGTCAACAGATAACCAGGATTTTACGCCGAATGATGCCAATTTGGATCAGAAAAAGGAAAAGCCTTCGGATATTGAAACCGGTCCGGCACTTGGCAACCTACCCTTAGGTAACGATGTTGGAAGTGAGGATGCTTCTTTTGATAAGTCGGCTCAAGAATCTTCAAATGAAGATGAAAATAATTTTGACAGCGATAACCAGAAAGGTAAAAAGATAGATGCTGATCCAACAAAGGAAAGTGATCAGCCAGCTGAGCTTAACCAAAGCTAAATTCAGAACTCCTTACCCCCGTATATTGAAATATGTGTAAATATCGCAGAATGAAATTGCTGCAAAAGTTGTGATGTATTCAAAGCATCGTTGCTTATTCTTCAATAAAGTGAAGTTTCAAACTCCTCGTATATCAGAGTTACCTGATACCAGTTATTGCAGAAGGACATCAGCCGGTTCGGTGCCAAGTGCAGCGAAGGCATTCAGAAACATGCGAAGCAGTTTCTGAAAGAAGTCCCGATTGCGATCGGGAGCGCAATAACGAGGCCGCACGGCCTGAGCATAGAACTTTTGAAGCCAAAGACTTTTACCTGCATTTCAATTTGCGAGAGGGAAAGAGTTCTGAAATTTTAATTTTCATCCACTTCTTTGGGGGATGTATCTATGGCTACCTCATCCGCCGCAGGCGCAGCATTACCATAAATAGCCAACATATTTTTGAGGTCGTCTAACGTATTTATTTCATCAGGTTTTTTATCTGTCCGCCATTTACTCATTCTCGGAAAGCGAAGCGCTACGCCACTTTTATGACGTTTGCTTGCGGCAATGCCTTCAAATGCCAACTCAAAAACCAACTCAGGTTTTACAGTTCTTACCGGTCCGAACTTTTCTATTGAATTTCTTTTTACAAAGTTGTCGACCTGGGCAAATTCTTTGTCTGTTAGTCCACTGTATGCCTTGGCAAAGGGAACCAGTTTATCACCATCTTTTACCGCAAAAGTGTAATCAGTATAC
>JAJAYD010000323.1 GCA_026786345.1 Chitinophagaceae bacterium
GTAAAAACTATGACTCAAACATCAAGCTTTTCGACTCCATTGGCTATAAATATTATTATCTGCCCAAAGATGATTTCCAGGTTAATGGCGATATGACCTCCACATTTGGAAGCATCATTATTTCAAAAACCCCTATTACAGATACGCATCGGGTAAACTTTCCATCTGCACCACATGAAAGTATTGTGTTTGGCGACGTAATATTCAATAGCAGAAAAGTAAGATTGGCCACCATGCATCTTGTCTCCCTGGATTTAGGGGCTCCTGATGATCGTTCAGAATTTTATGGAAGGGTGGACCAAAATTTTTTGCTACGTAAATCCCGAATGCAAAAATTAAAATTTTATGACAGCATACATGCCAGCCAGGCTGAATTTGTAAGACAGTTATTGGATAAAAGTCCCTACCCGGTTATTATATCCGGCGATTTTAATTCTGTTCCCGGCAGCTACACCTATCACAAAATAAAAGGCAATTTGCAGGATTGTTTTGTTGAAAAGGGATATGGCTTTGGGCGAACTTTCTCCGGCCTTTCTCCTACACTACGCATCGATTATATTATGGCTGATAAACAATTTAAAGTTCGCCAGTATACTGCGCCTGCCATGTATTTGTCCGATCACTTTCCTGTAGTTACTGACGTTACCTGGAAGTAAGAGCCAACTTCATAATTGGGTTGTCTATTTAAATGGCTCACTTTTTTTAAGGCACATTATTACCAAATTCGCAGAGGCTATTGGGTATTATTGTGTCCTAACGCAAATGGTTCTGTAAAATGAAGGCCGTAATTTATAACACCATAGCAATAACATCGTGTGTTATTACTGTTGCTTACCTGGCAAGTTGCCTGAGTGGATTTATCAATCCCGCCTTATTTTGGCCTTTAACTTTTTTGGCTTTAGGGTTTCCCATACTGGCCATGCTTATGTTGGTAATGGGCATTGGTTGGTTATTTTTAAATAAACGGGTAAGCCTCTTATTACTCATTTTATTTGCTGCTGGTTTTAAAAATCTTTCGAATGTTCTTGCTTTTAATACAGGTAATTATAACGTTGAAAAGAACAAGCAGTCGTTGAGAATTATGAGTTGGAATGTTAGGTCGTTCGATAACAATTCGCGTCATGCGGAGCATCCGGATTCAATCAGGAGAAGAATGATTAACTTTTTAAAACAACAGGATGCAGATGTTTTGTTGTTACAGGAATTTGCAGAATACCACCACGAAACCATTTACTCTAACACGCAGATGTTGCGGGATAGTCTTGGTTACCGCTACTATTATACTTCTAGAGATGTGATTCTCTATATGTCGTATGGGCCGGTAGAATATGGCAGCGCCATCTTTTCAAAATACCCTTTAACCGATACTGTAAAATTGAACTATCAAGGGCTTGCTTTACCTGAGAGTGCTATCAGCGGTAGCATCAATTTCCAAAATAAAAAGCTTCGCCTGGTAACAACGCACCTGGTTTCTATGAATTTAAATAAAGGCATATTGGTACGCACAGACGAGGCTTACAAAAAATATGATAGTGCCTTTATCTATGGCACTTCAAAATTTACCAAATTAAAGGTGTATGACCAGCTACATGCCCGCCAGGCGGTTGCACTTAAAAAATTTGCTGCTCAGTTTAAAGAACCACTTCTTATTTCCGGTGATTTTAATTCAGTGCCCTCCTCGTATACGTATAACGTGATGAAAGAAGATTTGAACGATGCATTTTTAAGCAATGGATTTGGCCTGGGCCGTACGTATGCTTCTCTTTCACCAACACTTCGTATTGATTATATTTTGACTGATAAAACGCTTAAAGTGGCGCAATTCTATTGTCCGCAAATAAAGCTGTCCGACCATTTTCCAGTGATTGCAGATATTAAATGGTAGCACTTCGGGTTGGTATAACCTCACATTCAAATCAATTATATTTACACAATGGCAATTGGCATTGTAAGAAAATTTATTAAACGTTTTTTTATTGTCCTCAACAGTATAGTCGTACTTCTTTTTTTGTTGAGTTGCCTGGTTCCCTATCTCAATCCTTCTACCTGGTGGTTTATGGGTTTTCTGGGGTTGATGGTACCTTATCTCGCTACGCTGCTATTATTATCAATTTTCTTTTGGTGGGTCATCAAGCCAATCGTATCCATTTTGCCGATCCTTACTTTGTTAGTAGGGTATAAACAATTGCAGGTACTTTTTGCCGTTAACCGCAATCAAACCTTTACCGAAAAAAAACAGGCTGGAAGACTACGGGTAGTTGACTGGAACATTAGAAGTTTTGAAGGGCTGAGTACCGGGAAAGAAAAAAAAAGGCTGGATAGATTGTCCGTTGCCGAACTGATCGCTTCTCAGAATCCTGATATTATTTGCCTGCAGGAGTTTAATCATAGCAACATGCAGGATAACCTCGCCCTCTTTAATCAAAAGTATCCCTATCATTTTTTCTCCGTCGATTTTGAAAGAAAAAGCTCTGGCTACAAAGCCGGTAGCATCATCTTCTCAAAGTACCCAATCATAGATTCAACTAAAACAAAGTATGCCGGCAGGTTGGGCGAAAGCCTTATTGCTGCCGACATAGTATTGAACGGCGATACCATCAGAATTTTTACTACCCACCTGCAATCATTCAGGTTTAGTAAAACGGATTACGAAAACATGAACGACATAAGGCATAGAGAGGACAAGGCGCTGGATGCATCGCTCAACATTGCACAAAAAATGAAACGTGCTTTTACCCGGAGGGGTACACAAGCCAAAATTGTAAAAGAAGCATTGGTCGGGAGTCCGTATCCATCATTGATTTGCGGCGACTTTAACGATGTGCCCAATAGTTATACGTATGCTCATATACGGGGCACCTGGCAGGATGTTTTCTTAAAAACTTCGCTTGGCATAGGACGAACTTATATAGCACTTGCACCCACCTTGCGTATAGATTACATTCTTCCCGATAAGCATTTTACCATTCACCAGTTTGATATGGTTGATGAAGGATTGAGCGACCACCTGATGCTGGTAGCAGACATGAGCTTAAATTAAATAACCCAATGCATAACGAATACACATAAGCCAAGAGTTACACTCCGGGCTTTTAAAAAATAATTTTATAAAGAGACGAATACAATATTTACTCTTGAGGGGTACATTCCAATTTGTTGCATAGTGATTCGTAAAAAGTGCGTAAGAAAAGCCGCCTTAGAAAGATACAGTACCAGTGAGTGACACAACCGGAGCTGCACAAAGTTACTTGTGCCGGCAACCAAAAAATAGCGACAATGTGCAATGCACCCCTCTTTGATGTGTTGTTAGCTAAAAACAACAAAACCTTATCTTCGCTTTTCAACGAACACAATGATCCCTTCTTTTTACACCTGCTGTAACAGTTGTTGCTGATTTTCCCGCAACCATTTCTTTGTACTAATTTTCTTTGTAATTCAACGCATGTATGTCTCAGTTAAAAGTTTATAATTCGTTAAGCAGGCAAAAAGAAGTTTTTGAAAGCATTACCCCCGGCCATGTTGGTATGTATGTGTGCGGCCCTACCGTTAGCGGCGAAAGTCATTTGGGTCATGCCAGGCCCTTCATTACATTCGATATAGTAAATCGTTATCTGAAATACTTAGGCTATAAAGTAAGGTATGTTAGAAACATAACCGATGCAGGACATTTTGAAGAAGAGGGTCGCGAAGCTGAAGATAAAATTAGTAAAAAGGCAGTATTGGAAAAACTGGAGCCTATGGAGTTGGTTCAAAAATATACCAACCTGTTTCACTGGGCCATGAACCAGTTTAATAACGAGGAACCAAGTATTGAACCCACCGCAACCGGCCACATTGTTGAGCAGATTGTAATGATAGAAAAGATAATTGACGATGAATATGCTTATGTAGCAAACGGCAGTGTATACTTTGACGTAGAGAAATATAATGATGACTTTTCGAAACTTGGCCTGCCTTATGGAATGCTAAGCGGACGTGTTTTAGACGACCAGTTAGATAGCACCCGTGAGCTGGATAACCAGGATGAGAAGAGAAACAAAGCCGACTTTGCTTTATGGAAGAATGCACCTCCTGAGCACATTATGCGGTGGAAGAGCCCGTGGGGTTATGGGTTTCCGGGCTGGCACATAGAATGTTCTGCCATGAGTACAAAATATTTGGGTAAGCAATTTGATATTCATGGCGGCGGTATGGACCTGCAGTTTCCACACCACGAATGCGAAATTGCCCAAAGTACCGTATGCAATCATGTTACGCCGGCCCGTTACTGGCTGCACAATAACATGATTACCATTAACGGTAAAAAAATGGGCAAAAGCTATAACAACGTTATTAAGCTGAGCGAATTATTTAGTGGTAATCACCCTTTATTGTCACAAGCTTTTAGTGCCATGACCATCAGGTTTTTTATTTTACAAACCCAATACCGCAGCCCTTTAGATTTTAGTAGTGATGCATTACACGCAGCCGAAAAAGGCCTGAAGCGCTTGTGGGAAGCCTGCGAGGTATTGCAAAATTTTTCTATAGCTGATTGGGAGCTGGATGCAGAAAAAGTAGATAAAGAACTGGACGAAAAAGTGAACAGGTTGTTGGGTGAGTTTGAGGATTTTATGAATGACGACCTTAATACAGCAAAGGTTTTGGCAAACATGTTTGAGCTGGTACCGGTTATCAATTCAATAAAAGATAAGCACCAGCCGGCGGATGTGCTGAGCAAACAAACACTGCTATTACTTCAGCAAAAAATGAAAATTTTTACAGAAGAAGTGCTGGGACTTAAGAGCGAATTGTCAGGCGATCATACTAAATTAAATGGCGTGCTTGAGGTGTTGATAGACCTGCGTAAACAAGCCAAGGTCAGAAAAGATTATGTTACGTCCGATGCGATTAGAAACCAGCTATTAACGCTGGGTATTGTTTTAAAGGATGAAAAGAATGGTAGCATGAGCTATACCTATAACTAATTCAAAATCTTATTGACTTAAAGGTGCGGAGTTACTCCTTTGCACTTTTTTGTAAGTTGCTATATAGATGATTGACCACCCATTATTCAAAACTGCTGTCTTCTATCGTGTATAATTTCTTTAAGTGCATGAAAGCATTTATGATCCTTTTGGCATTATCAGGATCAGACTGAAGAAAGTTGAACGTAGTTTTTTCGACCGCAGCAGAACTTCCTTCAGAATTATTCAGTGCAACCTTACCTATAAAAATAATATTAAGGGTTCCAACAGGCGATTCCGAATTTACCGTTTCGCTACTGTTGTTTGTTACAGATATAATATGTTTGGGATTGAACAACGTACTGGTTACTGATGCATCTCCTTCTGTTTTATAGCTGGTAAAGATCTCAATACCGTTAGGGGTTTTCCTAACATGTCCGTCTGCTATTATTTTTTTATTAATAAACACTTTTTGACTGATAGTCATTTTAGTATACCCTATAATTTCCTTTGACTTCTGACTTAAATAATCAATGGTTTCTTGCAGGGTAGCAGGATATTTTTTTTGTGCAGACAGCGATGTCACACTTATAAATGCCCACATTATCAAAGGAATTTTTTTCATGAATAATAGTATTTAACAACCAGAATATATTTTGATGTATTGGATTTATAGAAATAGTGTTTATCATGTTTAATCAAATATTGGGGCGGTGCTCAAAGGAGATGGAATTTTAAAAAACCGGCCAATAAACATAACAAAAATATATATCCAAAATTTTTTTAAACCTTTGGTTTTTAAAATCAATCACAAAATATATTGACCATTTGGCTTCTCATAAAAACTATTATTCCTGAAATCTCTGGAATCCAGACCATAAAAAATACTGATTAATAATAATTTATTCCTTTCTTTTGACACTCAGGGGTATTTTACGAAATTCGCAATCCGTTAGTTTCCCTTAAGTTAAAAGGCATTTAAAAAATTGTAAAAAAATAACATGAAAAAATACAAAGCCGGTGTTCTGTTCGGACAAGAACTTGAAACCCTACTGAACGACGCCAAACAAAATGAGTTTGCTATGCCAGCGGTAAACTGTATTGGCACCAATTCAATAAATGCAACACTCGAAACTGCTGCCAAGGTAAACTCCCCGGTCATCATCCAGTTTTCTAACAGTGGTGCGCAATTTATAGCCGGTAAGGGTATGCCAAACGACAACCTTCAGGCAAACATTTCAGGTGCCGTTTCAGGCGCTTTGCATATACACAACGTAGCCAAATACTATGGGGTGCCCGTTATACTTCACACAGATCATGCTTCAAAAAAATGGTTGCCATGGATCAGCGGATTGATTGATGAGGGTGAGCAATTTTTTAAGGAGAAAGGCCAGCCGTTATTTAGTTCGCACATGCTCGATCTTTCTGAGGAGCCGGTAGAAGAAAACATAGAAACTTCCGTGGAGTTTTTTAAAAGAATGCAGCCACTGGGCATGGGTATAGA
>JAJAYD010000324.1 GCA_026786345.1 Chitinophagaceae bacterium
AGCAGGATTTACTGGATCGCTGCGTGGATGAACAAAGTGCCTCAAAATTCATCCAACTCATGGGCTCTTATAACCAGGCCGCTATGAATGTTGGATCCGGTTTTCACATGAACCCATCGCCCGGCAATATAAAAGATGGATTGATTACAGATGCCATTAAGTCAACGGGTGCGGTTCGCAAAGGTGGATATTCACCGGTGGTGGATGTATTGGATTATACGGAGCCTGCCAATAAACCGGGGCTGAGCCTGGTCTGTACGCCGGGTAACGATGTGGAAGCAACAACAGGTAAGGCAGCCAGCGGCGCAACCCTAATTTTGTTTACAACGGGACTGGGTACACCAACCGGTAACCCCGTGGCGCCTACCATAAAAATTGCTACCAACTCGGCTCTTGCCAAACGCATGGGCGACATTATTGATATAGATACCGGAAGCATCATCAGCGGGGAAAAGACCATTGAAGAAATGGGTGAGGAGATACTGGAATATTGTATCAAAGCTGCCAGCGGCGAAATAATTCCCAAAGCAGTTCTCCTGGGCCAGGACGATTTTATTCCATGGAAAAGAGGGGTGTCGTTGTGAGGAGAGCATGTACGTTGAATGTTAAATGCTAAATGTTGAATGGTGATTTTTGGTTACGGCTTTTGTATTTCAATTATTCATCGTGTTTTTAACTTTAGACAAGAGACGTGAAATAAAAATAGTTCGTAGCGGATATTTGTAAATGATGAGTAGCGGGTTTTTATTTTTTTACTTTTTATTTTTTACTTTTTACTTTACCATTAAACATTATTAAACCCTGCCCATGGCTTTAACTAAATATGATGCGGTTGTAGTGGGTTCCGGGCCTAATGGGTTCGCTTCGGCCATTACCCTGCAACGTGCAGGATTATCGGTATTACTTGTTGAGGCGAAGGCAACAATAGGAGGGGGCACCCGTTCGGCCGAACTTACTTTACCGGGGTTTTTGCATGATGTGTGTTCGGCCATACATCCGCTGGCAGCAACTTCACCATTTTTTAAAACACTTCCGCTTGATAAATTTGGGCTCGAATATATTTATCCTCCCCTTGCTGCGGCACATCCATTCGATGATGGCAGCGCAGCAGTTTTAACCAATTCCGTTGAAGAAACAGCCGGTTATTTAGGGGCAGATCGGCAAGCCTATATCGATCTGATGTCGCCAATAGTTCAGTCGTGGCCCGTACTGGCAACGGAATTGCTGGCGCCCCTTCATTTTCCTATGCATCCATTAACGTTGGCTGCCTTTGGACGAAAGGCAATACTCCCTGCTTCAACTTTAGTAAACAAATTTTTATCACCCAAAGCAAAAGGTTTTTTTGCGGGTATGGCTGCCCATGCCATACAGCCGCTGACAAACGCCGCTACTTCTGCTTTCGGCCTGGTATTGTTAGCAACAGGACATTCCGGGGGATGGCCAGTTGCAAGAGGTGGGTCGCAATCCATTTCAAATGCCTTAGCTGCCTATTTTGTTTCGCTTGGGGGAGTTATAGAAACCAACAGGCCCATCGCAACACTCAACGATTTGCCGCCGGCAAAAGCAATCATTTTCGATGTTACTCCCAAACAATTACTCCAGATAGCCGGCGAACAATTTTCAGCCTTCTATAAGTGGCAAATGAAACGCTTTGTTTATGGAATGGGTGTTTTTAAAATTGATTGGGCGCTTAATGAACCTATACCATTTACCAATGCCGATTGCAGGCTTGCAGGTACCATACACCTGGGCAGTACTTACGAAGAAATTGCCAGGGGTGAACAGCAATCTTCTGATGGTATCATTGTAGACAAACCTTATGTGTTGCTGGCACAACAAAGCATCTTCGATCATTTACGGGCGCCTACCGGAAAGCATACAGCCTGGGCCTATTGTCATGTGCCAAATGGTTCTGCAACTGATATGACCAATGCCATAGAGCAACAGGTAGAACGATATGCCCCCGGTTTTATGCAAACCATACTTGCCAGGCATACTATGAATACCATACAAATGGAAGCATACAATCCCAATTTTGTTGGGGGCGATATAAACGGTGGTATCATTAATCTTGCGCAGCTTTTTACCCGGCCGGTCATCAGCTTTTCTCCCTATAACACCCCGGCAAAAGGAATTTACATTGGTTCCTCCTCAACACCGCCCGGCGGAGGGGTGCATGGTATGTGTGGATATTATGCTGCCAAACGTGCGTTGAAAGATGTATTTGGAATGGCTGAAAAAGTGGGACTGGCTACCTGAGTAATGAAAAATTGCAATTTTTTCATGCAAAATCTACATTAACAGGAATTAAAAATAAGCTGGACATCATGCGAAATAATCTGTTAAACAATTTATAATCAATATTTTACAAGCAGTTTTTATTGTTAGAAATAAATTAAGCTTAAAAAAGATGGTTTAATGTGTAAAAAATACATCTTATATTTATATAAGAAATATTGAAACAAGGGAATTGGGAGAAGAATAAAGGAAGAGGTTTCAATTTTTGTTAAGCTGTAAAAGTCAGCACAAAAATAATTTTTTAAGATTTTCATATGGCAAGCAATCGTTAAAGGTCGCTCCGTTTCTACGGAGGGACCATTTTTTTTGCATGGAGGTTTTGAGAAAAGTAGAGAGAAGAAAGTAGAGAGAAGAAAGTAGATAGAAGAAATTAGATAGAAGAAAGTAAATAGAAGATAGAAGATAGAAAATAGTGAATAAAAATTTTTGGTTTATGGGATGTGGATATTTTACGGTAGTCTTAAAACGATCTATTTTTAAAACGTTCTACTGAGACTACCGTAAATTTTTGTCTGCAAACAACTCACAACTCACAATATGGTCTACTTCTCTGTAGAGTCAGAACTCCTTACCTGCTAATTATAATTAGATTTTATTGGCAAATTAAAAGTGCCGCTATTTATTCTACAGTACACGAGTGCGACGCAACAAAAGCCTTATTTGCGCTTATTTGCCTGGCTCAAAAACAAAAAAGGCTGCACTTTAATCTGCGGTAAGTAAGTAGTTCTGAGAGTTGTCCCATCAAAAAATTTTAGTTCTGATTGGTGGTGAGATGTAGAAGTTTCCCTTCATCTATACCTGATTTTTTCCTTTTATTTTAGCCAGTGCATATAACCTGTTGACTGCGGCAATTGGGTTTGTATTGATGAGCAACAATTACTCAAATAGCGCTGATAAAAATCTTTTTATATGATTTTAATTATATGAGATGAGAGGTAACAGGAATAAAAAGTCTTGCTGAAAGTGGTGGGCATAAAAAATAAAAAAAAGAGTTGATGCAGCTTCAACTCTTTGTAATACGCCTGTTTATTTAGGCAAATGAATGTCTTCTTACTCAAACTTATTTTAACTGCTGCAGGTACAGGTAGATCGACTCCAATTCAACATTGTTGTAAGTAAATTCTTTGTAAGGCATAGCATCAGTCAGTTGTCTTCCATCGGGTGTTTTACCGGAGTGAAGCACTGTAAAAAATTGATCCTTGCTCCATTTACCGGGATTACCTGTTGAACTGATATCAGGAATGTTTGGTTCTACAGGAGAATGTGCAGGAGCCCCCTTTAAATTAGTATTATGGCATCCCTGGCAGGTAGTAGATAAATATGCTCCATACTTTGCACTTACACTCATCGTTATGTTCTCTTCGTACTTAGCATTGTGGTCAATCATTTCTGCTGGTAACAAAGGGAATTTATTAAAGAAAGTAAGTATCCGGCCCATTGGTTTTAAATAATGAGGGGGCGTTGTTTTGTCAACAGCGGGTTGCTGTTTTAGATAGCTGATTAACTGTGTCAATTCGGTGTTTGATAAATGCGCCACTTCGTGAGAAGGCATAAACCAAACAGACTTGTTCTGCTTATTTAACCCATGTCTTAGCGCCCTTATCCAATCTTCATCTTTATATTGAATGCCCCCTTTACCCCCCGTAATATTAGCAGCTGCAAGAAAGCCAAGAGGTGTAGAATCGTTGATAAAAACCAGTCCACTTGCCAAATCTTTTCCATGGCAGCCTAAACAGCCGCGGTTTTCAGCAATATGCCTACCTGCCAGATATGATGTGCTGTCTGTAGGAATAGCAAGTTTTTGTAGTATTACATTGTATGTCTTATTAATACGGGATTGGGTGGAAAAATAAACGACTGCATAAAAAATAACAGTCAAAATAAGGAGGCTGCCAATTGAAATAAATACCCACTTAAAAATTTTTTTAAGCATAATTTTTTATTTAAGGGTTAGAAGTTGTTTTAAAAAACAAAGTAAAAGATTAAGAAGGAATTTCCTAATGGGAATAGAAAATTGCGTTGAATACCAGGTATGATTTAAATCTCTTTAAAAACTTCCTTATAAAATTTAAATACTTTAAGAACAATCTGGTATATCATTTCTACCATTTTAAAAAGTGGGTCGATGCATGTCATTTAGTTTGTTACATTCGGCATATTATCTCACATGCTATCTTACAATTACTAAACTTGCAGCAAATGAAACTGACCAAAAATTTCCTTTATATAGCTTACTTTTTAATTCCCAGCTTTCTCTCAGATCTAACAGTAACAGGCCAGTCGTTCACACTGCCTGTCATCATGCAAAAAACTTCGTTGGTTTTGCAGGTAGAAAATAATAAGGATGTCCACATTATTTATTTTGGAGAAAAATTGAAGGATACTGCTGAATATAAAAATGCTCCCGGTGGTTACAGGCAAACTGAAGATTATACAGACTTACTTTCGTCTCCTTACATGCCATCAGGTTCGCGAAATTTATTTGAGCCTGCAATTAGTGTTAAGCATGCAGACGGCAACCAGTCGCTCGATCTTCGTTATGTAAGTCACGCTGTAAAAAAGATAGATGAAAATGTTTCGTTGCTAAGTGTACTAATGAAAGATCCTGTATATCCTTTCCAGGTAACGTTGTATTATAAATCGTTTTATAAAGAAGATATAATTGAACAATGGAGCACTATTGTCCACCAGGAGAAAGGTAAAGTGCAGCTACAAAAATATGCATCAGCAAACCTGTACTTTAAAGCCCGGCAATATTACCTGCGCCAATATCATGGCGATTGGGCAAGAGAAATGCAGCCGGAAGAAGCCAGGCTTACGCATGGCATAAAAACACTGGATACCAAGCTGGGCACACGGGCCAATTTGTTTCAGCCATCCATGTTTATGGTTAGCATGGATACACCGGCTACCGAAGACGAAGGCACCGTTATGTTAGGAGCAATGGAGTATAGCGGCAACTTTAGAATTGATCTTGAGCTGGACAACCAGGACAACTTACGGGTGATTGCCGGCATCAACAACTATGCTTCGGAATATAGCCTTGCCACTAATGAAGAATTTACCACACCTCCGTTTTTGTTTACCCTTTCTACCAGCGGTAAGGGCACTGCAAGCCGTAACATGCAACAATGGGCACGTAACTATAAATTGTTAGATGGTAAGGGTAACAGGTTAACGTTATTAAATAATTGGGAGGCTACATTTTTTGATTTTAACGAAAGCAAACTGGCCGGGCTTTTAAAGGATACTAAAAAGCTGGGCGTTGATTTGTTTTTATTGGACGATGGATGGTTCGCCAATAAATATCCCCGCAACAACGACAGGGCAGGGTTGGGCGATTGGCAGGAAAACAAAGCCAAACTACCCAATGGTATTGCAAGTTTGGTTAAGGAAGCTTCAGCCAACGATGTTAAGTTTGGCATATGGCTCGAACCCGAAATGGTAAACCCTAAAAGTGAGCTGTACGAGAAACATCCTGATTGGGTAATTAAGCAGCCACAGCGTGACGAACATTATTTTAGAAATCAATTGGTGTTAGACCTAACCAATCCACAAGTGCAGGATTTTGTTTTTGGTGTTGTTGACAACCTCTTTACCAAAAACCCCGGCGTTGCATTTATAAAGTGGGATTGCAATGCCGTCATCTTTAATGCCTATAGCAGTTACCTGCAAAACCAGTCGCATTTTTATATTGAATACATGCGTGGCTTGTACAATATTTTAAAAAGAGTTAGAACAAAGTACCCTACGGTGCCAATGATGTTATGCTCTGGCGGCGGTGGCAGGGTAGACTATGCAGCCTTGCAATATTTTACTGAGTTTTGGCCAAGCGATAACACGGATCCCCTCGAACGCATTTTTATTCAGTGGGAATATTCTTATTTCTATCCGGCACTCAGCAGCGCCAACCATGTAACAGACTGGGGTAAACAACCTATAAAATTCAGAACGGATGTAGCCATGATGGGTAAGTTGGGTTTTGATATTGTAGTAAGCCAGTTGAACGAGAAAGACCTGGCGTTTTGCCAGCAGGCCGTTGCAACATTCAACAGTATTAAGCCAATAATATGGCAGGGTGAGCAGTATCGTTTACAAGACCCTACAAGCAACAGTGTGGCTGCTGTTATGTATGTAAACGAAGCAAAATCCAACGGTATTATTTTCAATTACATGGTAAACAACCGTTATGGTGAGGGAAGCAAATTGCCCATTAAACTAAAGGGTTTGAATGCTGATAAAAAATATACAATCAAAGAGATCAACCTGTACCCCGGAACAAAATCAGCCATTGACAGCAGTAAAACTTATAGTGGCGACTACCTGATGAAGATGGGCTTTAATCCTCGGGTGAGTGCTTATAGGGCCAGTGTGGTTTTGCAAATAACCGAAGGCGGGTGATGAGAAAGTGCATTGTAAAATTGATCATTATAAATTCAATGTCGTCCTGAACCTGTTTCAGGATCTCCTGGATTATGTTAGCAGGGGATGCTGAAATAATTCAGCATGACGGGCTCTTGCAACACCGTTCGTCATCCCGAACTCGTTTCGGGATTTCCTGGAAATTGGATAGCCGACAACCAGGGGATGCTGAAATAAATTCAGCATAACGGTCTCTTGTAACACTGTTCGTCATCCCGAACTCGTTTCGGGATCCCTTGTAAATTGGGCAGCCGGCTACCAGGGGATGCTGAAATAAATTGAGCATGACGGCTTATATTTTTTGTAAAAAATGCTCCAAAGCTTTTATTAAATGGGCGCCAATTAATTATCCTTATTTTCATAACCTGTCAACAGATCACCAATAAAAAAGTAACGATGAAATTTTGCCTTTCTTTCCCAACAAAATGTTTTCAACTATTGCTCTTTATTTTGATTGCCTCGCATAGTTGGGCTAAAGTAACACTGCCCACAGTTATTACCGATAACATGGTGCTGCAACAAAAAACAAACGCTGCTTTATGGGGCAAGGCTGATGCAGGTAAATCGATTGCTATTACTACCGGATGGAATAGCCAAAAGTATACTGCTGTCGTAGATGCCAATGGCGATTGGAAAGTGAAAGTGAGTACCCCATCTTTTGGTGGCCCATATATTATTACTATTAACGATGGCGACGAAGTAAAACTGAACAATGTTTTAATAGGAGAGGTTTGGGTATGCTCGGGCCAGTCGAACATGGAAATGCCCCTGGCAGGCTGGGGTAAAATTTTTAATTATGAAGAAGAGATTGCACAGGCAAATTTCCCTTCCATACGATTGCTGCAATTGGACCATATAACCAGCAATGTACCTATTAAGGAGGCGAAGGTTTCAAACAACGGGTGGACCATGTGTACTCCTGAATATGTGGCCAACTTTTCGTCGGTTGCTTATTTCTTTGCAAGAGAAATTCATAATAAAACAAGGATACCGATTGGGCTCATTCACACCTCGTGGGGTGGGACCATTGCAGAGGCCTGGATAAGTGGTACGACACTTAAAACCACGGAAGATTTTGCTGCTGCAACAACAGCCATTGAGAAATCAGCAGGCAGCGAAAGCAAAGAAGACTTTCAATTAAAGCTAAAGGACTGGGAAAATAAAGTGCTTACAAAAGATGCCGGGTATAACAATGGCCAGGCAGTATGGGCTGCAACAAATACATCGGGCGATTGGAAAACAATGAAACAACCCGGCTTATGGGAAAGCACTGCTTTACCTGAGTTTGATGGCGTTGTTTGGTTTAAGAAGAAAATAAATATACCTGCAGCAATGGCTGGCAAAGAGGTAACATTAAGCCTTGGAACTATTGATGACAATGACATTACCTGGTTAAACGGTGAGAAGGTTGGTGAGACCACGGGATATAATGTAAACCGCAAATACACCATACCTCCAAACCTTGTAAAAGAAGGTGAAAACGAATTAACGGTACGTGTATTTGATGGATCCGGAGGCGGTGGATTTTATGATGATACCAGTAAACTATTTCTTGCCGGTGGTGATGGACAAACCCTTTCGCTTGCCGGTGACTGGCAATATAAAGTTGGGTTGAATTTAAAAGATGTTGGTGCAGGCCCGGTACAAAACAATGGCCCCAACAGGCCGTCAGTTCTTTTCAATGCCATGATAAATCCCATTTTAAATTATACCATCAAAGGGGCAATTTGGTACCAGGGCGAAAGCAATGCAGGCAGGGCTTATCAATATCGCTGGTTGTTTCCAACACTTATAAAAGACTGGAGAAAGCAGTGGGGAGTAGGCGAGTTTCCTTTCTACTTTGTACAGTTGGCCAACTTTATGAAGCCATATACTGACCCTGAAGAATCTGCGTGGGCCGAATTGCGTGAAGCCCAGTTAATGACCCTGTCATTACCAAACACCGGTATGGCAGTTACCATTGATATTGGTAATGATGTTGACATTCACCCTAAAAATAAACAGGATGTTGGTAAGCGGCTGGCGTTGATTGCCCTGGCCAAAAACTATGGCAAAACCATGGCATTCTCCGGGCCAATGTATCAATCTCAAACAATTGAAGGCAACAAAATAAGGTTGAACTTTAAATATGTAGAAGAGGGCTTGAAGGCAAAAGAAGGCAGTACGCTGGCAGGCTTTGAGATAGCAGGTGCAGATAAAAAATTTTATAAAGCAACGGCCGGTATTCAGGGAAGACAAGTGGTGGTAAGTAGCAGCGATGTTGCAAAGCCAATTGCTGTGCGGTACGATTGGGCTAATAATCCTGATGGTAATTTGTTTAATACGGCGGATCTTCCGGCAAGCCCTTTCCGCACCGATAACCGGGCAGGTGTTACCGCCGGTAAAAAGTAAAGGCTATCCCGGTTGAATAATTGCTGTTTTATGCAGCAAAATCAAAAAAGTCATGTAAGATCAAGGCTCTTACCTAAACTTAGTGGATCATGATTGTAAACATTTTACAAATGGCTGTTTAACCTTAGCAGAAAAACTATTAAAAATAGCTCTAACCTTATTATTCCTAATTGGGAATCCTATCATGACAAGGCAATAAGTCCACCCGGAAAACCGGTTTGACGGGGTTTTTGAAATGAAGCAATACCTTTCTACCAGGGTTTAACATCCCAAAAAACTCCATTCCACCAGATTTACCGAAGAACTAAAAGCAATTATAGCTATTTATTCAAAGTGTCCGGAACAATGTTGTTTTTATCGTTAACTGGTGGCGTAATGAGGATGCTTTCTGAATCA
>JAJAYD010000325.1 GCA_026786345.1 Chitinophagaceae bacterium
GGGTTGCTTATCTTGGAAAATCCGGTCAATGTGACCACCCTAATCCGGTCAAAGTTGACCACCCCAATCCGGAGCAAACTGACCAGGCAAATCCGGTTCAAACTGACCACCCCATAAGTTGTATTTAAAAGAGGTTGTTTTAACGGCCATTAATGTTTGAAGTTGAGTGCTAAACTCAAACCAAACATGGCTAATAAAACAATTCTGATGACTAAGATAAGACAGATCCTGCGTTCTTTTACCCAGGGTAAGAGTAAAGTACAAATCAGTGAACAAACCGGAGCATCCCGTAACACTGTTAAAAAATATATCCGCAAATTTCTTGCAGAGAAAATGACCTTTGACATGCTCAGCAGTCTTACCGATTCTGAGTTAGAGGTGATGTTTGGTTCGGCGGAACCGCCTGATAAAGGCGAGCGGTATGAACAACTGCAACGACTGCTACCAGACCTGGAGAAACGCTTTAAACAAAAGGGTGTAACCATACTCATGTTATGGAAACAATATCTTCAACTGTACCCTGGCGGATATGGACACACACAGTTTCACACTCACTTTACTATTTATATTGGCCGGGCTAAGGCTGTTATGCATATGAATCATAAGGCCGGTGATAAGATGTACATAGACTTTGCCGGAGAAAAACTCAGCATTACAGACAAAGAAACCGGAGAGGTGCAGGCCGTAGAAGTTTTCATTGCTATTCTGGGTTGCAGCCAGCTTACCTATGTAGAAGCAGTAGCAACACAACGCAGGCAGGATTTTATTGGCGCCTGTGAAAATGCCATGCAATATTTTGGTGGAGTTCCGGCGGCCATTGTTCCGGATAATTTAAAATCTGCTGTTACTAAAAGCAGTAAGTATGAACCCACTATCAATGAAGCATTTGCAGACTTTGCAGAACATTATGGTACTGCTGTACTTCCTGCCAGGGTTTACCGGCCAAGAGATAAATCATTGGTAGAAGGGATGGTAAAAATTGTATACAACAGGATATATACGCAGCTAAGCTCACATACTTATTTTACCCTTGAATCTCTGAATACTGCTATCAGAGAGGCTTTGGAGCAATTAAACAATGCACCATTCAAAGGACGTAATTACAGCCGTCGTCAGCAGTTTGATGAAGTTGAAAAAGAAACGCTGCAACCCCTGCCAGTATATCGCTACGAATTTAAACAGCAACATATTGTAACGGTGATGAAGAATGGCCATGTATGCCTGGCTGTTGATAAGCACTATTACAGCGTACCTTACCGCTTTATTGGTAAAAAAGTTAAAATACAATACACGGCTGCAGGCGTAGCAATTTATTACAAATACGAGCAGATAGCATCCCATCAACGACAGTACCGCAAATATCACTACACTACTACTGATGAACACCTGGCTTCAGCACATCGCTACCTCAGTGAGTGGACACCCGAAAAATTTATTGAACAGGCAGAAGCCATAGATGAAGAAGTGGCTAACTATATCATGCACGTTATTGAAAACAAACAGCATCCTGAGCAGGCCTATAAATCCTGTACCGGTATACTTAGCCTGGCACGCAAGGTGGGCAATCAGCGATTGACAATGGCTTGCCGAAGAGCAAACAGTTACGGCGTATACAACTATCCCATCATTGTACAAATACTGGAAAAAAAACTGGATGCATTAACTGATGAAGAACAGCAGGATGCACATGCGATGCCACAGCATCAAAACATACGTGGTAGTGATTACTATCAATAACAAATTTAATATTCACTCATAAAAATTAAATCACATGAACACAGACACACTTGAAAAAATGAAACAGATGCGTTTACTGGGGATGCACCGGGCCTTTAAAACCAGCGTGGAATCAGCAAAGAACGAACAGTTAACTGCCGATGAGATGACCGCATTGCTCATTGACAGTGAATGGGATGAGCGACACAACCGTAGCATTGAACGAACTACCAAAAATGCACGCTTCCGTTATAAAGCTACCGTTGAACAATTAGACTATGATGGTGGCAGAGGATTGGATAAAAATCAAATCCACCGGCTTGCTGATGGTAAATACATCACACAAAATGAAAACATACTTATTACCGGCCCTACCGGAACAGGTAAAAGTTTTTTAGCATCGGCACTGGGCCAGCAGGCCTGCCAACAAGGGTTTAAAGTTTTGTATGCCAATGTTACCCGGTTGTTTGCTCAACTCAAAATGGCGAAAGCAGATAGTTCTGCTATCAGGGATTTAGCCAAAATAGAAAGACAGGACCTGCTTATACTGGATGATTTTGGTATACAACCCTTCGATCAAACAAGCAGGGCTTCATTACTGGAAATTATTGAAGACCGCCATGGCAAACGCTCAACCATTATCACATCACAGCTTCCTGTTAAACAATGGCATGAAGTAATAGGAGAAAAAACGGTAGCAGATGCTATCCTGGACAGAATAATCAATAACACACAGCGTATAGAACTCAAAGGAGAATCACTCAGAAGAAAATGGAATAAGAAATTAGAAGACAACAACAAATAAACAGCTACTTTTAACAAAGAAAAACAACCTTTTTATAGCAACTGAAGGAGGTTAACTTAGGGTGGTCAGTTTGCACCGGATTTAGGTGGTCAGTATCACCGGATTTTCCAAACATGGTGAGTTACAATAGATTTTTGCCAGTTAATTGAATATGTACCAAAATATCCAAATGAATAATTCTCTATAAAATTATAATAACTCATAGGAAATGTTTTTGCGGAGTCCTCTGTAAGTTTTAATGAATTGTCAGCTGATATATTCAAATTGACAATGTTTGTTGAGGTATAGGTAAAGTAACCCCTTGGATTTTTGCCATAAGGGTATGTCCATTTATGAGTTAAAGTATCGAGATCTGTGTATTCAATAAGTCTCCAGGTTCCAACTAATTTATTAGTTTGTTTAACCGTTTTTTCTTTATTAACGTTATTGCTTTTTTGACCATAAGAGTTTTGAAAAAAGAAAACTGTACAAATTATAATTAGAACTACCCGTATTTTCCTCATAATATTTAGTGTTTCGTTTTGCCTTGCCTACAACGTTGAGTATTTGCGAAGGCAAGGAATTCATTGCTCATCTGCCCGGTACAAATGCCCAATTGAAAACATGTTGTTGAAGTTATGAACTAAAGCTGAACATTGAACGTCGAGCCCCAACAGCTGCTGATGCTTGCAAATTTCTGATATTACACTGTCCAGCTCTGCTTTTGATACTTTTATTGTGCGTTCGTTTTTCTTTCATTAAATAGGGATTTAATTTTTCTACACTAATTAGTTTTTGTCTGTTCAATGGATAGTTCTTTTGTCTGTCCCAAAATTGTACCTAGCAATAAAAAAATAAACGGGGCTATCAATGCATATCCAATTATTCCGATATTCCTTATTTGCATATTCGCAAGTGGCACACCAATTAATCCTACAAGGCTTAGAAGTCCACAAATAATCATAAGGTTTCTTACAACTTTCTCCAATCGTCCTTTCTTAAACACAGGTGCAGCAAAGAGAATTGAAATAGCGAAAAACCAATCCCATGCAAGAATGTCTAATGCATATACTACAGATGGCCATTTAAATGAAATAAATAATTCTCCTAATTGCACAGCTTTAAATTGGTGGCTCACTGTAAGTATAACAAAGTGAACACCTGAAGTTATACCTGCCATCACAAACATAAAACAAAGCGCTGTCAGGCTGTACATTTTGTCATTTGAAGAAGCATAGTTGTGTACAGCAATCATGCTAATTGCCATAGAGGGTGCAATGAGCATAGTAAGTATCTCCATTATAGTAAAATATGGGTCGCTAATTGGGTCATCAGGGGAGTTAAGAGAAAGAAATCCAATAACTGTTGTTACAACATAAACAATACCCAATACCGAGGCAAACCAACATGTATATTTTCCAACTACGAAAGACTTTCTTTTGATATTTTCCGGTAGCATGAAGTTAATTAGTGAATGAAGTCCAAATGACGCATAACGGGAGTTTATGAAAAAACTCACGTCCTTTCTCAAATATACACACTATGTTAATAGAAACAAAAGCTGCATACAATTTGCTTAAAACAATGCGTGAATTAAACAAGTATTTCTCCGCTGTTTACGTTACTAAGCCACCACCTATTCAAACGCCGCTGTTGCGCCTCGGGCCAACAGCCGAAGCGTTAAACATTTTAATCTTTGCAATGAGTTTGTTTTCGTAAATCATCGGGTGCATATTGATGTGGCATTGGAGTTAGCCGTACGCTTTTTTTAGGTGCCTGCAATTGCAAGGCTTCGGCTGTTGGCGAGACGCACAACTGCCGCCTTCGTTATGGCTACAACCTGAAATCGCTGGCAGTATGTGCAGCGAAGGGGAAAGGGAATATATCCGGTTACAAATTTTATGAAGTTAGAAGAAGCGGACTTGAGCAGCTCAACTTAATAGCGGCGAGTCCCACTGCCACGCACTGGCCCGGCGTGGAGACATCGCCTGAGAATTTTATTTTTTTGACAGGTAGTCTCGGATGGGAAATGGGCGTTACACTTGCAGATAAAGTATACGCCAAACACCTGGCCGATGGGGTGATAAGTCGCCTTTACACGGGCTGGAGAATGTTGACTGGGCTGTATGTAACAGGCCACAAATTAGATACTTGCCTGCAAAAGCACAAGTTAGCCGAGCGCCTGCGAATTGACCCGGAAACAGCTTACCGGAAACGTGATCATCTTTACGAAGAGGTAACTCAAATATTGCGGGTAAACAAAAATGCTTTAAAAGGTAAATTCACTTTAAATCTTAAAAAAATCGGCGCCTGGGGCTTTGAAATTGATGATACGCCGCCGGTAAAAAAAATAAAACCAAAACAATAATATCCTGAGAAATAAAACCTAAACTGTACGATGTATTTATGATCAGCGGGCAAATGCGGGGTGCTTGTTTTTCATAGGTGTTGAATGCTGGCATTTAACCTAATCCTTTACCAGCATACATTTAAAGGTTCTGCAAATTACTTATAATTAATATTATGTTAAATAGACTTTCTTAAAGTCCCTCCCTTTATGTTTCCGGTGTGCGGCAGTTTAGTTCGTCTGGGTTATACCAAATATAATTTAATTACAGGCTAATGTGTGCTGGCGTACATCCTGAGCGTAGACGAAGGGATGTGAGATGGCGCAGTGTGATAGGATTTGGTAAACCTGCCTGCCGTAGGCAGGTACCGATTGGACTAACTAA
>JAJAYD010000326.1 GCA_026786345.1 Chitinophagaceae bacterium
CAGAGGCACAACGCAATGCATACACCTTTATCAGTTCGCGAAAATGAATTGGGTTATCAAATGGTTGATATTGCCTTTGCTATTCATCGTTTTCTTGGTCCTGGTCTTCTGGAAAGTGTATATGAAAAGTGTTTTTGTTACGAGTTACACAAAAGACAAATTCCATTTATCAGACAAAAGCCTGTTCCAATTCAATATGAAACTTTGCTTGTGGAAGAAGGGCTACGATTAGATTTATTGATAGATTATTTAATTATCATAGAACTCAAAGCACAAGAAAATTACCACCCTGTTTGGGAAGCTCAATTATTAAGCTATTTAAAACTTACGGGTAAGCGAATTGGATACCTAATCAATTTCCATGTTCCTTTAATGAAAGACGGTTATAAAAGATTAGTGCTTTAACGTTGTGGCTTGGCCGTGCCGTTATTGCCGTTGTGGTTCAAAAAATATATTATGACAATTAAACCTTACCTCCGTTTATCCGGCCTCGAGCCTTTAGTGGTTCGTCCCGAGACAAACTTTATTAACGTTGGCGAACGTACCAATGTAACCGGCTCAAAAAAATTCGCCCGCCTTATTCGCGATAACCAATACGAAGCAGCTCTGTCAGTTGCCCGCCAACAGGTAGAAAGCGGCGCCCAGGTATTGGACGTTAACATGGATGATGCCTTGCTGGATGGTGTTGAAGCGATGACAACCTTTCTAAACCTCTTACAGGCCGAGCCCGACATCGCCAGGATTCCTATCATGATCGACAGCTCAAAGTTTTCGATTATAGAAGCCGGCTTAAAATGTGTGCAGGGCAAGTGCATTGTCAACTCCATCAGTATGAAGGAAGGCGAGGAAAAGTTTATTGAACAGGCCTTCATTTGTAAAAACTTTGGAGCATCTGTTATTGTTATGGCCTTCGACGAAAAAGGCCAGGCAGATACAAAAGCCCGGAAAGTGGAGATATGCCAACGGGCCTATAAAATCCTGACCGAACAGGTTGGTTACGATCCACAGGACATCATCTTCGACCCAAACATTTTTGCTATAGCAACGGGCATTGAAGAGCACAACAATTATGCGGTCGATTTTATTGAAGGCACCCGTGAGATCAAACAAAAAATGCCGCTTACCAAAGTGAGCGGCGGTGTAAGTAATGTGTCGTTTTCATTCCGTGGAAATGAGCATGTACGCGAAGCCTTTCATGCGGTATTTCTGTATTATGCCATCCAGGCCGGTATGGATATGGGCATTGTAAATGCCGGGCAATTGCAGGTGTATAGCGAAATTGAGCCTACGTTAAGAAACCTGCTCGAAGATGTGATACTGAACAGAAAAAATGATAATAACGAGGCCACTGAAGCGTTGATTATTTATGCCGAAACGGTAAAAGCAAAAGGCAAGGTGATAGAAAAAGATGAGACCTGGCGCAACGAACCGGTAGAAAAAAGGCTGGCCCACTCGCTGGTAAATGGTATTACTGATTATGTAGACATAGATACGGAGGAGGCGCGGCAGAAATATCCGAAACCACTGGATGTAATTGAGGGTCCGTTAATGGATGGAATGAACATTGTGGGTGACTTGTTTGGTTCAGGAAAAATGTTTTTGCCTCAGGTAGTAAAAAGTGCCCGGGTTATGAAAAAATCAGTTGCAATTTTAACACCATACATCGAGGCAGAAAAAGAAGAACGCCGACAGGCACACCTGGCAGCGGGTACCGTAAACGAAGAGGGTGCAGGTGCAGCAAAAATTTTATTGGCCACCGTTAAAGGAGATGTACACGACATAGGAAAGAATATAGTTGGAGTGGTTTTGGGCTGTAACGGGTACGATATTATTGACCTTGGTGTTATGGTTTCGGCAGATAAAATTTTGGATACAGCAAAAAAGGAGAAGGTAGACATTATTGGGTTAAGCGGGCTCATTACGCCTTCGCTTGATGAGATGGTACATATTGCCCACGAAATGAAACGCCGCAATTTTAATGTACCCCTGATGATTGGCGGAGCTACCACCAGCCGTATGCATACAGCCGTACGTATTGCGCCCGAATACGAACAGGGCGTAGTGCATGTGTTGGATGCAAGCCGAAGTGTAACCGTTGCCGGAAGCCTTTTGAACAAAGAAAGTAAGCCTGAGTTTTTAGCAGGTTTAAAAAATGAATACATTAAACTAAAGCAGGATTTTGGCAACAAAAAGTCGGCTAAAACATACCTGGCTTTTGCAAAGGCACAAGAGAATAAAACAAAAATTGACTGGAGCAATTTTAGCCCGGTCACGCCAACTTTTACAGGCACAAAGATTTTTAATGATTATGACCTGGCTGAGATCGCAGATTTTATTGATTGGCAGCCATTTTTTATTGCCTGGGAAATGCATGGCAAGTTTCCGCAGATTTTAAGTGACATTGTTATTGGTGCCGAAGCCACCAAATTGTACAAAGATGCCCGTGCATTGCTTAAGAAACTTATAGCCGAAAAGTGGCTGACTGCAAAAGCAGTTATAGGTTTCTGGCCTGCCAATTCTGATGGTAAGGACACCATTACCATTTTAAATGAAGCACGTAAAGAAATTGTAAACCTCGAAAGTTTGCGTCAGCAAATTAAAAAAGTGGAAGGGCAACCAAACCTGTCTCTGACTGATTTTATTGCTCCCCAACAAACCGGTCTCCAGGATTACCTCGGCGCCTTTGAAGTTTCAATATCAGGAATTGAAGCGCACATAAAAAGGTTTGAAGAACAGCACGATGATTATAATAAGATCATCTTACAGGCGCTGGCCGACCGTTTTGCCGAAGCGTTTACTGAATTGCTTCACAAAAAAACCCGAACTGAATATTGGGGTTATGTTAACGAAGAACATCTTACCAACGAAGAGTTGATACAGGAAAGATACATGGGCATCAGGCCTGCACCAGGTTATCCTGCCTGCCCCGATCATACTGAAAAATATAAACTGTTCAACCTGCTGGATGCCACCAATGCAACCGGAGTGCAGCTAACCGAAAGCCTGGCTATGTACCCTGCAGCTTCAGTTTGCGGCTGGTATTTTGCGCATCCGCAAAGCAAGTATTTTGGTACAGGCAAAATAGAAAAAGACCAGGTAGCGGATTATGCCAACAGGAAGGGTATGGCGTTGGATGAAGTTGAAAAATGGTTACGTCCTGTGCTGGAGTATGAGGCTTGATTTTATTATTTTGATTTCAAATAAGGCAAGACATGAAACGACCGTCATACGACAAGGTTTTCTCTGTTGAAGAATACATTCGATATGAATGGACTGCCGGGAGGCCTTCAGATTTTATCGACGGCTTGCTTTTTGAAATACCAGGTTCAAAAGACGTTAACAACGAGGTAACTGGAAATGTGTTTTGCATATTGATGGAGAGATTAATAAACACAGATTATCAGGTTTATGCCCACGATGTTAAAGTGAAGATATTTGGAGAAAATAAATATTACTACCCGGACCTTTTTATAACTAAGGAAGAAAAGACAGACGCCAACAGGTATATCAAGTTCGAGCCGTTATTAATCGTTGAAGTGGTCTCTGAAAGTTCGCAGGTGAATGATTATGTTGACAAATACATAGACTACACCAAAATCCCTTCCCTGTTGTATTATATAATTGTTGAGCCCGAAACCTCCTTAATTACCTGTTACTCAAAAGCCGAAACTGGTGAATGGTTTACAACAAAATTGACAAAGCCCGAAAACAGCATTCAACTTGACGCGCTGGAAATATCATTTACTTTGAAGGAAGTTTACGGAGTATAAAAGCTATCTTTTCTTCCCTGTCAATGTAATAAACGGAGTTACACACTCCCCCCTTTTTCCCATGAGTCTAATAAGTTTATTGGCTTGTTTTAATACAATTGACTTTGCTCCACCATGCCATTCATTGTAAAAGCCGTTTTGCATACTTAAAGTAAACCCGGCATTTTCATAAAGCTTTCTATATTCTTCAATCGTCAATAAACGTTCCGTCCAGCTACCCGTTATGGGGTCGCAGGTGTTGGTAGCATGCGCAGGTGGTTCAGGTATTTTACCCGAGCTTTTATATACATCTACTGCCTGCAGAATATCAACCTTATTTAAACCGCGTGTGGCAATAATCAATTCTGCAAGTTCATCAACGGCTAATTCAGGAGTATAGCTTTTAATGATCTGCTCTCTTATCAATTTAAATGGTAAACCTGCATACGGATTTTCCGAAGATGCATGTAATGCATTACTGCCTGTGTGCTCGTCTTTATGTTGAAGTTTGATTAGTTGTTTCGACTTAAAATAATTAGCCTTTACTGAAGCCGTTGTAAAGACGGTTACCATGTTATTATTTATCCTGGCTATCGTAATAAAAAAATCCTGCAGGTTATAAATGTGTTCAATTACATCGGTAGCTATTATGGCATCGGGCCCGGAGGCTCCTTTAAAGAATAATTCAACGTCATTAATATCTCCATCAATAAATGCATCTACCTCAATACTTATTGCCTTTGATAGAAGTTTAGCTGCCTTTAAAAACTGAGGATTATGATCGTTTAGATAGACTTGTTTACAACCGCAAAACTTAGCAAACAATCCCAACAAACCATTACCACAACCATAATCAACCAGTACCAAATCTGCTTTCTTTAAACCTCCTTGTTTATTTACTGCATGTAACACTGCTGCATACATATGCAGGTAGTAAACTTTATTATGTAACAGTTGCCCTAAGTACGTGGCCGGATATTCCTCCATCTGAAGTTTTTCAACCTCTATACTTGCAAGCCGGTCACTAAAAGGTTTAATGTATTGCTGAAAGGGGTTCATCAATGTTATCTGTTACTTCTTCTCAAAGAATGCCCAGAAAGGTCTGGGTCGTTTTTTTATGGTGTAGTTACCCTGTATGTAAGTTCTAATATGGTCCATGGCTTCATCAATGTTGTCAGTAAGAATAATCAACTTCAAATCTTCCTGACCTATGGTAGTTTCCTTCGCTAAAAACTGAAGATAATCCATCAGTGGTTGAAAGTATTCTTTACTATATAAAACAATGGGAAACTGTGTAATCGTTTTCGTTTGTACCAGTGTAAGTGTTTCAAATAACTCATCCATGGTACCAAAGCCACCGGGCATAATTACAAAGCCATAGCTGTATTTGATCAACAGGGTTTTGCGTACAAAAAAATGCCGGAAGGTAAAGCTCTTGTGTACATACGGATTCTCCTTTTGCTCAAAAGGCAGCATAATATTACAACCAACGGAGTAACCCCCGTTTTCGAAGGCTCCCCTGTTTGCTGCTTCCATAATACCGGGTCCGCCACCGGTAATAGTTGTAAAACCCATTTCTGCAATACGCTTTCCAAACTCCCGTGCGGCTTCATAATATTTATGACCTTCTTTAAAACGTGCCGACCCAAAAACCGTTATACAGGGACCGATAAAATGTAGCTTACGCATAGCCCTTATCATCTGAGTAAATACCTCCCATGCAAATCGTAGTTCCTTTCCCCTTCCTTTTGGTCCTTCAAGGTATTCTTCAAGCCTGTTGGTTATAACCTTCTTAATAGATAACATTATTAAAGCTTGTTAATGATAAAACAAAAGTATGTTCTGCTAAATTGCAGTAATAAACAACATGCCATGCGTATCATTTCGTACAATGTTAACGGTATAAGGGCTGCCATCAAAAAAGGTTTTATCGATTGGCTGAAAACCGACCCGGCAGATGTTATTTGCCTGCAGGAAGTGAAGGCACATAAGGATGATATTGATATGGCTTCCATTGAAGAAATTGGTTATAGTACTCACTGGTTTTGCGCACAAAAAAAAGGATACAGTGGTGTTGGTATCTTATCTAAAATAAAACCCGACAATGTTTTTGAAGGCTGCAAAATTGAACAGAGCGATTTTGAAGGGAGGGTCATCAGGGCAGACTTTGGCGATATCACTTTGTTTAGCGTATACTTTCCCTCGGGCACAAGTGGCGAAGTACGGCAGGCATACAAATACGTTTGGCTCGACGAATTTCTGGAGTACGTTAACAAGCTAAAGAAGAAACGTAAGAAGATAATTATCTGCGGAGATTACAATATTGCCCATAAGGAAATTGACATTCACGACCCAAAATCGAATAAAAAAACAACCGGGTTTTTGCCCGAAGAACGGGCGTGGCTTGATAAGTTTTATGATAGCGGTTTTACAGATGGCTTCCGGCATTTAAATAAAGATCCCCATCATTATACCTGGTGGAGTGTAATGCGGCCCAGTACCCGTTTGGAAAACAAAGGCTGGCGCATCGACTATATAAACGTAACCGATAACCTTGCCAGCCGCATAAAAGAAGTGAGCATTTTTCCGCAGGTAAAGCACAGCGATCACTGCCCGGTATACCTTGAGTTAGGTGATGCGTAAGTGATCAGCCAATCATCTGAAAAATCTCTTTATTTTTTCACCCAACCTGTACTCCATGCTAAGTTTAAACTTTACTCCTTTTCCTGTTTTAAAAACAGAAAGGTTATGCCTGAGACGTATTCATGACGGAGATGCAGCACACTTTTTTGAGCTTAGAACCAATGAGCTGGCTATGAAATATATTGACCGGCCAAGGCCGGCTTCCATTACTGAGATGAAAGCATACATTCAAAGAATTGACAATGATATAATGGGGAACCGCTGTATCATCTGGGGAATAACGACCATTGAAAATGATATTCTCATAGGTACAATTGGCTATCATAAAATCTATCCTGAAAATTACAGGGCCGAGGTTGGCTACATGTTATCGCCCCTTTATTGGAAATCAGGTTTTATGAGCGAATGCCTAAATACAGTTCTCCCTTTTGGTTTCAACCAGCTTCATTTTCACAGTATTGAGGCCGATATAAATCCTGCTAATGATGCCTCCAGGCAACTGCTAAAAAAGCATGGCTTTAAACAGGAAGCTTATTTCAGGGAAAATTATTATTTCAACGGCCTGTTCCTCGACAGCGAAATTTACTCGCTGCTTAATAAATAATTACCTCTCACTCTTTCAGTTACCCGTGTTTTTGCACTTCTTACATTAAGGCGTACATTTTTATGTGGATAGTTATTCCTTTTCAATAAGTTAGAAAGATCGGCCAACTGGCTATCTCCGGGTTATCAATTGAAACAGTGGTAAAACTTTCTCAAAAGATGTTCGAAATATAGACTTGTTCCACATTGGGAAGCCATAGACCCAAAAAGGTAAAGTAATAGCCCTATCAATAAAACCTGCATTTGTGTTACA
The DNA here is from genome assembly GCA_026786345.1 of Chitinophagaceae bacterium. GTDB lineage: Bacteria > Bacteroidota > Bacteroidia > Chitinophagales > Chitinophagaceae > Segetibacter. The sequence continues at coordinate 7,249 of JAJAYD010000326.1, forward strand.
ATTTAGTTTTTTAAGCCTCGTTTAAGGTATATCCTCTACCCATCCAATAGAGGTAATCCAAACATCCTTTTGTAACATCCAATATCCTACAAATGAAAAGCCTTTCAATGGCTACGTGCGTTGCATTTTTAATATGCAGCGCATGTACCAAAGTAAAACCTGTTGCCCCTTCCGTCCCAAATGCCAAGGTAATTGTTACGCCTTCCATTTTGGGAGCTGAGAACCTGGGCTCCCCATTAAAAGGTACCAATGTTTCATGGTTGATAGATCCTCTTTATCCTAACCTTAAACCTTTAATTACAACAGCACCAAACAGCAACGCCGGCTTTGTAGCAGTTATGATAGACAATGGTTTATTAAATGGCGCTACACCCATAAATGCTTTTCGTTTTATAGCTGTTAACCTGCAAACACAATCAACCAAAATTATAGAAGTAACTACCCCCAATGGTCAGGCTATACAGGGCTCCTTAGGCAGGGTTACCCGGTATGTATTCGGAACCAACAAAAAATTATATGTGTCTACAGAGGCAGGCACCGGCGGTGGCGGCCATCTTATTGAATACGATCCAAACACACAAACGGCAATCGATTTAGGCCGCCCCTTTTTAGCTAAAGGAAAGTTCCTTGAAATATACATGTTGAACGTGGGTAAAGACGGCGCCTTATATGGCGGTTCTTTTGGTGATGATGGTGATGTATACACTTTTCGTTATGCTTACAACCAGTCGTTTTATGTAGATAACACCCCTATAAATGGCACCTCAAAATATGTAGCCTATGTAACCGGCGACGAAAAGTTTACCTATGCAACGGTTGGCCAGGAAAATTGGATGATGTATGCCATCAACAGGGCAACCGGGCAAAAAACATTAATGATGAAGTACAATAGTCCTGATGACAGGATTGAATTGACTTCGCATGTCGACGCCTGTTATGCCAAGCACGGATCTACTCATTATAAATTAAAGGAGGCCACCACGTCGCCAATGGACAACAGGCCGCTAACAGACAGGGTTTTGTATGCTCCCTATAATGTTGAAAAGACAGACTTGCCAGAATTGGTATGGAAGGGTAATGAGAAAAAATTATACTACAAGTTTACTAATGGCAGCGAAGGCAGCATCTTAATTAACCAGGTTATGGAAGATGTGTATCCAACATCTACCATGATTGGAATAAAAAATTCTTTATTCATCAGCGCTTCAAAAGTACCCGAGTTGGTGTCTTACAATCGCAATGCCGGTTTTAAGTATTTGGGCAATTACGCCATCACGGCACATTCAATGGCTGTAATTGACAACGCTAACAATCCTAAAATATTTATGGGCGGTTATCCTAAAGGTGCTGTGTTAGAGTACGACTTAAACAACACCTGGACCGTTAATAACCTTACACCCACCTATACACCGCCGGCTATAACCGAAGTTCAATCGAACCCACAAAAAATTACACAGTTCCAGGATGCCGATGCATCGGGTGTAAGAGGTGCAATGTATTTGTCTGGCATGTTTTATACAAAGAATGGTTTTTTGATTGCAGGAGGAAACAACGACCGGTTAACAGTATCTACCAACAGAGAGTTAAGCATAGGCAGTTTGAGAAATGGCATAAAACGCAACGTATACCTTCCCGAGTTTCAAAATTATGAGTACTCAGGCATGTGTCTTTCAAAAGACTCTAACCTTGCTTATGTTGCCGCAAAATCAGTGTCTGGTTCAAACGGTAAAATATATGTGTACAATCCTGCAACCAACAGTATAATTGAAAGTATGGATTTTCCTTTGGGTGCTTGCCCCGGTACCATTTCTATCTACAGCCAAAACATTATTGTAGGTAGTTGCGAGGGTACCGTTTATCTATACGACATCAGCAAGAGAAGTATCATATTTAAGCACGATATGGGCTATAGCCAAAAGATTTATTCGATGGTTACGGCACCCGATGGATCAGTATGGATCACCTTAACGGGTACCGATATTTTTAATACCCGAATAGTTAAGCTGGTTATTAAAAACGAACCCAATAATGTAACAGCAGATGTTTCATTAATTGCTAACCTGAGCGACTCGGACCGGGACGAAAATACCAAACCCACCAGTATGGTATTTGTTGAGGCCACAACGGGTAAGTTTGATTTGTATATATCGGGTTTAAAGTCGCTGTACAGGGTTAGCACTTGTTGTATAAACAGTTAATTGAACACAATTTTACAGGCAGCAGCATTAAGCATTACAATACTTTATTTTCGCTGCATAAAGCCCAAATGGCTGCTGCCGGCAAAAAAGTAGCAGTAGCATAAAGGGTTGATAAAGTAAAAAACATGCTATCAATAAACAGCAAGATGCCCGAGGTTGGCACAACCATTTTTACCGTAATGAGCCAGTTGGCTCAACAATACAATGCGGTTAACCTGGGCCAGGGTTTTCCGGATTACGAAATGAGTGGCGAGTTGATTGAGTTGGTCAATAAAGCGATGGTGGATGGTATGAACCAATATGTACACATGGCCGGACTATTAACGCTGCGGGAAAAGCTGGCCGAAAAGATCTTTAATTTATATGGTAACAAGGTACATGCCGGTACGGATATAACGATTACTCCCGGTGGCACCTATGCAATTTTTACTGCCTTAACCGCCATTTTGCAAAAGGGCGATGAAGTAATTGTTTTTGAACCGGCGTACGACAGCTATATTCCAAATATTGAGATAAACGGAGCGGTGCCGGTACTCATTCAATTGGAGTTTCCGAACTATTCAATTCCGTGGAACGAAGTGCGCAGCAAAATTACCAACCGTACCAGGGCAATCATAATCAATTCGCCACACAACCCTACGGGCAGTGTGTTGAGAGAAGAAGATGTAGAACAATTAAGAAACACGGTTGAAGGAACCAATATTTTTGTAATAAGCGACGAAGTATACGAGCACCTGATTTTTGACGATTTGCCTCATTTAAGCATGTTACGATATGCAGATTTGATGGAACGAAGTTTTGTTTGCTTTTCGTTTGGCAAAACGTACGATTGTACCGGCTGGAAATTGGGTTACTGCGTAGCGGCACCACAATGGATGGTAGAATTTAGAAAAGTGCACCAGTTTAATTGTTTTAGTTGCAATAGCCCGGCACAGGTTGGTATTGCAGCATACCTAAACAATAAAGAAGCGTATTTAAACCTGGGTAAGAAAGTGCAGCAAAAGCGTGATTTTTTTGCCGGGTTGATGGAACAAACGGCTTTTACCGCATTACCATCGCACGGAAGCTATTTTCAGTGTTACGGCTATAGTGCTTACAGCAAGCTGGGCGACCGGGAGTTTGCTTTAAAGTTGCTAAAAACCTGTGGAGTAGTTACCATACCGGTTTCGGCATTTTATAAAAATGGCAAAGACGATAAAGTGATCCGCTTTTGCTTTGCCAAAAAAGAAGAAACCTTACAAATGGCTGTACATAAATTATTGGATTTGGATGTAGGAATGGTTGATTAATGGTTAGGGATAGCCATAGGATGATGGATAAGAAAAAACCAGTAGCATTAGTTACTGGTTTTACTTTTTTTGGTTCTTTTCATAAAGGCTCGAAAGCCAATGTTGCATACGGCTATATAGGCTTAGGGGTTTTTTAAAGGCCGGTTGAAAAGGAGAAAGGATCACTTCTTAATCTGATAAAAATAATAAGTAGATTAACCTCGGTATAATTAAGGGTTGGGTTGAAACACCGTTTGGGTAAAAAGGAGCGTAATGTTTCTTTAAATTCTGATGTAAAGTTAGCAATGCAACTATTTCCATTCTATTAAACCTGTATTAAAACACGTTAAATAGTTCTAAAATATTTTTAGACTGATAATCCGCTTGATCTTAAAATCAAGGGGCAAATAAATTTTTGATTTACGCTCCCAACTTAGAGGCTGCTTAAAAACGATTTATTTGGATACCAGCTACGGTTTTTTATAACATCCGCTGTTGCCACAGTCTACCCCGCCTTTTTGCGGGACTCGGTTCGAAGGCATATTATAATAGTCCCGATTTAATGCTACTGTGTGGACACATCTTTATTGTTTTTTCTTTTTGCTCTGTAAAAGCATCCTGTTTATAGAAATCATTCAAACACGAATATCCAGGCTCCGTAGGTGCTTCCTGATTACTTCCATTATAGGCGGCACCTACGGAGCCGAAGAACTTCAAATTCAGATTTACGACAAACAGGATGCTTCACTGG
>JAJAYD010000327.1 GCA_026786345.1 Chitinophagaceae bacterium
AAGGCTACCCAAATAGAAAGATTGATTGATGTTCTTTTCAATCATGGCGGCATATTTTGCCAGGCCATGTTCTTTTAGCGACATCCAAACCTTCAATGCTTTAAACCCCCGGGACAATTCCATTCCAAAATTATTAACCGGGTCGGGGCCGCCGGCGAGGCCTCTTTTTTCAGGTAGCAGGTAGCTGGGTGTAACTGAGAAAGAGTCGCGATGTGCCTTTCCATCTTTTATCAACACACAAGCTATCTCGTACGGCATGTACATCCATTTGTGTAAGTCAAATGCTACACTGTCGGCCGCTTCTATTGCCCGCAAAGGCTGCCTGTACCCGGGTACCAATTTAGCCAGCGCCCCAAAAGCTCCATCTATGTGATACCAGAGATCGTACTTTTTACAAACGGCCAACAGTTCATACAGTGGGTCTATGGCACCTGTATTTACTGTACCTGCATTGCCTATTATACAAAATGGCACGAGGCCTTTGGCTTTATCAGCTTCTATTGTGTTTACTAATTCGTCAAGGTTTATTTGGTAAGCGTCGTTCACTGTTATCTTTCTAATTGAGTCGGTACCCAAGCCTAAAACTTCGGCTGCTTTCTGCAGGCAGCTATGTGTTTCCGTTGAGCAATACATGGTCATTTGTCCATCCACTGCATGTATGCCTTCCTTACGAACATTCTTTTTCAACTGGCTGTTTCTTGCCACGTTTAGGGCGGTAATGTTGGCCATAGAGGCACCACTCAACAAAATGCCGGTACCCGAAGCCGGGAAGTTCATCATTTGCTTACACCAGTTGATCACTTGCTTGTCCACATACATAGCTGCGTGTTCTCCTATGGCTACATTGGGGTTCATAGCTGCTGCCAGCATTTCGGCCAGTACGCCCATGGGTGTGCCGGTACCCTGCACCCATGCAAAAAAGCGGGGGTGTATGTTGCCTTTGTTGTAAGGAAGAATAGTTTCTTTAAAAGCGTCATACACTTCCTGCACAGGCGTTGGTTCCATGGGTATCGATGAATCGAACGAGCTCTTTATTTCAGCAGGTATTGGTCGCCAAACCGGATCGTTCCCAATATGCTGCAGGTAATCCATCATATCATCAACCATCCGGTGGCCAAGCGCCCTCATTTCCGACCAGTCGGCCGGATCCAGTGTGTCATCTGAATGAACGTATTTCATCTTGAAAGTTTGTTTATAATCCTTACATAACTTTTCCGCCTTTATTGTCTTGTCCACCAACCATCATTTAAAGTGAAAACGGGTTTTCATTGTTTTTTTACGTGTAATGTATGCGCAATACTATTTTTGCACAACCTTTATTTTACCGGACACACTCTAGCAACCATTTTAAATTTAAGTGTCCTTTGGAACACTTAAACCAGCAAACCATCATTTTTATTTTTTACGTACAATCTGGTAGACATAATTTTGGTGTTTACGTCTCCCATGCCGGGTTCCCTTGGCTGGTGCGCAAAAGCTTATGAAGGAGAACCCAGCAGGACAAAGGGCTTATTAAAATAACTGAAATAAGAGTTTAAGTTTGTTATCGAGGTCAGACAGTTACATTTTGGAGAGGTTGCCAAGAAGCCCTTTTGCCAGTGACCTATCAAGGGTTGCAATTTTACGTGTACTTATAATGGATGGTTTTCTAAGTCTGTTTTCTAAGTTTGGTATCAGTAAAACATCTGTCGGTTCTTGCCAACCAATTTAAGTAGTAACAAAACAAACGGTAAGGTCAACAATGGTTTCTGCAAGTACAACTATTGGTCGTAGTTTACTGCCGGTAAGGTCTGTAAATGGAAAGGTTACAAGGACAATGTCGCCTTTAGCCATTGTACACTTCTTTTAAATCAGCTATGGAATACAAGTCTTCTTCGTCGTTTAAAAATGAAAATGCTTTACTTTCAGCGGCCATTTTTTGAATTCCCTGATTTAATTGGTATTCTTCAAAACGTTTGCTTACTAAGTCGGCAAATGCGCAAATTTCTTCAGCTTTTTCTTCTGGTAACTGATTGATAGCTTTTATTGTACGGTCAATGATTGCTTGTCTTTTCATGTATTAATTTTCATGTATTTAAAGATAACAATTTTTAAGAAGGAGGAGGTATCTCAGCATTTTGTCTAATTTTTTTTTGAATACGGAATGGCTTATTTATTCTTTCCGCCGAAATAAATGTCGGTTGAAACGCAGATGTTCATAATGGTTCCTTCAAGTATAGCTGCCGGATAGATATTTTTTTCCGCTTCTGGCGTTCTTGACTAACAATCTTCTAAAGCGAAAAGGTGTTGCCATTGTTTTTTTCGGCTAATGTAAGAGCAATAACATTTTTGTACAACCTTTCTTTTACCGGATATAGTCCTATAACCATTTTAGTTTTAAGAGTTCTGCAGAATACTTAAACCACCCGGGTGAAACGACACATGCCGGATTTTCATTTGCCTCTGATTTCAAAAAACGTAACGAGCCGGCAAAAAACGGTATTTTCAATGCTGCATAGGATGTCATACAAGTCAAACGCTAATCTCTCAATATTTCTCATTATGGACTATACAATAGTTATACAGGTTATCAACCAAAAAGCCTTCGGGCTTATACATGAGTTAGAGGAGTTAAACCTGATAAAAGTGCTGAAGGAAAATTTGAGCCCTGCGAGGTCGGGACTTTTAGATAAATATAGGGGGGTGTTCTCGAAGGAGGATGCCAAAAGTTTTGATGAACATACTCAAACAATGCGTGACGAATGGAACAATACTTAATCGATAACAACGTGATTTCAAGTTATTTTTCCAGGTCATTTTCCACCAGGGCCATGGATTTTGTCGCTGATGTAATTGACCATAAACCCAATATTTCTATCATCACCGAAATTGAAGCCTTGTCGTGGATTAGTCCCGACAAAAGCAAGGAAACAATCATCCGGGCATTTATAGATGATGCTAATATTTTGCCGCTCTCTGCGGATGTAGCAACGCATTGCGTGAAGATCAGGCGAAGCAAAAAAGTAAAAACACCAGACGCATTCGTTGCTGCAACGGCTATCGTTCATAACCTCACCCTTTTAACGAGCGATAAGGATTTTAACAATATTGATGAACTTAAGATTGTTGATCCCAAGAGCTTATGATGGCCTATACTTCAGTTTGGAATTATGGCCTTTGCCATTATGAAACGCCCGGCAATATCTTTAGTAATAAAATAAATAGATGATTGCTACGCATGCCGATATTATTATAATTGGAGCTGGTTTGTCGGGTATAGGAGCTGCGTGTCATTTATCAAGAAAAAACCCTGGTAAAACATATATTATTTTAGAAGCACGGGACGAACCTGGTGGTACCTGGAGTTTGTTTAAATATCCCGGAATTCGTTCAGATTCTGATATGTATACTTTTGGTTACTCCTTTAAAACATGGGATAACCCAAAATCTTTTGCTGATGCGCCTTCTATTTTAAAATATCTGAATGAAGCCTCCGATGAGTTCAATGTAACAAACAACATCAGGTATCAGCAACGTGCTGTTTCCTACAACTTTAATACAAAAGATAAATTGTGGACGGTAACTACTTCAAACACTGTGACCGGGCAAGAAACAGTTTACACCTGTAGTTTTATCTTTTGTTGCAGTGGTTATTATAACTACCACGAAGGCTATACGCCGGCATTTAAAGGCCAATCAGATTTTGAGGGCGAAATCATTCATCCTCAAAAATGGCCAAAAAATTTAAATCATACTAATAAAAATATTGTTGTTATTGGTAGTGGAGCTACCGCTGTTACCATAGTGCCCGAGCTTGCCGCCGAAGCCGCACATGTTACCATGTTGCAACGATCGGCTACGTATATTGGCGCTTTACCCAACAGAGATAAGACGGCTGCCTTATTGAAACGTATGTTCCCGAGAAAGGTGGGGCATAAACTTATCCGTGTTAAAAATATACTGTTTGGAATCGTCTTTTTGAATCTTTGCCGATCGTTTCCGGAACGAATGAAAAAATTCATTATTAATGGAGCTAAAAAAAAGCTGGGCGATTTTCCCATCGACCCTCATTTTATACCAAACTATAATCCATGGGAGCAACGTTTTTGTATAGCCCCCGACGGAAATTTCTTTAGAGTCATCAAAAGTGGAAAAGCATCCATCGTTACCGACCACATAGACCGATTTACAAAAAATGGAATTTTATTAAAATCCGGTAAAAGCATAGAAGCGGATATCATTGTTACGGCAACAGGCCTTAATTTATTAGCTTTTGGAGGCGTCAAAATTCTAATCGATTCTAAACCATTTGATGTTTCCAAATCTTTAGTCTACAAAGGTTTAATGTTAAGCGACCTGCCGAACTTCTTTGTTTTTATTGGATATACCAATGCTTCGTGGACATTGAAAAGCGACCTTACAAGCGAATACATTTCCCGGGTTTTGAAGTATTTGGAAAAGCATCATTACAAAGCCTGCCAGGCAAAAATTATTGAAGCCGGTTTAACACCCATTCCACTGCTCAATCTTAACTCAGGATACATTAACAGATCAGCCCATACATTTCCCAGTCAAGGCAATAAAGCACCCTGGCGGGTATACCAAAATTATGTTTTAGATTATAAAATGCTTCGTATAGATACGGTGAAAGATAAGCGGCTGTTATTTTTTTAGAGGTGTTTTGAAGGTTTCTTTTAAAATACTTTCTGTTTGCTTTCCACGAACATCAATCAATAAGTTGTCAGCGTTTTGTGTACTTCACCTACAATCTTCTAAAGCAATAACGGGTTGCCATCGTTTTTTACGGCTAATGAAATCGCAATACTATTTTATACAACCTTTATTTTACCGGACACAGTCCTGCAACCATTTTAGATTAAAGTGTCCTGCGGAATACTTAAACC
>JAJAYD010000328.1 GCA_026786345.1 Chitinophagaceae bacterium
GCTGCCAGAAATATGTTTAAATCCGGTATAGAAAAACTGGAACGGATGCACCCCAGCACGCCAGATTATTCTGTAGTGTACAACCACCTGGACCTGTTGCTGGACCTTCCGTGGGAAGAGTATACACAGGATAGCTATGATCTTAAAAAGGCCAAGGAAGTTTTGGACAATGACCATTACGGAATGACCAAAATAAAAGAACGCATTCTTGAATACCTGGCGGTTCTAAAATTAAAGGGCGATATGAAAAGCCCGATCCTTTGTTTTATTGGACCTCCCGGTATAGGTAAAACCTCCCTTGGACGCAGTATTGCCAATGCAGTTTCGCGTAAGTATGTAAGGGTAAGTTTGGGTGGACTGCATGATGAAAGTGAAATAAGAGGTCACCGGAAAACATATATCGGTGCTATGCCTGGTCGTATCATTCAAAACATACGCAAGGTAAAAAGCAGCAATCCTGTAATGATCCTCGATGAGATTGATAAGATTGGTAACGATCATCGTGGAGACCCCAGCAGTGCCTTGCTCGAGGTGTTGGATCCCGAACAAAACAATAGCTTTTACGATAATTACCTCGAGCTGGAGTACGACCTGAGCAAAGTGCTTTTCATCGCGACAGCAAATAATATAAATCAGATACAACCTGCGTTAAGAGATCGTTTGGAGATTATTGACCTGAGTGGTTATGCTATTGAAGAGAAGGTTGAGATTGCAAAAAGACACCTGCTGCCAAAACAATTTGAAGCGCATGGTTTAAAAATTGGAAAGTTTAAAGTATCGGACAAGGTTTTAGAAAAAATTATTGAAAGCTACACACGAGAAAGCGGCGTACGGGAACTGGACAGGCAACTGGCTTCCATTATGCGTTTTATGGCTAAAGAAATGGCCGTAAAGGGAAAAGTAAAACCCACCCTTGCAGTGTCCGATGTTGAAAAAATATTGGGCTCATCGCGGTACAGTAATGAGATATACAAAACAGCAAATATGGCTGGCGTGGCCGTTGGTCTTGCATGGACCTATGTTGGCGGCGATATACTTTTTATTGAAACCATTTTGGCCGATGGCAAACCCGACCTGAAACTTACAGGTAACCTGGGCAATGTAATGAAGGAAAGTACTTCGACAGCCCTGAGTTATCTTATAGCCAATGCCAAAAAATATGGTATCGATCCCGAGTTGTTCAACAAAAAAAGTATTCACGTACACGTGCCCGAAGGTGCCGTGCCAAAGGACGGTCCGAGTGCAGGTATCACCATGCTAACCTCCCTTACAAGCGCCTTTAGTAATCGCAGGGTTAAACCCTATTTGGCCATGACAGGCGAGATTACTTTGCGTGGCCAGGTATTACCGGTAGGTGGTATTAAGGAGAAGGTTTTGGCGGCTAAACGTGCCGGACTAAAAGAAATAATCATGTGCTGGCAAAACGAAAAAGATGTGCAGGAAATTGACAGCACTTTTATTAAGGGAGTAGACTTTCATTACGTAAAAACCATGCAGCAAGTACTGGAACTGGCGCTGGTGTAACATAATTTTAATGCCTGACTTATACAATCCTTCGTGTATTCCGAAGGATTTTTTTTGGGGTACCAGCGGTCGTTTTCCATAGGATCATTCTTGCAGCCTGCTACGTCACACTTGCAGAGGTAGCAATCACTTTGTCGGCATAACAGTGGTGCATCTTAAATTGTCGCACCTCAATGGAGACCTGTTGGCGGTCAGGCGACCGCCAACGACCTGCTGCGCCGCTGTTGGTCGCCTGACCAACAGCAACAATCTGGGGTGCACCCCATAACTGTTAGCAGCAATTAAATAATATTTACTTTTACAAAATCAATGACTGAAATAAATTTAGGCAACTGGCGCAAGACTTCTGAAGAACATCAAAAGCAGTATAAAAACTTTTTGCAGAGAGCCAATAAGAATGAGGTTCTAAAAAAGCTTCCCGATCTTGATGAAGAGGCGTACGAGAAAATAGATTGCCTGCAGTGTGGAAACTGTTGCCGCAATCATTCGCCACGCTTTAAAACTCCTGACATAAAACGAATAAGTAAGCGCCTGAAAATGAAGGAAGGGGATTTTATTGAGACCTATTTGCGATTGGACAACGATGGCGACTACGTAAATAAAACAACCCAATGTCAATTTTTAGGAGCCGATAATTATTGCGGCATTTATGACGACAGACCCAGCGATTGTGCCCGGTATCCTTACACTGCCGAAGACGTACTTTTAAAACGACCGCAACTAACTTTAGCCAATTCACAAATATGCCCGATAGTGGTTCATGTGCTCGAAAAATTAATAGGTGTTAAACAATAATGAGTAAGCGTGTTACCACTAAAATACCGGCATAAACTTCTTGTCCAAATCAAGATAATTCTATACAGGTACCATAGCTTATTTTTGCCAAAAACAGCATTCGCCCAGGCGTAGGTATTATGAAATTATTCCCGGAATCAGCAGCAGTTCAATTGGAATTTGATAAGATAAAAATTCTTTTAGAGGAGCATTGTAAAAGTGAATATGCAAAAAATAAAGCTGCCAATTTACGTATACACACCCGTAAAGACTTTATTGATGTTGAATTACAACAAAGTCATGAGTACAAGCAAATAGTTCAGCATGCCCAATACTTTCCCAACGATTATGTCTTAAATCTTCAAAAAGATTTAAAGCTGCTATCCATACCCGGAGCGGTTTTATCGGGCGATCAATTTGTTCAGATACGTAAGCTGGCTACCAGCGTTCAATCAATTTTCAGGTGGTTCGATAATGAACGGCGGGTTGGCTATCCGGCCCTGGCAAAAGTTATCGAAAACACTTATTTCGAGAAAAAAATATTGGATTTGTTGGATGAGGTGCTCGACGAAATAGGCGTTGTAAAAGACAATGCTTCGGACGAACTTCAAAAAATAAGAATGAGTTTGTTCCGCAGAAGAAATGAGTTGCGGAGGGTATTCGAAAGAGTAATTGCTAAGTTGAATAAATCCGGATATGCTACGGACATAGAAGAAAGTTTTAGCAATGGCAGAAGGGTAGTGGCTGTTTTTGCCGAACATAAAAGGCAGGTGAAAGGCATTTTACATGGTGAAAGCGATACCCGTAAAACTGCCTTTATAGAGCCGGAAGAAACTATTGAACTCAACAATGAAATCTACAGCCTCGAAAACGAAGAACGCAGAGAAGTCCTTAGAATTCTGCGCCAGCTAACTGCCAACCTTTCGGTGTATGCCGAGGTATTAAAAACCTATCATGTTGTTGCGGGTGAGTATGATTTTATCAGGGCCAAAGCCAAATTTGCCATAGATGTAAACGGCGAGTTTCCGATGGTGCTTGACAAGGCCCATATTGAGTTAAAGAATGCGTTTCATCCGCTGCTTTACCTCTACAACAAAAAATCGGGTAAAACTACCATACCTGTTTCTATAACATTAGACGATAAAAACCGCATCCTTGTTATTAGTGGCCCTAATGCCGGGGGCAAAACCGTAACCCTTAAAACGGTTGGGCTGTTGCAAATTATGGTGCAAAGTGGATTGTTGGTCCCGGTACATCCATCGTCGCAAATGGGCATTTTTAAACAATTGATGATTCATATTGGCGATACCCAAAGTCTTGAATTTGAGTTGAGTACTTACAGTAGTCACTTAAAAAATATGAAGCATTTTATGGACGTAGCCAGTGGTAAAACGCTCTTTTTTATTGATGAGTTGGGTAGTGGCAGCGATCCCAACCTGGGTGGTGCTTTTGCCGAAGTTATTATGGAGGAGCTTGCACATAAAAGATCAATAGGCATTGTAACCACACACTATCTCAATTTAAAAGTGATGGCCAATAAAGTGGCAGGTATCATCAATGGAGCCATGGCTTTCGACGAGCAGAACCTGTTACCTATGTACAAACTTATTATTGGCAAACCTGGCAGCAGCTATACTTTTTCAATTGCTGAAAGAATTGGGTTGCCTCAACATTTAATAAAAAAAGCAAGGAAACTGGTGGACGAAGATCACTTTACCCTGGATAAGCTGTTGAACAGAACGGAGCAAGACCTGCGGGACCTGGAAGTAAAAGAAGCGGATCTTTTAAAACTGGTTAAAGAAAATGAGCAGCTGAAAAAGGAGATGACCGTTGTAATGGATAAAGAAAAGCACCGGCAACAAGTTGAAATTTTAAGGCAACAAAACCAGGTCAGTGAAGAGCGGATTGCCTATTTAAAAGATATGGAAAGGAAACTGAAGCAAATTATTTTCGACTGGCGCAAGGCGGATGATAAAAACGAAGTGATCAGGCAAATGCAGACCATCTTTAGTGATAAGAAAGCTGAGCTTCAAACCAATAAAATGGCTAAAAAAGTTGAGGGTAAGTACAAGGAACTGAAGGCTGCTATTGTAATTGGCTCCAGGGTAAAACTTAAAAAAAATTACCAGGTTGGTGAGGTAAAAGAAATAAGAGGAAAGAGAGCCATTGTACAAGTGGGGTCCCTTCCGATGAGTGTGGATATAGTTGACCTTGTGGTGGTCGAAGAAAAAAACCAGGCAGAATAATCATCTTTTCAATCATTATCACTTGAATACAAACCTTTGATATGGATGCATGTTTAGAATTTGCAGGTTTGATTTTCGTTACCATTAAACAAATTGGTTATGGATTTTTCAGAGTTTAAAGTTTAATCGGTATGTTGCAAAATGGGTAAGCAACATTGATAAAGAAATTGCATTATATTTTTATATTATAAACTGATTACAAATTCATTAGAAGGAAAATAAATTTTAATTTTTAAAGAAAGGTTTAAATAAAAATATTTTTAATCACGATTATTCGTTATCCCGTTAAGACCCCCCATTCTCTTGAACCAACTCTATGAATACTAATTTGGCTAGCTTACATATCATTTCAGATTTTTCGTCAGAAAATATCCTCGAAGCTTTTCTGGCCGGTGCTAACGACGGGTTTTTGGTTCTCGATAAATCAGGTAAGATCATCATCTTCAATCAAAAATACAAAGCCTTTCACCAAACTTATTTAGGAGGAACTGTTTATGAAGGAGCCTCATTCTTCAATGTGCTACAGGGGTCCCGGAAAATAGATTTTTTAAGCAATCTCGAAAAGTCCTTTGAGGGTTTTCAAATAAAGTATTCAAAAAAGGTTTCTCTTCTACCATCAAAACCTATCTGGTTCGACTTTGAGTTCAACCCGCTAAGAAACAAACAGGGATTGGTTATTGGCGTTGGAATAGGTGTTTTTGAAAGTACGGAAAAGCACGAAACGGATGAAAAGCTTCGCCAAAGCGAAGATCTTTTTAAAACCCTTATTCAAAATTCAACAGACGCGTTTCAGCTTTGCAATGCCGATTTTGAATTAATCTTCATTAGCACTACCATAAAAAATATTTTAGGTCTCGATTCAATTGAGCTGGTAGGAAAGAGCGGCCTCGAAATGGTGCATCCTGATGAGAAAGATGCTGTTGTAGATTGGTTTAAAAAAGTTAAGCAACACAGCGAAAAGCCATTTTCAATAGAATATCGCGTAAAGAATAAAGAAGGGAAATGGATATGGATTGAAAACTACAGCAGCAATTTATTGGATAATCCCAATGTGCAGGCGGTGGTAATGAATTTGCGCAACATTCAATCTAAAAAAATAGCTGACTTTGCGCTTATCCAGGCTGAACAGCGTTTGTCGTTGCTGCTAAACAACACCGATGAATCTTTCATCATTCTAAACAGTCGCTTACGAATTGTAGCCTACAACAGGGCAGCTCAACAGCATAGTCCTTATTTCTATAAGCAGGAACTGCAATCAGGTATTTCAGTATTAGATCTTGTGGGCGTATTGGAAGTAGAGGCAACGATCAATCTTTTTGAAAAGGTGTTCGTAGGAGACCAGATGGAAAAAGAAACTTCCTTTACAGATCCGGAGAATGTTAACCATATTTTCAGCCACATTTACCGGCCCCTCTTCGATCAAAATAACGAGATATCAGGCGTTTTCATTACGTCAACTGATATTACCAAACGCAAGATGGCTGAACTGCAGGTTAAGGAAAGTGAGGAGCGTTTTAAAACAATCATCCAGGAATCGTTCGATGCCGTTTTAATTACAGACGAGGCTACCAACATAACCTATAGTTCTCCCTCCATAACAAATGTATTGGGTTATACTGCTGAGGAACTCATTGGCACCAGGGCGATTGATTACATGATTAAAGAAGATTTGCAGGCAGCCATTGCAAAATTTGCTGAAGTTTTGATTAGTCCTAACAGCGAAAAAAATATCGACGTTAGAATGCGGAACCGTAACGGCAAATACATTTGGATTGAGCTGAAGGGGAAAAACATGTTTACCAATAAGTATGTGCAGGGCATTTTGGTAAGCCTTCGCGATATTACCAGCCGTAAAAAAGCTGAAGAGATCATCTCACTTTCTGAGCAGCGTTTTAAAGGTTTGGTGCAGAGCGGTGGTGATATGATATGGATCATTAACGACAAGGGCGAACTCATCTATGCAAGCCCAACGGTAAAAACAATAATGGGTATTAACCCCGATACAAAATATGGGCAAAACGTTTTTGACCAGGTTCATCAATCAGATGCAGCGCAAATAAAGAATACATTCAGTCAATTCATTATTTCGGGCGCCAAACAAATTTTGGTGGGGCCTTATCGCTATATCAACGACGACGGGCAACTTTTCTGGGTTGAGTCTACCATTACCAATTTATTAAACGATCCCTCCATAAAAGGCATTGTTTTAAACTCAAGAGATGTAACCGACCGCCGAAAACTTACTGAAGAGCTTGCTGCCAATACAGAACGTTTAAAAACATCCCAAAAAATTGCCAAACTCGGCTATCTCGAATACGATTTTAGAGCCAAACAGTTTTTCTGTTCCGATGAGTTTTACGAGATTTTAGGGCTGGAAGTAAATGAATTTAAAAAGTTCAATTTTCTATCGCTGGAGAGTATCATTCACCCCGATGACAGGCTAAGGGTTATAACGCAGGCACGCCAGGCAATGACGGAACTTACTGACTTCAATGCAGAATATCGCATCATAACCAAACAGGGTCAGGAGAAAATAATCTTAACCATTGGTGCCGCAGTAAAGAATGAGCAGGGTAAACCCGAAAATTTCAAGGTTACCATGCAGGATATTACAGATAGCAAAATGGCTATGCTTGCTTTGCAAACCATGGAGAGCAGGTTTAAATCCCTTTTCGATAATAGCATTGATGGTGTTATACTATCACTCGAGGACGGAGAAATTATTTCAGCCAATCCCTCTTTCTGCAAATTGTTGGGCTATACCACTACCCAAATCACTGAGCTTAATATGAACGACTTGTTCGATATAGCATCGCCATCCATTGGCGAAATGATATCGGAACGATTAAAAACCGGAAGATTTATTGGCGAAGTAATTATTCGTAATAAATATGGGCGAATCATTTTTGCCGAAATCACCTCGCTAAACATGAAAGATGTAAATGGCAAAAATGTTATTTCAACCATTATTAAAGACATAACCGATAAGAAAAAGATAGAAGAAGAACAAAAAGCGTTAACAGAAGAACTGTTACGAAACAACCAGGACCTGCAGCAGTTTTCTTTTATTACCTCTCATAATTTAAGAGCCCCTGTGGCAAACCTTATAAGTTTGCTGGGTCTTTATAACCGCGAAAACACTGCTGACTTCTTTAATCAAACACTAATTGAAAAGATCGAAGAAGCAACCCTGCAATTGAACAGCACCTTAAACGATTTGGTGAATGTGCTGGTTATAAAATCAAATAACAACATCGAAAAACAACAACTGTTTTTACCGGATATTTTTAATGCAACACGGTCTAACATTGAAAACCTTTTGCTGGAGCAAAACGGTTCAATCGAAGCAGATTTTTCAGAAGTACCTACAATCGAATACAATAAAATACACCTCGACAGCATATTTCTTAACCTGTTAAGCAACGCAATTCGCTATCGTTCGCCGGAGCGTTCACCGGTTCTTAAAGTAAAATCGTACCGGCAAAATGGTTGGATTGTAATCAGCTTTACAGATAATGGACTCGGAATTGATTTAAAAAGATACGGCGACAGACTATTTGGACTTTATCAGCGTTTTCATGTATCAAAGGAAGGAAAAGGCCTTGGATTGTACATGACCAAATCGCAGGTAATGGCAATGGGAGGCAATATTGAGGTAGAAAGCGAACCGGGGAAAGGCACTATATTTAAAGTTTTTTTCAAATCCTAAGAAAAAATACATGTCCAGATACAAAAATGTATTGTTGGTCGAAGACGACCCAATAACCATATTGGTATGCGATCGAATCATTACCATGAGCGCCTTTGCCGATAAAGTAATTTCATGCGAAAATGGAAAATATGCCATTGATTACTTAAACGAATTGTCAGCCAAAGGCGAAGACATACCCGAAATTATTTTTCTCGATATTAATATGCCGGTTATGAATGGCTGGGATTTTTTAGAAGAATTGGAACACATCAAATCTTCATTCTCCAGGCTACCGCGCATTTATATTTTATCCTCCACCGTCGATCCCGAAGATTACAAAAGAGCCAAATCGTTTAATGCCGTTGTAGATTTTATTTCCAAGCCCCTATCAAAAGAGTTTTTGGAAGAAATACAATAACCAGGTTTTTTTTGGTAGCCGGCAGTTTAGA
>JAJAYD010000329.1 GCA_026786345.1 Chitinophagaceae bacterium
GCAAAAAATTAAGCAGAAGTTTAGCAACCAATCTTGCTACAGTGGTTTGCCTGCTTGCTGTGCCTGTTTTAATGGGTGCGCAGGAGTGGAACGATCATGATCGTAGTAAAAAAACCATCGCCCGTGATCTTGCTAAAGACTACCTGGAAAGCTGTGCGCCCAATGCCATCTTATTCACTTTTGGCGATAACGACACCTACCCTCTTTGGTATGCGCAGGAGGTTGAAGGGATCAGGCCGGATATAAGGGTAATCAACTATAGTTTATTGGGTATTGACTGGTACATTAACCAGATGCGTTATAAGGTAAACCAAAGTGACCCTATCGATGTAATCTGGTCTCCTGAACAAATACAGGGACGTAAAAGAGATTACATACGGTACCGTGCATTGCCCGGCGTGTCAGATAACCAGTATTTTGAATTGTACGACCTGATGAAAAATTTTGTGGGTAGCGATGATCCAGGCAAAATGGTAGCCACCGGTGCAAACGATATGATCAATACCTTCCCGGTTCATAAAGTATCCATACCTGTTGACCAGAATTTAGTAAAGAGTAATGGTACGGTAGGTGCTGCCGACACTGTGGTACCAGAAGTTAGATTTGACATTCCAAAAGATCTTTTAATGAAAAATGACCTGGCAGTATTGAATGTAATGGCGGCCAGCAAATGGAAGCGTCCCATTTATTTTACGTCGCAGTTTGGCGAGCTGGGTTTTGGGCAATACCTGCGTAAAGATGGCTTAACCTACCGCTTTGTTCCGGTAGTGAACGAGCAGGTTAATACCGATTACATGAAGGACAAACTGACCAACAAGTTTGCTTTTGGAAGTGCTGATAAACCGGGAGTTTATTTTGATGAAGAAAACAGGCGTCACCTTAATACTATCCGGTCGGCATATGCAGAGTTGGCGTTTGATCTTTCCGTTAAAAACAGGAAAGAAGAAGCAAGAAAGATTTTGGACAAAGTTGATAATGCTATGCTGCAGGAAAATTTTGCCTATGGCATGATCAGCAGGGGCAACCAGCACAACCGTAATTCTCTCTCGTTCCTGGAGGCATGTATGAGGGCCGAGCATAAAACTTTGGGAGATAAAGTATTGAAATCTGTCAAAACCGATCTACAGCAACAAATGAAATTCTATAATGCTTTGGAAGGAAGTAAAGCAGAGTGGATGGCCTATGACAAACGCTCCACTGAAGAATTGCTACAAGTGGTGGCCAGGATGGAAACGATGTTCAATACTAAACCTGGTGCAATAGAAAAGAACGGAAATATCATTACTGATTCTCAACCTGCTGCAAAGTCTGATAATACAACAACTCCAGACACCGGGGCCAGTTACAGATAAAATAAAGAGTGTTGTTTCAGAAAGCCCGCCAATTAAAAAATCGGCGGGCTTTTTTGTGAGGCAATCACACATTTTGTGACCGATTGGTTATAGCACTTTTTTGTTTTAATAGAGGTTGTAAATCTAATCGTAATTCTAAAAAAGATGAGAGGTTTAAGTCTGAAAGGCTTTAATTTAAATAGCCGCCAGTGTAACCGGCGAAAAAAGCAAACCAAATATCACAACTGAAAGGGTTGAATTCTTCCTTCCAGATGTTTTATTATTCAACCCACTTCGGGGTTGTTTACAAATTTATTTCTTGCTATCCGTAAGGGTTACCTACGGCTATTCAATTTGAAACCCTTCGGTGTAAAAACAAGTTTTAATTTGAATACATTCATTTTATACCATGTCATTTTCAAAGAACTTTTTTGGATTGCCAAAAATTAACCACTCACCTAAACACAAAGTTCAAATCTGGCAGTGGTCAAAATAACGGGGCTACTGACAAATGAGGCGTTTTTAAGCAATTGCAAAGACAGCTTCGTCAAAACTTTATGCTGGCTTAAATGTTGTAACATCATATCGTTGCTTTTAACGAAATTGAAATTATTTTAGGACATAGATTTTTAAAATTTGATCCCAATGCCGACGGTAAGTCGAAGTTTGACCAGTTGCTGAATTTATTTATGCAATTGCTTACTTATACCAGCGGCGATGTAGCTGAAGCCCTGAAATGGTTGAATGAGCTGGACCGCCAGTACGAGCTAACGAACAATGAGTATGGAATGGGGGATTTTATGGATGAGCTTAAAGAAAAGGGTTACATAGATGAGGACCCCGGTAGTGGCAAAATTTCTATTACGCCCAAAACTGAACAGGGCATACGCAAGAGCAGTTTGGAAGAAATTTTTGGTAAGCTGAAAAAAACCAAACAAGGCAATCACGAAATATACAAACCCGGCGGCGGCGATGAAATAAATCCGGAAACAAGGCCCTTTACTTTTGGCGACACACTGGAGCATATTGACTTTACGGAAAGTATCCGTAATGCCCAGATTAATCATGGTATCGAAAGTTTTCAAATGCAGGAAGATGACCTGAAGATCAGGGAAACTGATTTTAAAACCCAGACCTCCACTGTGTTGATGATAGACATTAGCCACAGTATGATTCTATATGGGGAAGACCGGATAACACCTGCTAAAAAAGTAGCCATGGCGTTGAGTGAATTAATCACCACCCGCTACCCTAAAGACACCCTTGATATTGTTGTTTTTGGTAACGATGCATGGACTATTGAGATTAAAGATTTGCCTTATTTACAGGTGGGACCTTTTCACACCAACACCGTGGCAGGTCTTGAACTTGCAATGGATTTGCTGAGGAAAAGAAAAAATCCTAACAAGCAGATCTTTATGATTACCGATGGTAAACCCACGTGTTTAAAAATTGGAAAGCGTTATTACAAAAACAGCTTTGGGCTCGATAGAAAAGTAGTGAACCGGTGTATTAACCTTGCGGCGCAATGCAAGAAATTAAAAATTCCGATCACCACCTTTATGATTGCAAGCGACCCTTACCTGCAACGTTTTGTTACCGAGTTTACAGAAACCAATCATGGTAAAGCTTTCTTTGCTTCGCTTGACAAATTGGGCGCATTTATATTTAAAGATTTTGAAAGCGGCAAACGCAAAACAGTTTATTAATTGTTGCGGAGGCTTTTTATTGAGCCATACGATTTGCTGGCTGTTGTAATTTAGACCATTTACTTTTTTAACAAAGACCCGTCAATTTACGCTTCCACTTTTTTCAATAGAAAACAAAAAGTACAAGAGTGCGACGCAAGGATGCCGGGCGATATTTTATAGTTGATAACAAAAAAATAATAATGAATATTCAGAAGATTAAGACGTTGGGAGAATTAATTAAAAGTGGTTATAAATCAAAAAGCATTAAAGAAGAAATCAGGGAAAACCTGATTGTGAAAATCAAGAGCAGAGAAAATCCTTTTCCTGGTATTATTGGTTACGACGATACGGTAATACCGGACACTGAAAGAGCCTTGTTGAGCCGTCATAACATTTTGTTTTTGGGTTTGCGCGGACAGGCCAAAACAAGAATGGCACGGCAGATGGTAGACCTGTTGGATGAGTACATTCCGGCCATTGCGGGCAGCGAAATAAATGATGATCCTTTAAAACCAATGAGCAAATTTGCCAAAGATCTTATTGCCCAACATGCTGATGAAACACCCATACACTGGATACACAAAAGTGAACGTTATGGCGAAAAGCTGGCTACGCCTGATGTAAGTGTTGCCGACCTGATTGGGGATATTGACCCGATTAAAGCAGCTAATTTAAAACTAAGCTTTGCCGACGAAATGGTGATCCATTATGGCATTATTCCACGCAGCAACCGAAGCATTTTTGTGATAAACGAATTGCCCGATCTGCAGGCCCGCATACAGGTAGCATTGTTTAATATTTTGCAGGAAGGAGACATACAAATACGTGGCTTTAAATTAAGAATGCCGCTTGATATTTTGTTTGTTTTTACAGCCAATCCTGAAGATTATACCAACAGGGGAAGCATAGTAACACCGCTAAAAGACCGGATACAAAGCCAGATACTTACCCACTATCCAAAGACGCTGGAAACCTCTCTTTCTATAACCGAACAGGAGGCCGATATATTACCGGAACAACTGGAGAAAGTAGCTGTAAGCGACCTGGTTAAAAGGCTGATTGAACAGGTTGCATTTGAAGCCCGCAGCAACGAATATGTTGATAAGAAGAGTGGCGTAAGTGCAAGGTTAACTATTGCGGCTTATGAAAACGCAGTAAGCAGTGCAGAGCGCAGGGCAATCATACACAACGAAGAAGGTACACAGGTTTGGATCACTGACCTGAGTGGTATCATTCCGGCTATAACCGGAAAGATAGAATTGGTTTACGAAGGCGAACAGGAAGGTCCCTACCAGGTTGCGGTAAACCTGCTGGAAAAGTCCATTCGTACACAGTTTATACAATACTTTCCCAACCCTGAATTGAGTAAAAAAAGAAAGGCAACCGGCAAGCCAGGCACACAGGTAAAACAGGAAGAAGAAAACCCGTACAAAACCATTACAAGGTGGTTTGACAGCGGAAATCATTTAGACCTGTTGCTTGACAGTACCGACGCCATTAAAGTAAATGCATTGTACCAGGTGGATGGCTTGCATGCCTTTGTAAAAAAGCATTACCCCCGTGCCAATGCAAAGGAAAATGCTTTGTTGATGGAGTTTGTGTTGCATGGATTGTCTTCTTACTCACTCATCAGTAAAAAAACCCTTGAGGGAAAAATTGAGTTTAAAGACCTTATGGGCAGCATGATGAATTTTGGAGCGGTGCAGGAAGAGGATGATCTGACAGAAGATGATTTCAGGTAATAATGTTTGGCTGTGCTATCGTTTTAATATCTAAATTGTTGGCAGTTTACTGATAGCAAAACATACGAATTGAAAATTATTATACGGACAATGCTGTTATTGGCGTTGTCCTCATTTTTTACGGCCGGCATGTTGCAAGCCCAGCTTTGTGCGGGCAGTCTCGGCGATCCTGTGGTAAATATCACCTTTGGCCAGGGCTCCAACCCAGGCCTGGCTTTAGCGCCCGGAGTAACCAATTACGGGTATTTTTTAACCTCCTGCCCACCCGATGGATTTTATAACATCGGCACATCCAGTTTGGCCTGCTTTAATGACTCCTGGCACACTGTTAATGAAGATCATACGCCTGGTGATGGCAATGGGTATATGATGATCATCAATGCATCGAACAGCCCCGGTGTGTTTTATGTAGATACCGTTCAGGGGCTTTGTGGCGGAACTACCTACGAATTTGCCTCCTGGATATTGAACATTCTGAAAGCTTCATCTTGCAACGGCAATGGTAACAGGCCGAATGTTACCTTCTTAATTGAAACCATATCGGGACAGAATTTACTTACTTACAAAACAGGTGATATTTTTTCGACCACCACACCTGAGTGGAAACAATATGGTGCTTTTTTTAAGACACCGGACGCCGTATCGTCTGTAGTTATAAGAATGATCAATAATGCGCCGGGAGGATGTGGTAACGACTTGCTATTAGACGATATTACCTTTAGGCCCTGCGGCGCAAAAGTTACCGGCACCATTGCAGGAGGCACAGATATAAAAGATTTATGCCTGGGCGATACTGCTACTGTAACCATGACAGCAACTGCTTCGCAGGCAGATGCCAATACCTTTTACCAATGGCAAAGCACCGATACTGATACATGGTCTGATATTGCGGGGGCAAATTCAAATACCTATACGGTAAAAATCAACGCCAATTCAATTAAAACCTATCTCTACCGAATGGCGGTGGCCCAGGGTTCAAACATAGTGTTAGTTACATGCAGGATACTCTCTAACAACATTTTAATAAATGTCAATCCAAACCCGGTACCGGTTGCCGGTAACAACAGCCCAAAGTGCATTGGTGAAACGGTAACCCTTAGTGCAAGCAACGGAGATACTTATAAATGGGTTGGACCAAATGGTTTTAATACTACCGGCCAGTCTGTGAGTATTTCGCCACTGCAGGATGTGAATGCCGGCAAGTATTACGTTCAGGTTACATCGGCCAAAGGTTGTGTAAACAGCGACTCAACCATTGTAACCGTGCGCCCAAAAGTAATTGCAACAGCAAGTGCTGATGTTTCGATATGCCAGGGCCAAAGCACACAGCTAAATGGTACCGGGGGTACTTTTTATTCATGGTCTCCAATAGCTTCCTTATCAGCCGCCAACATTGCTTCGCCCATGGCAACACCAGATACAACAACTACCTACCTTTTGGTGGTAAGCAATGGCGTTTGCACGGCTTTTGATAGCGTACAGGTAACCGTACTAAAAAAGCCTGTTGCCCATGCCGGGCCTGATGTTAAAATGTTGCAGGGTAATTCGGCCAGCTTAAAAGGAATAGCAACAGGTGGAAACGTCAGGTTTTTTTGGACACCAGCCGTTTTTATAAGTAATGTAAATTCTTTAAACCCTGTTGTTACGCCACCCAGGGATACAACCTATACTTTGCATGTAGTGTCGCAAAACGGTTGTGGATCAGCTACCGACAATGTGTTTGTAAGAGTATTCAAGTCTATTAAAATACCCAATGCATTCTCACCCAATAACGATGGCATTAATGATGTTTGGAATATTGAAGCACTGGAAACATACCCGGATGCAAGTGTTGCTGTTTTTAACCGCTACGGCCAATTAATACATACAGCTAATGGAACTTCGGAGCCATGGATGGGCACATACAACAATAAGCCGTTACCAGTTGGAACGTATTATTATATAATTGATCTTAAAAATGGTTTTGCTAAAATATCCGGGTCGGTTTTAATATTAAGGTAAGATGTTGGCGGAGTTATTTATTTACAATCTGCTCTCTTTTAGCAGAGCAGCAGGCCCGGTAAATCCGCCAGTAATTAACTCCGCCAACTGGTTAGGGTAAGATGATTGCAAGCTTAATAAGTTTTGTTGCTGAGAAAAACAACCTGCCTATTTCAGCACTTTTAAAGCTTCGTTCCTGTCTTGAGTTAACTGGGCTTTCAGTGCATCCAATCCATTAAATTTTATTTCTCCCCGCAGGTGATGCAATACGGTCACCCTTAATTTTTCGCCATAAATGTCCTGGTCAAAATCAAATATATTCACTTCTATCATTCGGTTGAGGCCATCAACTGTGGGCCTTACGCCAATGTTCATCATGCCTTTATAAGTTTTGTTATGCAACCTAACCTGCACGGCATACACGCCATTTCCGGGAACTAATTTTGCTTCTTCGGCTATTTTTAAATTGGCAGTCGGGTAGCCCAGAGTCCGGCCCAGTTTATTGCCTTCTACTACCATCCCTTCAAAAAAATATGGATAGCCCAGGTATTTGTTTGCAGTATCAATATCGCTCTTAACCAAAGCTTCGCGTACCCTTGTTGAGCTGATGATGACTTCGTTTAACACATGCTCGGGTATCTCTTTTACCCTGTAATTATGGATCGTGCCCCTATCCTCCAACAGGTGGTAATCGCCCTGCCTGTTTTTACCAAAGCGATGATCGTAACCTATGATGATAGTGTGTGGCTGAAATTTCGCTACCAGAAAATTAGTAATGTATTCTCCCGCATCCTGGCTTGCAAATTCCTCGTTGAAAGGAATGACAACCACATGTTCAATCCCTTTTGAATCCAGCAATTCTATTTTCTCCTCAAGCGTGTTTAAAATTTTTACCGGCGAAGGACCGCCAACAATTATGCGTGGATGAGGATGAAAAGTGATGATAACCGTTTCGCCACCAATACTGGCTGCTTCACTTTTTAATTGCCTGATTATTTGCTGATGTCCCAGGTGCACACCATCAAAAGTACCAATGGTGATGACAGCATTTTTAAATCGTGGCAAATGCATTAAATCGCTGTGAACCTGTATCATAATTGGCGGCAAAGCTAAGAGAAATGGCTGGTAAAGTATGGTGGTAAGAAGGTCAAATTTACACAAGGTTTAATGGTCTCATTACATTGGTAATCCGGCTTTACCGGCATCAATGCAAAAGGGTAGCCGTTATTTCCTTTATTGTAACTGGCCCTAAAAGACCCGATGGTATCGGCTCTGTCTCAACGTTTATCATTGCCTATGATAATTATTTTTCTTCTTGTGTCTTCGACTCCGGAGGCAAATGAAAAGCCGTTCTGCCAGGATGTTCCTGCGCTAAATAAAGCGATGGAGTTGTTCGGGTGTCTTCCGCAGAACCTGTCCCGTAAGCGGGAGCCTGTACCGTAACCGGGAATGAACTCGAACGCAGAATAATTGGAGGTCTTAGCTGTTCATCACAGGTATTACAGTACTGTTTGTTCTTCCGCTCGTTTTCTGCCGTTACCAGGGTTTCTTGCAGCCGTACCGTTGCAGGGTGTTATCACATGCAACTGCAGCATGGGTAAAAAGCTGAATAATAGACGAGCGAAAAAGCAGTTGGTGAAGAACACCAGTGGCGGCAAGGTGTTTGGAAGGGCGAATGAGACTGCTATTAAGCTTTTGTCCTATTTTTTAGGCTTATATTTTTGTTCTGATTCTTGGGCTAAATTTGATTGATAAAATCTTGAATATGGAGGAAATCATTTTTATAGTAGAAGATTGCGAAGAAGGCGGTCTTACAGCAAGAGGTTTAGGGCATTCTATTTTTACAGAAGCAGATACTTTAAGCGAATTGATAGATGCGGTAAAAGATGCAGTAAAATGTCATTTTGATGATGAGAAGCAACGTATTATTCGTTTACACATGGTAAAAGAAGAAGTTTTTTCATCATGAAGAAAATACCAAGAGACATAAATGCCTAGCAACTTACAAAAATTCTAAACAGGAAATATCAATATGAGGTTACACGACAAACAGGTAGCCATATTCGAATAAGCACTACATTAAGCGGGCAACATCATGTAACTATTCCCAATCATAATCCCATCAGGTTAGGTACACTTTCTTCAATTATACATGATATAGCTGATCACTTTAATAAAACAAAAGAGCAGGTAGTTGAAGAACTTTTTTAAACCCTGTTTTAAGAAAATGAACAAACAACTGAGGGGGCAATCACAGCCGGTATAGCTAAGCGTTGTGTTGACTGGACCTTCATGCTGTCGGCCAGCCGGCAGATCAACATCCCCCGTATGCACGATACCATTATTCAGGGGATACCGAAACAAATCCGGAACAACGAAAATGCATAAATCCTACACTTAATTACATTGCCCCGACGGGGAAACGACAGTGAGAATTTGAATGCACCCGGATGTGCGACCTTGTTGGTCTTCCATGCAGCCGCGCCGTTGCAGGGTAATGTCACCTGCAACTGTAGCGCGGGAAAAGCTCAGTTATGAAACTGCCGTACAAGTGAGTGACACAACGATGTTCAACCAAAGTTTCCATTGCCTGGCACCAGGCCCTCTTTCTTATTTTCGTTCTGGTATGATCTCCTCCTCTTAGCCCTAAATAATTCACTAAATATCATCGTTGTGTTTTAGTACAAAGCGATAAGACAACACCATAAAAGATGTGTACACACGGTAGCTCTTGTATTGTATATTTTATGCATCTTTTTCTCATACAATGTTTATCAGTGAGTGTAACCATGCAACAATTAATTTTATTCAGTTTTTATTCCAATAAATTTTTAAGTTTTTAGTAGCACGGCCAGCGGCAACGATGTCTGGTTTGCCATCTGCATTTAGATCAAGTACCTGCAGGTCTTCGGTAGCAATGCCATTGTCGTCTATCCAATAGGCATCCCATTCATCACCCTTATTGCTTCGCGGAACATACAATTTAATTCCTGTTTTATGCTCCACATTGGGAATCCGCCAGCCCGCTATCAACTGGTCTCTGCCAATGTTTAGCAAATCGGCGGTAGCTAACGCATGACCATCCTTAAACTGTTCATCCAGCACTTTGCGAACCGTATTTTGACCGCTTATATAAACAGCCACTGTATTTCCATGCATAGGCTCTATGGTGGCGATAAATTGTTGTTTGCCAAGATGCCCTATTCTTACTTCACCGGAAGCCCGATCCATGCCTGGCAATTGATTTACATTTCCAGCTTCCCCACTAAAGTCTTTATTAAGCTTTACTCCTTCTTTACCTGCAATAAAAACTTTGGTGCTTTTACCGGTTTTATTTTCCATTATGGCAAGGTTATGTGTAAGATGCATGGAGCTGTCTACAGTTGTAACCGTCCATGAACTGCGGGGGTTTTTAGGGAACTTGTACGCCATCACTTTTACTCCTTCACCTTCTCCATTCTTATTGCCTCTGCCGTGGAGTGGGACCACTACAAGAAAGAAATTGCACTCAC
Source organism: Chitinophagaceae bacterium (assembly GCA_026786345.1). GTDB lineage: Bacteria > Bacteroidota > Bacteroidia > Chitinophagales > Chitinophagaceae > Segetibacter. The sequence goes on from JAJAYD010000329.1 coordinate 10,257, forward strand.
CTGATTTTACCCATTGCATCCGGTGAATGGTGGGCTCGTGATGTAATTCAACCGCATCCCAAAGCTGTGTGGGATCTTTTGGCCGGATAAGATAATGTACCGATCCGGATTTTGTAAAATCAGACGTTTCTCCCGGATTCCATTGTGCACCCACTGCCACTTCCACTTTGCCATCACCATCAAGGTCGCGGGCAGCTATACAAACATTGTCGCTCGCCGTTAAATTGTCAGCCATTACAAAACGTTTCCAGTCGCCATTTCTGTACCAAACAAATTGTTTTTTATCAGCCAGGAGTATATCCGGTTTACCATCACCATCAACATCGCCTAAGGCAAGGCCATAACCTATGGAGATATTATCATCAATAGTTTGCGAAACAAATTTTGGTTCTGTAGAAAATAATTGCATTGCTGCAAAAGCAAATTGACAGGTAAAATAGATGGATAACATACGTTCAGATTTACAACTATGAAGTTAACTTTCTTAAAAAGGAATATATTGGTTAAGGGAGATTAATAATTTTAAATTAAAGGATTGTGCAGGCAGGTCGGAAACTTTTGGTCCTTTAGGGGTCTCCTTCAATGGCCATATGCGTTTGCCAACGGACCCCGGCATTTAGCGCGGGGTCTTATGCCAACACACAAAGCTTAGCTACCAAGACCCCGTTTAGACCAAATGGTGCTGTTATCCATGCTTACTTTTTATGTATAGCTACAAATTTTACAGCTTGGGCGGAGATACGAATGAAACCGCAGCCGCCCATCCACGTTTAAGTTGTAGTTCATAACTGTCCCGTATGCGGGAATACACAACAACGGCTAACGCACTTGCCGTCAATGTCATCAATAATTTAAAGGAGACCTGCTTGCATGTCTCAAACGAATAATCCTGATTTCATTTTTTAAAACCCGGTAAGAAACTCTATAGCGATGAAGTTCAAAAGCCCGGTATGTTCCATCATTATTAATCTTGTATTTGTCTGGAGGATGTATTTCAGGTTTTGAAACAAGTTCTATAGTAATATCAATAATCTCATCTCTAACCTTTTCAGCATTTTGAAGCGAATCGTGTTTTATATAATCAAAAGCAGCCTGAAGTTGTTTTTTTGCTGATTTGCTCCAGATTGTTACCATAAGCGAGCTTCCTTTTTTAAATCCGCTGCTGTAGTGTATTCACCTCTTTCAATTTCTTTTTCTGCTTCATCAATTTCCAGGTTATACTCTTCTATGGTTTGTCTCCTCTCTGTTGTATTGAAACTTATATTCATTAATCTCAACGTGTCAATTAACCATTGTTTTTTAGAGACATCGTTAATGGTTTCAAAATCTATTACAAGTTTCATAAAATGCTTTTTACGAAGTTAAAAAATATAGTTTAATCATAGCAAGCCTTTCCTGTTCTGCCGGATTGTTCCCGCTGGTTTAAGTGTTACTGAGAGTCACTTCTGCCAGGATGCCGTTCTGCCGGGAAATAAAAAAATATCTTCTGTACCCAGGCATAAAGAAGTTAAAAACAACCAGGAAAATTTGTAAAGACCTTGAAATAGCACTTCCCGAAAATCTTCAATAAACTTGATTTTTATGCCCTTGTTGGTGTTCCTTGCATCGAGCCATTGCACGATCTCATCAGCTGCAACTGTAGCGTGGCTAAAAAAAGCTGAATAAAGAAACTGACGTATAAGTGAGTGCCATACGATATCCAATTGCATGCCTTTTCTTCGTATAATAAAAACTGCTTAGGTTGATGCACATGCGATACCCGTTTTGCCAGGATGTTCTCCTGTTAAACAGCGATAGAAAACCTATATTGCTACCACCTTTATGATTAACTCAATGAAAATAAAGAAGCGTTTTACCAAACAATGCTTGCTGCTGGCAACAGCGGTTTTTGCTTTGTACAGTTGTGTAAGTCATTCAAAAACTTCTTCAATCAACCAGGGCTCTATGAACTTAAAAGCGAATGAAATACCATCAGCCACCAGTAATGCGGACAGACGAAAGGAGTTGTACGGCTTGCTGGGTAAACTGCCTGACAGGCACAGGCCTATGTCGGTAAAAGTGATATCAAGGGAAGAGACTGATGAAATGATTACAGAAAAACTTTTATTCGACATCAATGGCATTGAGTTAGTACCTGCATATTTTACCAGGCCAAAAAACAGCAAAGGCAAAGTGCCGGTGGTATTATTTAATCATTCTCATTTTGGCCAGTATGAAGTGGGAAAAGAAGAGTTCGTAAAAGGCAGAAAAGAAATGCAGCAGCCTGCTTATGCATTGGCACTTGCCCGTGCAGGTTATGCCGGTTTATGTTTAGATAGCTGGGCTTTTGGTGAACGACGGGGACTGTCGGAACTGGAAGTGTTTAAGGGCATGCTTTGGAAAGGGCAGGTTATGTGGGGGATGATGGTGTATGATAATCTCAGAGCGCTGGACTACCTGCAAACAAGAGAAGATGTTGACAATAAGCGAATAGGTACCATAGGCATGTCAATGGGCAGTACCATGTCGTGGTGGTTAGCAGCGCTGGATGAAAGAATTAAGGTTTGTGTGGACCTTTGTTGTTTAACCGATTTTCAATCTTTAATTGAAGCAAAAGGTTTGAACCTGCATGGTGTTTATTATTATGTTCCTGATTTGCTCAATCATTTTACAACGTCTCAGATAAATGGTCTCATTTCTCCCCGCCCTCATTTTGGCTTAGCCGGAAAACTTGACCCTTTAACTCCATTGAAAGGTTTAGAAAAAATTGATAATAATCTCAAAGAAGTATACCGGA
>JAJAYD010000330.1 GCA_026786345.1 Chitinophagaceae bacterium
ATTTTTAAACGCGAAATGGACATGAACCTTGAAGGGCTAACCTTCCACGACAATTTTATGCCGGCCAACCAATTTTATGCATTACCCCTTACCCTTGGGCAATTGGGCAGCGGCACCGGCAACCAGCCATTTAAAACTGTAAAAGATTATGACGACTGGCTGCAGCGTGTAAGCCACTTTTCAATTTGGACCGATAGTGCCATTGTGTATTTTAGAAAAGGAGTGGAAACTGGCAATGTGCTGCCAACAGCATTGGTGCAAAAAATGATCCCCGAAATGCGGGCAATGCAAACAAGTGATGTTACCACCAGTTTGTTTTATGGACCCGTTTCAACAATGCCGGCGGCTTTTAGCCAGGCTGATAAAGACCGGTTAACCACCAGCTTCAAAAGTGTTATTCAGCAGCAGTTAATACCCTCATACAAAAAGCTCGGCGAATTTTTACAGAATGAATATTTGCCCAGGTCGCGTAGTACATCCGGCATATCGGCATTGCCCGGTGGCGATAAGATTTATGGTTACCTGGCAAGGTTGCTAACTACCACCAATAAAACACCCAACGAAATTTATAACATTGGTTTAAGCGAAGTTGCCCGCATAAGAAAGCTACAGGACAGCGTAAAAAATGCTGTTGGTTTTAAGGGCGACCTGCAAGCCTTTTTTGAATTTATGAAAGTTGATAAGCAATTTATGCCTTATAAATCGCCGGGTGAGATATTGAAAGCATTCGATTCAATCCACCAAAAGATTGAACCGAACCTAACAAAAATGTTCAATCATGTGCCTAAAACTGGTTTTGAAATAAGGCAGACAGAGGCTTTTAGGGCAGCCAGTGCCAGTGCAGAATATAATCCGGGGTCGCCGGATGGAAGTAGGCCGGGCATATTTTATGTACCTATATTGGATGCCACAACATTTAACAGCACATCGGGTATGGAGTCGTTGTTTTTGCACGAGGCGATACCCGGACATCATTATCAAATATCGTTGCAACAAGAGGATACCACCCTGCCAAAGTTTAGAAGATTTGGCGGTAACAATGCGTATATGGAAGGCTGGGCTTTGTATTGCGAAAGCCTGGGTAAAGAGTTAGGATTGTATACCGATCCATATCAATACATGGCTGCGCTGGGAGATGAAATTCACCGGGCAATACGGTTGGTAGTAGATGTTGCCATCCATACCAAAGGCATGACACGCGAAGCAGCCATTAAATACATGATGGAAAACGAAGCCGCCAGTGACCAGTATGCTACCATGGAAATTGAAAGATATATGGCCATTCCCGGCCAGGCGCTGGGTTATAAAATTGGGGCTTTAAAAATCAAAGAGTTAAGAGAAAAGTATACTAAAATGCTGGGAGCCAAGTTTAACCTGGCATCTTTTCACGACGAGATTTTAAAGGACGGCGCTATGCCTTTGGATGTACTGGAAAGTAAAATGGATAGTTGGGCAGAGGGGGAGAAGGGTCTATAGTCATTAGTTATTGGTCATTAGTAAATGGGGCAATAGGGCAAATAGTCATTAGTCATTAGTCAGTGGGTCAATCGGTCAATTGGTCAAGCAGTCAATGGTTATTCGTGAAAGGGGAGTGGCGACTTGTTAGTTGTGAGGTGTCAATATATGTAGGGGATAGCAGGTAATACTTCTCCCTAACTTTGTGCCCATGCGTATTGCGGTGAATACACGTTTTTTGGTACCTGCACAATTGGAAGGTTATGGGTATTTTACAAGAGAAGTATTTTTTCTGTTGGCTAACAATCACCCGGAACATCATTTTATTTTTTTCTTCGACAGACCTTTTGATACAAGTGTTGAGTTTTCAAAAAATGTAACTCCTGTCGTCTTGCCCCCCAAAGCGAGGCATGCTTTGTCTTTTCGCTGGTGGTTCGATGTAAAAATTCCATTGGCATTAAAGAAATACAAAGCAGATGTTTTTGTAAGTCCCGATGGGTTTTGCAGTCTTATTACCAGGGTACCCCAGGTGTTGGTGGTTCATGACCTGGCTTTTATTCATCATCCTAAATTTATATCAACCTTACACCGTATATTTTATCAGCGATATACTCCGTTGTTTCTAAAAAAAGCCGCAGTAATCGCAACCGTTTCAGAATTTTCAAAAAGCGATATCATGGAGCAATACCATGTGGATGAAGGGAAAATTATTAATGTTTCAAGCGCGGCAAAAAGTATATTTCAACCGGTAACGTGGGAAGAAAAAGAAGTAATAAAAGCTACGTATGCTGATGGCTGCGAGTATTTTATTTTTGTTGGGGGCATACATCCGCGTAAAAACCTGCTGAATCTTTTAAAAGCTTTCAGCTTGTTTAAAAAGCGACAACGGTCTAATATGAAACTGCTTATTGCAGGCAGGCTGGCGTGGGACTATGAGCAGGTTGTGGAAAAAATGGAAACCTATAAATACCGGCAAGATGTAAAGCTACTGGGATATTTAGAAGAAGCAGCCCTTGCTAAACTGGTAGCTGGTTCGTATGCCCTGGTTTTTCCGTCGTATTTCGAAGGTTTTGGCGTGCCCATCCTGGAGGCGATGCAATGCAACGTACCGGTCATAACTTCCGGCACAAGCAGCATGCCTGAGATTGGCGAAGAGGCGGCATTGTATGCTGACCCCACCGATCCGGCTGATATTGCTGACCAAATGAAACGCATCTTTACCAACGAAAACCTGCGTAGTCAATTGATTGAAAAAGGTAAAGTGGTTGCCCCAAAATATTCCTGGCTACGAACCTCAGAACGTATTTGGCAGGCAATACAACAGGCAGTATCCAAATAATCTTTCTAAATTTGCCACCCTTCAATTTAATATCGAAAAATAAATACCATAAAAATGCAAACTTCAACCATAAGCATAGATGTACAACTAGATGCCGATAAAGTACCCCAGCAGATCATGTGGAAAGCCACAGACAACGCCACGGATATGGCACAGCGGGCAAAGGCAATGATGATTTCGTTTTGGGATGGTGCCGATAAATCAGCTTTACGAATTGACCTTTGGACAAAGGATATGATGGTAGATGAAATGGCTGACTTTTTTTATCAAACCATGATGACTATGGCCGATACTTTTAACAGGGCTACCAAACAAACTGAGTTGGTAGAGGAAATGAAAACTTTTGCAAAAACTTTTTATAAAAAGTTTAAAGATTCGCAATTAGATACTAACAAGTTGCAATAGGCAACGTGCTACAAAATTGATTTTTACTAACTGATAAAATTTAATTATATGGGATTAGAACAAAAAGTAATGGCCGAATTGAAAGATGCCATGAAAGCCAGGGACGAGGCAGGTTTGAGAGGTTTAAGAGCTATAAAGGCCGCCATTATTATAGCCAAAACTGCAGAGGGTGCAGGTGGAGAGTTGAAGGAAGAAGATGAAACCAAACTGTTGCAGAAGCTGGTAAAACAGCGCAAAGACAGCCTGGATATTTTTACCCAACAAAACAGGGAAGACCTTGCAAAAAAAGAAGAAGAGGAGATTGCTATTATTGAAAAGTTTTTGCCCAAGCAAATAGGTGCAGAAGAACTGAAGACTGCAATTGCAGAGATTATTGCCGAAACAGGTGCCAGTTCACCAGCCGATATGGGTAAGGTGATGGGCATAGCTTCTAAAAAGCTTGGTGGACAAGCGGATGGTAAAACCATTTCTGGCGTAGTAAAAGAATTGCTGGCTAAGTAAGTACCAAGGCTTAAGAATTTTCAAAAAGTATCAACCAGAAAACAAGCACCATTGATAGATATCATTTTTATTTTGATAATGGTTATGGCTGTTATTAAGGGCTATAGCAAAGGACTGATCGTGGCCTTGTTTTCACTGGTGGCTTTTATCGCCGGTCTTGCTGCTGCACTAAAATTGTCAGCAGTTGTAAGTGTCAGTCTTCAAAACAATTGGCATATCAACTCAAAATGGCTGCCCGTCTTATCGTTTGCTTTGGTTTTTATAGCCGTGGTAGTATTGGTAAGGTTAGGCGCTGCCTTTATAAAAAAAACGGTGAACCTGGTGTTTTTAGGTTGGGTTGATAAATTGGGCGGAATATTTCTGTATGCTATTATCTACCTAATGATTTACAGTGTTATTCTTTTTTATGCCTACCAGGTACATATAGTTAACGCAGATACGGCCAGCGAATCAAAAACCTTTGCATTTATTTATCCTTTTGGTCCAACGGTAATCAATGGGCTGGGTAATGTTATCCCTGTTTTCAAAAACTTGTTTGCCGATCTTTCCCGTTTTTTCGGTTCGCTTTCCCAACACGTTACATAAGTACTTTTTGCTACCTTTAAATTAATAATCTATTATTTTATAATAGTCCTGAACAGCTGTCGCCACTTCATAGTTATATAAACTAATGTTTGGCATTATTTACCTTTATTTGTAAAAATTCGATTGTTTTGTATTTGAACCAAATTGCATGAATTACGAAATAAAACAAAAGGATAAGTTTAAATATATAGAGATTGGTGAAGGAGAGCCTCTTGTATTGCTTCATGGCCTTTTTGGAGCATTAAGTAATTTTAGAGATTTGATCGATCACTTCAGTACGCATTACAAAGTAGTAGTGCCCATGTTACCTTTGTTTGAGCTGGATATTTTTCATACTACAGTTGGGGGATTGGCCAAATATGTTTATCGTTTTATTGAAGCGCAAAATTACTATAACATCCACATGCTGGGTAACTCGCTGGGCGGACATGTTGCCTTGGTGTACATTCTAAAACATCCTGAAAGAATTAAAACTTTAACGCTTACCGGAAGCAGTGGGTTGTTTGAAAACGGAATGGGAGATAGTTATCCAAAGCGGGGAGACCGGGAGTATATAAGAAAGAAGACTGAATTAACGTTTTACGATCCGGCAATGGCAACCGAAGACCTGGTAAACGAGGTTTTTGAAATAACAAACAACCGCATAAAGGTTATCAAAATAATAGCATTGGCCAAAAGTGCCATTCGCAATAACCTTGGCGAAGAGTTGAACCAAATTAAACAACCTACCTGCCTCATTTGGGGTAACAACGATACCATTACTCCACCATTCGTAGCTAAAGAATTTCAATCGTTAATCCCTAACAGCGAACTTCATTTAATTGACAAGTGTGGTCATGCACCCATGATGGAAGTTCCCACCGAGTTTAATGCCATACTCGATAATTTTTTGGCAACTCATAAGCAAACTGCTGCAACATTAGCATAAACTTTGTTGTCTTTTCGTTGTCTTTTAATAACAAAGCCTGCAAGGAAAACTGAATGTTAGCACACCAATTAATCAATAATAATTATCCCTTTTTAAACCTTAGCGATAAAGTTTCGTTGGCTTTAAAGTTTATGGATGATTTTGATGTGCAACACCTACCGGTTGTTGCCGACGAAAAGTATGTAGGCTTAATTAGCAAAGATGATTTGTTGGATGTTGAGGAGGAAAGTTCCATAGAGGCGCTGGAAGATGACCTGGTAAAAAAATCGGTGAAAGGATCAGAGCACTTTTTTTCTGCCTTGAAACTATCAGCTACCATGAGTATTTCCATTGTACCTGTTGTAAGCGAAACAGGTGAGTTGCTGGGTGCAATTCCTTACAGCGAACTTGTTAAAGGGGCAAGCAGTTTTTTGAGTACTGAAGAGCCAGGTGCCCTCATTGTACTTGAAATGGAGCGTAAGCATTATTCATTTGGCGAAATCAGCCGGCTGATTGAAACAAATGATGCATACATTACCCAGTTAAATACTTTAAACGAAACCGAAACGGGATTATTAATCGTAACTATTAAGGTTAACAAATTGGAAGTTTCGGCCATTATCGCAACTTTTCAACGCTACGAATACAGTATCCGTTACTTTATTGGCGAAGAAGATTATGAAAATGAATTGCGTTTTAATTACGACCACCTGATGTCGTATTTAAAAATGTAAAACTCGTTACTTACTATTCCCCTTTTTTTAGCCATTTTGTAGAAACTACGTAAAACGGTAAAATATTTGCGTAGATTTTGAGCTTCCATATAGATTTACCGATAATAACCGTTATGTGTTTATAATACGATTACCTGTGGAGCTGCGGCTTATAACCTTGTTACTCTTCTTTTCTCTCTTGTTTTGCCCGCCGTCGGTGGGTCAAATGGTTAATAACGAAATTTTTTCGGATACTACAACTTCTGGTGCTCAATCGGATACTGCATCCTACACCATTGTAATTGCCGACATTGCTATAACCGGGTTTAAGCAAACCAAGCCCTATATAATTGAGCGGGAAATACCCTTTAAAAAAAGCGATGAAATAAAACGTGCCGAATTGCCCGGGCGGATTGAATTGTGCCGGCAGCAATTAATGAATACAAGCTTGTTTGTTGAAGTGGAAGTAAAGCCTACTTTCATTACAAGGGATATTGTACTCATTAATATTAAAGTAAAAGAGCGTTGGTATTTGTTTCCCCTGCCGTATTTTAAAATGATTGACCGGAATTTTAATACGTGGTGGGTTGAACACCAACGAAGCCTGCAACGCATAAACTATGGCCTAAAGTTTATGCACAACAATGTAAGTGGAAGAAATGACAAGTTGAATATCTGGCTGGTAGGTGGCTATACCCAGCAAGTTTCGTTACGATACGAAAATCCCTTTCTCGATAAATCTTTGAAGCATGGAATGAATGTGGGCTTTTCATTCTCCCGTAACCGTGAAATCAACTATGGCACGAGCTTAAACAAACAGTCATTCTTTAAAAATGAGAACGATTTTCTGATCAAACAAATTCACCTGGACCTTACATATTCTTACCGGCCTGCAGTAAAAACAAGGCATTATTTTACCTTCTCGTACAACGATCTGCAAATTCAGGATACGGTACTTAAACTAAATCCATCCTTTTTTCCATCTTCAAAACAACGGGTACGATACCCTGACCTGGCTTATAATATTCAATACTACAACGTGGATTATATACCCTACCCGTTAAAGGGTTTTTTAGGTGATGCACATATTTATAAAAGGCTTGGCAGCAAAAATAATATCTGGCAAATAGGAGGAAAGGGAACGTACAGCATGCAGTTGCGACCCTCATCTTATTTACAATTTCAGGCTTCGGGCCTTATCAGGTTTCCTTTCAATCAGCCCTACTTTAATACCCGAATGTTTGGCACCAGCGATTTGTACCTGCGAGGGATGGAGTATTACGTAATTGATGGCGTAGCCGGGGGTGTTGTAAGAGGAACAGCCATTCAAAGGGCTTTGAAGTTTAATTTACCCATGCCGGTTAAAACCAAATTAGTTGATAAAATTCCGGTCCAAATATTTATGAAAGCTTATAGCGACCTGGGGTATTCCTACAATCCCCATCCCGGTAATAGCATGCTTAACAATAAACTGCTTCGGGCATGGGGTTTTGGGATTGATATAGTAACCATTTACGATATTGTTTTAAAATTGGAGTACAGTTTTAACCAGCTTGGCGATAAAGGATTTTATGTTCATTCTAAAAGCGATTTTTAATGGGCTACGCTTTATTCGGCATCGTTTTGCATGTTGCTAATCTCCATTCTTTACCATTATAATCTTAGAAATTTCTTTGTTCTTCACTCAACTATTTATTTAATATTTTTGAAACTTCAATGCAGGCTTGTTGTTCATTACACCAGTTCGGCCTTGCCCATTTAATCCACTTCTCTGTTAATGCCTTCAAAGTAAAAGTTCAAAAAAAATGAAAGTAGCAATTTATTCGCGTGGGCTAAATGTTGAGCAGGAAGGCCAGCTTTTGATTCTTTTAGAAGAGTTAACCCGCCAACATGTAAAAATTTGTTTGTTTAAAAGTCTTACAGATCAAAACTCGGCTGTGAACATGCTGCCAATTGATTTTTCAATCTTTGCTTCGTATAAAGACCTTGATGATAGTATCGATTACATCATAAGCTTAGGGGGTGATGGTACCATGCTTGATACAGCTGTTTTGGTTCGCGATAAACAGATACCCATTTTAGGCATCAACTTTGGGCGGCTCGGCTTTTTGGCAAGTATTGGTAAAGAAAATATTCCCAACGCTGTTGAGGCCCTGGTAAATGAAACCTATGTAGCAGATCATCGAACTTTAATTCATTTAGATGCCAGTATACCATTGTTTGCCGATGCCCCCTTTGCTTTAAATGAGTTTGCCATTCACAAAAGGGATACATCACCTATGATAAAAATTCATACCTATTTAAATGGTGAATTTTTAAATAGTTATTGGGCCGACGGATTGATTGTGTCAACACCTACAGGCTCAACCGGGTATAATTTAAGTTGTAATGGCCCGATAGTTTTTCCGGACAGTGGCAGCTTTGTAATTACGCCTGTAGCACCACACAGCCTTAATGTAAGGTCCATTATAATACCCGATAACAACATAATAAGTTTTGAAATTGAGGGCCGCACCGAACAATGCATTTGTGCCCTGGATGCCCGCCGCGAAATTGTTGATAAAGAAATTCAGTTGGCCGTGAAGAAGGAAGATTTCAAAATTAACCTCCTTCGGTTAAACGAAAACAGCTTTTTATCTACGCTTCGCGATAAACTTACATGGGGTCTCGACAAAAGAAACTAACCATCTGTTAAAAGATTTTACGATCTTTTTCGTTAAAAATACATTGCTTATTTTGCAAACATGATTATGAAAAGATTATTAGCCATTTTGTTGGTCACCATTATTACCACAAACAGCAAGGCCCAAATGGTTGAAAGCTATGTGCAGGAAGGTGAGTTTGGAATTGGAATTGGTGTAGCACATTATTTTGGCGATCTTAATACACGTGCAGGTTTGAACAAGCCCAAGTTTAGTGCAGGTGCTTTTTTTCGCAAACAATTTGGTAACTACATCGGTTTAAAAATTGCGGCCAATTATGCGCAGTTAGGTTATTCTGATATTTACAGCCAAAATGAAACACAAAAACGACGCAACCTCAGCTTCAATTCTAATATTTGGGAACTGTCAGTAAGTGGCGATTTTAATTTTTTCAAATTTTATCCCGGTATCTCAGGTTTTACATATACTCCGTATGTGTCACTGGGAGTGGGTGTTTTCTCCTACGATCCTTATGCATACCTGGCCAATCAAAAATATTTTTTACGACCAATTGGTACCGAAGGCCAGGGCAGTTCAGCATATCCTGACAGAAAGCCCTACAGTTCTATGGCAGTTTGTTTTCCCATTGCATTAGGGTTTAAGTACAATCTGAATGAAAAGACAAACATGTTTATCGAAGCTGGCTATCGGTTTACCAATACGGATTACCTGGATGACGTAAGCAATACTTATGCTCCGGACGCATTTTCGCCCCTGCCAAATGGCCAGCTATCCGTAGGTCAGTTATTAAGTGACCGCAGTTACGAGACCGGTACTCCCATTGGAATAAAAGGCCGCCAACGTGGTAACAGCACTCAAAAAGATGGCTATGTTATTGCACAGGTTGGTATATCGTTCAACCTGTCTTCTTATAAATGCCCCACGCCATAGAAATTTTTTTTACGTTTTACATAAGCCGGGTTGTCCCGGTTTTTTTGTGCCTTCTGAATTTTAATGAGAGCAACAGCAGAATGATTGGGTTAGTAGTTGTTGCCATTCTCTTTTAAACGTTTTTGATGTAAGCTGTTTGATGCTTCCAGCTACCAACGCTGCATACCCAAAGAATGTATCCAATTAAAAGAACCTTAAATCATTTTGATCACAAAGTGTCTTTCAATTCTTTTAAAAAGAAACATGTTGAAATTGCTACATTTGCCGTCTTAAACAGGACTTTCCTTCATGCAGGATTTGAAAGATACAATTGATCTGAAGCGCTTGCCACGGCACATTGCAATTATTATGGATGGAAATGGCAGGTGGGCTAAAGAACAAGGTCAGGACCGTTTATTTGGTCATTACCATGGAGTGGAAAGTGTTAGAAACATTGTAGAAGGCTGTGCAGAACTGGGTATTGAATATCTAACCTTATATGCCTTTAGCACTGAAAACTGGGAACGCCCCGAGAAGGAAGTTAGTGGGTTGATGGATCTTTTGGTAGACACCATCAGGAAAGAAGTAGACACCCTCAATAAAAATAATATAAGACTTCACGTAATTGGTAACCTTGACATGTTGCCGCCTTTTGCCAAAAGCGAAATGCAGGAGGCACTTGAAATGACCAGCCATAACACCGGAATGAACCTGGTGATGGCCCTGAGCTATAGCAGCCGTTGGGAGTTGGTTAATGCAGTTAAAAACATAGCGCTCGATGCCCAGGCTGGTAAATTGGATGCTAACAATATTACAAGTGATACTCTTGAGAATTATTTATGCACCCGAAATATTCCGGATCCGGAATTAATGATACGCACCAGTGGCGATTTTAGAGTGAGCAACTTTTTATTATACCAACTTGCCTACACCGAACTTTATTTTACCGAAACCCGCTGGCCCGATTTCCGAAAGAAAAATTTATATGAAGCAATCCTCGATTTTCAAGGCAGAGAAAGGCGCTTTGGTAAAATAAGCGAGCAGGTTAATAAAGGGCAGCACATTGGTTAATGATTACTTTGCAATTCAAATGAACGCCCTGTTATTTAACAAACACTTTCAAATAATCCCGTTAATTTGCTCGCCGAAAGATAAAAGTGTCTCCCGTAAGCTGCATCGCCAGCACGGAAACCAAACCAACCAAATAGGATATTGATGCAGAACGTTTACAAACCATTTCTACTGTTAATTACAGCATGCTGGCTATTTAATTCTGCAGCATTTTCACAGGTTATTCCGGATAAGGGTACTGATTCCTCTTTAAGTGTTGATGTTAATTTAGAAAATCTCTTCTCTCAAAAAGTTCCAAAAAAATACAAGATTGCCGGTATTACCCTCAGTGGTAATAAGTATTTCGATACGGCCCTGCTGGTTTCAGTTGCAAGTATTAATGTAGGCGATGAAGTAACTATTCCCGGTGGTGACCAGTTTGCCAGGGCCATCAACAATTTATGGAAACAGAATTACTTTAGCAATGTTGAAATTTATGTAACTAAAATTGAAGGATCGAACATTTACCTTGAATTGGAAGTAACCGAAAGACCCCGGTTGGCCAGTTTCAATTTTAAAGGAATACGGAAAACTGAATCAGAGGATCTTATTGCCAAAGTAGGATTGGTGCGTGGCCGTATTGTAACCGAAAATAACCGTCGTTCTGCAATTGAAGCAATAACGAAATACTTTAGCGACAAAGGGTATAGAGGCGTAAACGTTAAGTTAGATGAAGCAAAAGATCTTAAGGTTGAGAACTCATTAAACCTGACATTTAATGTTGATAAAGGCACTAAGGTTAAGATTAATGAGATCAATTTTGTTGGCAACCAGGTACCGGATCTTCGTTTAAAGAAGCAATTAAAAGGAACAAAAGAAATGTCGAGGCTAACGCTGTACCCTCCAAAGGAAGTTGGCGGTTATGCTCCTCCTGACAATTTAACTTTTCAAGATTATGTAGCCCATAATGGTATGCTTTCCTTTTCAAAAACAAAGGAATTACTTGACCCTTACGTTAGGATAAAATTATCGTCAGCCAAGTTTAACGAGAAGAAGTTTGGAGAGGACAAAGAAAAAATTCTTGAATACTACAACAGCCTCGGCCACAGGGATGCAGCCATAGAAAAAGATACATTGTATTATAACTCGCAGGGAAACCTGAATATCGATATTAAAGTAAGCGAAGGAAGAAAGTATTACTTTGGCAATATTGCATGGAGAGGCAACACCAAGTATAGCGACAGTACACTTACTATGATACTGGGTATTAAGAAAGGCGATATTTATAACCTGGAAACACTCAATAAAAAATTAGGTAAGCAATTGTCGCCCGAGGGCGGCGACATCAGTGGTTTATATATGGATGATGGTTACCTTTTCTTCCGTACCGAGGCTGTAGAGACTGCAGTTTACAACGATACAATCGACTACGAAATACGTGTGATTGAGGGTCCGCAGGCAACCATTAAAAATGTAAGGATTGCTGGTAACGATAAAACCAAAGAACACGTAATTCGTCGGGAACTCAGGACCATACCGGGTGAAAAATTCAGCAGATCGGATTTAATACGCTCACAAAGAGAGATGGCCAGCCTTAACTATTTTAACCAGGAAAAAATTGGTATCAACCCCGTACCAAATCCCGACGACGGTACAGTGGACATTAATTATACACTTGAAGAAAAATCGAGCGACCAATTAGAGTTAAGCGCCGGATGGGGTGGCGGTATTGGCTTGACCGGAACGGTCGGTGTGTCCTTTAATAATTTCTCCATTAAAAATATTTGGAAGAAGTCGGCCTGGGATCCTTTGCCAACCGGCGATGGACAAAAGCTGAGCCTTAGGGTTCAGAGTAACGGTAAGGCATTCCGTTCTTATAACTTCTCTTTTACCGAACCCTGGTTGGGTGGCAAGAAACGAAATTCGTTTACGGTTAGTCTGTACGATACCAAGTACCGAAACGGTAGTTACAATTACCTGACCGGCCGTTATAATTATGGTTCCGACGATTCATACATCCAGACCAGTGGGGTAGGTATTAGTTTGGGTAAGCAATTAAAATGGCCCGACGACTTCTTTAATCTAATTACATCTTTGAACTACACCCGCTACCGAATAAAGGATTACGCCATTTTTGAAGGTTTTAGTAATGGTTTTTCAAACAACATAAATATCAAACTGGCCTTACAGCGTTCTTCTGTAAACCAGCCTATATTCCCCAGCAGTGGTTCTTCATTCTTATTAAGTACACAATTAACACCACCATGGTCGTTACTCGATCCCGGACGTGTTAAGGCGTTAAACCCTTACGAGTTGGTGGAATACCACAAATGGAGGTTCAATGGAGATTGGTATGTGCCATTGGGTAAAGCTTCAGGTCCTGAAAGAAACAAACAATTTGTTTTAAAAGCATCCGTTAAGTACGGGTACATTGGCCGATACAATAAAGAGCTGCAGGTATCGCCATTCGAACGTTTTCAGGTTGGGGACGCCGGTCTAAGTAACAACTTTGCATTATTGGGTTACGACATCATGGCGCATCGTGGTTATCCTGTTTACAACAATAGTGATCAAAAAATTAACCCTGATCAACAGAGCACCCAAAAGTTCTTTACCATCTTTAATAAGTACACGGTAGAGATGAGGTATCCGATAAGCTTAAATCCTAGCAGCACCATATTTGCCTTAGGGTTTTTTGAAGCTGCCAATGGATGGTATTCTACCAAAGAATACAATCCATTTCGCCTACGCAGGTCAGTAGGTTTAGGTATGCGCTTTTACCTGCCAATGTTTGGCTTATTGGGTTTTGACTATGGCATAGGTTTGGATAGGTATTCGCCAAACTCAAAATTAAAAGATGCAGCCAAGTTTACCTTTATGCTTGGTTTTGAGCCTGAATAATATACACAACCTGTAAATAAACGTTTATGAAAAAACTGTTATTCTTAGCTTTTGTTTTAGTTGTTGCCTCAGCTTCGTTACAGGCGCAGCGATATGCCATCATAGATACCAAATACATTCTTGACAAGTTACCCGAGTATAAAAATGCTGACAAACAGTTGGCTGAAATTGGTACTACGTGGCAAAAGGAGATTGATGACAAGCAAGCCCAGTTGAACCTGATGTATCGCAATTTTGATGCAGAACAATTTATGTTGAGTGAGGAACTGAAGAAGAAAAGAGAGGACCAGTTGTTTAATATGGAAAAAGATATTCGCGAACTGCAAAAGAAACGTTTTGGTTACGAAGGTGATTTGTTTAAAGAAAGGCAACGATTGGTGAAACCCGTACAGGATAAGGTTTACAACGCAATTCAAAAAATGGCAGTTAACCGTGGATACGATTTTGTGCTGGATAAAAGTGAGGGAATTACTGTTATATTTGCCGACCCGAAATTGGATAAAAGCGAAGAGGTTTTACGCGAATTAGGATTTAAAAGTTAGTATTTAAAAAAACAATTATTATAAACTCTCAAAAAAAACAATTGAAATAACCTGAAGCTTATCATAGCAAACTAATGCGATTGAAGCCGGTTGTTACATGTGAACATTGACAAAAAAAGACAAAAATGAAAAAAGTTGTATGGGTGTTTCTGGCAGTTGCCGGTTTACTGTTTGCAGGAAGCAGCGTTAAAGCGCAGGCTGTTAAAATAGGTGTTTTCGATGTTGATATTATGGTTCAGGCGATGCCCGGATATCGTGCCGTAGATAGTATGTTGCAGATTTATGAGCAAGACTCTCTGAAAGGTGAATATGATTTTGCCATGCGTGAATACAATCGTTTGGACAGTACTTACAAATCTGACTCTGCAGCAAAAGCTCCCGGCAGTGTTCTTAATTATGTAAAGCAACAACGTAACGAAATTGCTACAACCATCATTTACTGGCAGCAAATTTCTCAGCAAAAAACTGAAGGTAAAAAGCAGGAACTTGCCGGACCATTATTCGAGAAAGTATTAGGAGCGTACAGCAAAGTACTTCAAACCAATAATTACCTGGTGGTATTAAAGCCCGGTGCTTACGAAATGGGTTCTAAGGTTGAGAACGTGTTTGAAAAAGTAGCAAAGGAGTTGAATATTAAACTTCCCGATCAATTGAAGAGCCAGGGAACACCTGAAGCACAGCAACCAGCTGACGCTGGTAAAAAACCGTCTCCCATGACTCCCGCAAAGCCAGCAACAAAAAAGCCATAGTTTCGTAATCTTATAATTTACCAAACCACGCACAAAAATGCGTGGTTTTTTTATTTTTGTCTCATGGTGCCCAGCAATCCTATTGGTGTTTTCGACAGTGGTTACGGAGGTCTTACCGTACTGAAAGAAATTGTGAAATTACTTCCTGAATACGACTATATATATCTTGGGGATAATGCCCGGGCTCCTTATGGTCCCCGCTCGTTCGATACTGTATACCATTACACCTGGCAATGCATTCAATGGTTTTTTAATAACGGTTGTAACCTGGTGATACTCGCTTGTAATACAGCTTCTGCAAAGGCACTACGTACCATTCAGCAAAATGACCTGGCTAAAAATTACCCTGGTAAAAGGGTATTGGGGGTAATAAGGCCCACTACTGAGGTCATAGGTGATTTTTCTGCCACCGGTCATGTTGGAATTTTTGGAACACAGGGTACGGTTGTATCCAATTCTTATCCCATCGAGATAAATAAATTTTTCCCGGCCTTACATGTTTTCCAGGAAGCCTGTCCATTATGGGTGCCGCTGGTAGAAAATAACGAGCATGAGAGCACCGGCGCTGACTATTTCATAAAACAACATGTTGATCGTTTAATAAGCCAATCTGCGGCTATTGATACCATTTTGTTAGCGTGCACACATTATCCATTGCTTACCAATAAAATCGGGCAGTTTTTACCAGAGGGAATAACACTGGTTACGCAGGGCGAAATTGTAGCAAAGAGCCTGGTTGATTATTTGAAAAGACATCCTGAGATAGAAATTTTGTGCAGTAAGACTGGTCAACGCACATTTTTTACTACAGACGACCCCGGTGATTTTAATGCTCATGCAAGTATTTTTTTTGGAGAACCTTTACATTCATCTCATATTCAATTAGGCTAATTCAGTCCTCCATCAAAAAAAGTAATAGAAAATTCCTTTCCTTTCGATGGTTTCTCTTAGTTTTGCCGTCCTTTCACCAAAGTAGTATTAATGGTTCGTACTGCTTTTACTGAAACAATATTGTAGGGTTAGTAAAAAAATTAAAATGAAACGTACATTCCAACCACATACCAAGCGTCGTAAAACCGTACACGGATTTCGTAAACGTATGGAAAGCGCTAACGGCCGCAAAGTTTTGGCAAGTCGTCGTAAGAAAGGTCGTGTGAAATTGACTGTATCTGACGAGAAAAGATTGAAGTAAACATGCAGCTGTTGTTGTAGTGTTTTAAAATATAAGCCCTGTCGTTAAATGACGGGGCTTTTTTGATGCTCATAAGATTGCAGCAACCTTCTATTTTTAAATAAAGCATACTTACCCGCTTTGTTTCCAAGCTAACTTTATAAAAATGCCTTTCATTTTTAATATTCAAAAAAGGCTATCATCGTAAACCCAGGTGTATCAAAACATTTACTTTTAATAAACAGGAGCGGTTAAAGAGCCGGAAACTAATTGAGCAATTGTTTAGTGACGGACAGGGTTTTTCCATTTTTCCTTTAAAGGTTTTGTACGCATTTACTCAGTTAAGTACCGAAGGTCCGCTACAAGCTTCTGTTTCCGTAAGTAGTCGCAACTTTAAAAAGGCAGTGGATAGAAATAGAATTAAACGGCAACTGAGAGAAGTGTACCGGTTGCAAAGGGGAGATTTAAGCCAACAAATTGCTGAGGTAAATAAGCAGTTAGCCTTGTTTTTTATTTATACCGGCAAAGAATTACCTGGCTACAACGACCTCCTCGGGAAAATGAAAAAAACGCTAAGCAGGCTTCAGGATATTGTTGCCAATAATCAAAAGATCGATTGAAAGAACTGTTGATCATACTAAGCTATCCTTTTTTGCTGCTGATAAAAATTTACCAGCGGGTCATCTCTCCTATATTGGGGCCACAATGCAGGTATACGCCAACCTGCTCAACTTATGCAGAGCAGGCTTTAAGAAAATATGGTGTATTTAAGGGTTCATGGTTGGCCATAAAACGCATTGCACGTTGCAATCCCTGGGGTGGTCATGGTCATGATCCGGTGCCGTAATATGGTTGGTGGTTGTTGGTGGTTTGTTGTTGGTTGCTGGTTTAAGTTGAATTTTAAATGCTAAATGTTGAAGAAGAACGTGTTTTTGGGTTTATGTTGAATTTTGCATGCTATATGTTGAAGAAGAAAATTGGTTGTTGGTGAGGCGTTGTTAACTGTTATGAATTGGATGTTGAAAGTTGTTATATAACTTTCGTTGGGGGCAAAGAATTTACGGTAGTCTAAAAGGAACCTTTGATGGGATGCCCGTACATAGACTACCGTAAAATTCCTTTTGCGTTTTGCGTTCGGCGTTTTTGCTCTGTTGCTATCTTAATAAGTGAGTTTTTTGAGCCTTCCAATAAGTTCCCGTATTTCCAGGTTGAGATAAAACTTATAAATCTCTGGTTCTTTATTATCGTCGCTGACTTCTAACTCAGCAGGAATTTTTCTAAATGGTCCAAACACCTGGGCCTTTGTATTCGAACTAATCTTTAATAATTGATTAGGTAATACCATAAAATTAGTTTTAAAGTTTATGTTTTTTCCGGAAGCCAGGTTGGTCAGGCTATCAATTTTTAACTTCAAAGCTTCCTGGGTCATTACCGTATTATTGGATATGTCTTTACCCATTAATTGAATGCTCCCTGCAATAGAGTCTGGTTTCAGGTTTAAAATATAGTAACCCGCTTCGGCCGGAACCTGTATGTCTTGCTTGCCCTTATCGGTCTCAACACTAAGCGTGGTTGCTTCTTTTTCTCTTATCTCTATTTCTTTTTCAGCATAACCAGAACCTTTGGTCATGTTTACTTTTTTATCGGTCACTACTATAGTACCCTTACCCATTACGAGTATCTTTTTTTGAACTTCGTTCGATGTGCAGGATGTTAACAAAAGCATTGAAAAGAAAATGGACAAACTAATGTACTTCATGATATAGATTTAAATAAAAAACCCTGGCAGTATTACCAGGGTCGAAAATTATAAAGTAATTGGTGGAGAATAAAAATTATTTAGCAGCATTGTAGCGCTCACCAACTTTATCCCAGTTTACTACATTCCAAATTGCCTTTAAGTAATCAGGTCTTTTATTTTGATACTTTAAATAATAAGCATGTTCCCAAACATCAATACCTAGCAACGGCGTTCCTTTCGTTTCTGCAACATCCATTAAAGGATTATCCTGGTTAGGTGTTGAAGAAACTTCCAGCTTACCATCTTTTACAATCAACCATGCCCAGCCACTACCAAAACGTGTTGTTCCTGCAGTATTCATTTTTTCTTTTAACTCATCAAGCGATCCAAAAGTTTCATTAATTGCGGATGCCAGTTCTCCGGATGGTTCTCCACCGGTTGTTGGTGTAAGGCTTTCGAAAAAGAAAGTATGGTTCCAATGCCCGCCACCATTATTACGCACTGCAGGACTGATAGTACCGGCAGAAGCGACCAACTCTTCTATACTCATTTTTTCGTGCGCTGTACCTGCTATTGCCTTGTTTAAATTATCAACATAAGCCTGGTGATGTTTACCATGATGTATTTGCATGGTTGCTGTATCGATATGTGGCTCTAATGCCTCGTGAGCATAGGGCAACGTAGGAAGTGTAAATGCCATAAAGTAAAATTTTTAAAATTGAAGAATGATGGAAAATAACAATTGCAAATTTATTATCTATATGTTGATACTAAAGCTATGCCATATGAAATGTTTCTGATTTCGATAATGGGTCACGCAGGCAAGCCTCTTACCAACAATAAATTATTCTTTGGCAACCAGCCTCATGTCTTTCCATTGCCATAGATGAAGGCATGCGTATGTACGATAGGGGCTCCACTTAGCGGCAAGCTTCGCCATTTTTTCTTTCAGTAATTTTTTGTTTGAAGCATCCAGGTTGTACAACTTAATCATGGCCTGTTGTATACCCAAATCATCTACTGCAAAAATGTCTTCTCTTCCTAAAGTAAACATCAATAGCATTTCAACAGTCCATTGGCCTACACCTTTTATGGCAACCAGTTTTTCGATTATTTCGTGGTTACTCATACTCAATAATTTTTTATCCGAGATTTTATTTTCAATACAAAACTCAGCAACATTTTTTACATAGCCAACCTTGGCATTCGAAAGACCGATACTTCGCAACAGATCAAAAGGAGTATCTAAAACCTGTTGAGGTTTTGGCTCTTTACCATAGTACAGTTTCAGGAAACGGCGGTAGATGACTTGCGCAACTTTAGTACTCAATTGCTGGCTCATAATACTTGCCATCAACCTTAAGGCAATGTTTTTACGCAGACGTAGGGGAGGTAATGGCTCCATAAGTATTTTAGCCAGCTTTTTATCTTTTTGCAGGTGTTGCAGGTAATCCATATGTCTAAGATAAACGAAAGCATATCATGTGCTAATTTGTACATTGTAACAAAATAATCTTCATGAAAATTTTTATGTTTATCTGCCTGGCTACAGTTTTTCTTTCCACTAAAACTTATAGCCAAACACCTGATGAAAAAATGATCAGGGAGATTTTACACAACCAGACAGTAAGCTGGAACGAGGGCAATTTGGAAGAGTTTATGAAAGGGTATTGGAACAATGATAGCCTGCTTTTTATAGGTCAGAAGGGTCCAACCTATGGCTACCAAACCACCCTGGAAAATTACAGAAAGCATTACCCGGAGGCAGCATCAAGAGGAGTATTGAGTTTTGACATCCTGCAAATGAAACACCTTTCGGAGTTGTATTATTTTGTTGTAGGTAAGTTTCATTTGGAAAGAACCATCGGCAATGCCGAAGGATATTTTACGCTCTTATTTAAAAAAGTAAAAGGTAAGTGGGTGATTGTGGTGGATCATAGTTCTTAGGAATTAAAAAGTAAAAAATAAAAAGTAAAAAGTAAAAAGTAATCGCAAAGTGCAAGACGTGGCGAAGAGATTTAGGAAATGGTCGAATGCATGCGAATCTATTTTTATGTGGAGCAACTTTAATGGTATCAATGCAAATGGAACGAAGGGTATAAAAAAAGGACCGCCAAAAGGCAGCCCCGTTTCTATTTCAAAAAAACAATTTTACAGCGGATACTTACCATCTGCTATCAATTTACCGGCAATTCTTCTGCGGGCTTCTTTTACATTAAATGGTTGTGTTTTTGTAAAGCGCTTCAGTCCTAATAACATCATTCTTTGCTCATCGCCTTCGGCAAAACTATTGATGGCATCTTTGCCTGCCTTGTTAATGCGATCGGCTGCATCGGTCAGGTAAGTGCGAACGATATCCAGTTCAAAACTTACATTATCTGCGCCTCTTCTTTCTGATAATTTCATTACCCTTAACAAAGCACTTTCAGCATTAAAAGTATCGATGGCCATATCGGCTATGTTCATTAAAATCTCCTGCTCACTTTCAAGCTTCGTCATTAATTTTTGAACTGCTCCACCCGCTACAATAAGTATGGCCTTTTTAAAACTGGCTACTGCTTTCAATTCTTCAGCAAATGCTCCCTCGTCTCCTGCACCAAAGTCAGGAATGCTCATTAATTCTTTTTGAACACTCATGGCAGGACCCATTAAATCAAGTCTGCCTTTCATAGCACGTTTTAAAACCATATCCACGGTTAGTAGACGATTGATCTCATTGGTGCCTTCATAAATCCGGTTAATGCGGCTGTCGCGATAGGCCTTCGAAATAATATACTCATCACTGTAACCATTGCCACCATGTATCTGAACACCTTCGTCAACTACATAATCCAACACCTCGCTGCCATATACTTTTAGCATGGCGCATTCTATGGCAAATTCTTCTGCGGCTCCCAGTAATGCTTCATTAAAAGGTTTGCCGCTTTGTACCAGTTCAATTTCTTTATCATCAATCCATTTTGCGGTGCGATAAGTAGCAGACTCACAAACCCAGCACCTAATCGCCATTTCGGCCAGTTTGTATTGAATGGCTCCAAAGGTGCTGATGGATTTTTTAAACTGCTCCCGGTTAATTGCATAATCAATGGATGTGGTCAGGGCTCTTTTAGAACCACCCAATGCCGCTGCACACAACTTCAACCTTCCAATATTTAAAATATTGAAGGCGATGATATGACCCTTGCCTGCTTCACCCAACAGGTTTTCTACAGGCACTTTGCAATCCTGGAAGTACAACTGCACAGTCGACGAACCTTTGATGCCCATTTTGTGTTCTTCAGGTCCTTGCGTAAAACCTTCGGTGCCTCGCTCCACTATAAAGCCTGTAAACTTTTCGCCATCAATTTTTGCAAACACAGTGTAAACATCTGCAAATCCACCATTGGTGATCCAGCATTTTTGACCGTTCAGCAGGTAATGTTTACCATCATCGCTTAAACGGGCAGTTGTTTTTGCACCCAATGCATCGCTGCCACTATTGGGTTCTGTCAGCCCATAAGCCCCTTTCCATTCGCCGGTAGCCAATTTGGTTACATATTTTTGTTTCTGCTCTTCGGTTCCAAAATATAAAATGGGTAATGTGCCGATACCGGTATGGGCAGACACAGCAACTGAAAACGAAAAACCGCCTCCCAGGCCCTCGTTAACCAGGGTAGACGTAATGAAATCTTTCCCCAGCCCACCCAGGTCTTCCGGCATGGATACGCCCAGCAAACCCTGTTCGCCGGCTTTGGTCATTAACAATGGCATTAGCCCTGCTTCCATTGCATCAATCCTGTTAACAACAGGTAATACTTCCGTGTCTAAAAAAGACCCGCACATGTCTTTAACCATCTGCTGTTCTTCGTTGTAATCTTCAGATATAAAAGTGTCGAAAGGGGAGCTTTCTTTTACCAGCCATTGGCCGCCTTTAATGCTTTGAGTTAATTGTGTTGTTGTGCTCATACATGAAAATTTTATTGGGTAAACTATTTTTTAAAAAAGAAATTTTGTTTGTTGATCCCGCAAACTATTTTAAGTTTTCATACACTTTTACCAAAACTGATTTACACAATTCAATGTCGGCTTCGTTTACACCGGCCAATGCCTCGTTTAAAGTTTGGTTAGCCATATCCATGGTAGTATCCTGTAAGTCAGCAGCAGCTTCAGTTAAATAAATCAGGTTAATGCGCCTGTCTTGTTTGGAGGCAACTCTCTTCACCATATTCAGTTTTTCAAGGTTGTCTACCAACCGTGTAATGCTTGGTTTGTCTCTAAAAGTTCGTAAACATAGCTCCTGCTGGCTCAACCCATCTTCCTTCCATAAATGATATAAAACACTCCATTGCTCAATTGTAATATCAATATTGGCTTGCTTAAAATTTTTCTGTAATCTCCTGGCTACTGCTGTAGATGCCATCCCGGTGATAAAGCTGTATAATTCCCCTCTTTTAAATTGGTTGTTTGGCATATAGTTAGTTAAGCAACTATTCAAAAGTAACGAGATTTTCAATTCTTAAAAGAAATATTTTGGCTTCAGAAAAAGCTGTACTATAAAAAAAGCGGCACCGAATGGCTGCCGCTTTGCTAAGAATGAAAACCCCCACTATTGTATTATGATGCGTTTATTTTCTTTAATTCCATTGTAGATAAACTGCACATTGTAAAGGCCTGCATTCAGGTCGCACACATGCAGATGGGCATTGTTAAGGCCTGGGAATGCACTCATTTGTAGTTGCATGACCATCTTGCCCGAGAGGTCGAATATGTTTGCAAACATCTTTCCTTCTTTTTCAGCATTGTATTGAACCATCATCTCTGCAGGTCGTTTAATTGGGTTGGGGCCAATTTGCGTAATTAGTTTTGAAGTGGCATCCGGATTCTTAAACATAAGCACTTTTGATAATTTCTGTTTGCCATCTTTATCAATCATTGCAAGCGTGTAATAGATGTATTTGTAAAAATTATTTAAAGTATTATCTGTATAGGAATATAAGCGTTCCACCGACGAGTTACCGGTGGCGGCAACCTTTCCGGCATCAAAATATTTAATGCCATCATAGCTGCGTCTGATTGTAAAATAATCCACGTTTTCTTCGCTCACAGTAACCCAGCTAAACAATGGTTTTTTTGTAAGTGAACTCGTAAGATTGAATGACTTTAAGGTGGCAGGAAGTGATCCGGAGGCAGTAAAAGTACCAACCATGCTGGAGTGAATATCACAAATGTAATTGTATGTACCGGGCATGGTAACTTTGTAATCGTATGTGCGTGGATTTACTCCGGAAGGGTCACCGCTGTTAATTTGGGCTGCACCTGCAGGCACCCCGTTAGTTACATTAATCGACGATGCATTGTGAAAACCCTGCATAAATTCGTAACGAACAGTATCACCCACCTGCACTCCAACCAGGTTGGCAGGATTAAATTGAAAATTTGAAACGGTGACAGTATGGATTGCACTCCTGGATACACTACAAAATGCTATTAGTAAAAGTACCAGTATGTAATATTTTTTCATAATTAAGGTTTGGTTGGTGTGAGTAGATTTTATAAGCTGACAATACGGTTAATATCGAAATTGGTTGCCTTATTAAAAAAAATACATGTTTCAATAATCCAATAAAAAGAAAGGCGTTACCTAAGAAGCTATTTAAATTTAATTTGAAACTTTGATTTTGAAACTGAAGATGCCATCCCGATAGCTATCCGGACTACAGATAAAGTGATTCCGTTAGCTAACGGGACAAAGAAGCTACGGAAAACTGCTGCTGGTATCATAAAACATCATTTTTAGACAGCTTATAAGAAAGGTAACCAATAAGAACTTAAGGGCATAGTGTTTGTTAAGTGTAAACACTTTAATTGGGGTGAAGTCAACATAAATACCTTTGTAAAACAGTGGTTTCAATTTTTTAAATTCTTCAGGTGTATGAACAGTTTGTTTATAGAACAGGGAAAGGCAAGTTTTCATTACCGGCAATTTGGCTCTGGCAATAAATTATTGTTTTGCTTTCATGGCTATGGAAGGGATAGTGGTTCCTTTAATTTTTTAGATACACCTTTAGGCGACCAATATACCATCATTGCAATTGATATGCCTTTTCATGGCTTAACCAAATGGAACGATACCCTCACCTTTCACCCTAATTACCTGGTGCAGGTAATGCAAAAAATCAGGAAAAACCTGCATAAGGAGAAAGAGAAATTTTCGTTGCTTGGGTTTAGTATGGGTGGAAGAATTTCGCTCCATCTTACCCAGATATTGCATAAGCATATTGATAAAGTGGTACTGATTGCACCCGATGGTTTGAAAATTAATTTTTGGCATTGGTTCTGCACCCATACCTGGCTGGGTAATAAACTGCTGGGTTATTCAATCAATCATTCGGGTTGGGTTTTGTACTTGTGCAGTCTGGCAGAAAAAACCAAGGTGATCAACGCTACAGTAGCCGGCTTTGTATTGGATTATTTGCACGACAGTGAGGAACGCCTGAAGCTATACCAGCGTTGGACAACCCTGAGAAAATTTACGTTATACAAAGAAAAATTGAAACGACTTATTATCAAGGATAAGATTGCAATTAGAATGCTCTTTGGTTTACACGATAAAATCATTCTTTCCTCCTCGGGCAGAAGATTTAGAAAAGGCATGGAAGACTATGCCAGCATAAAAGTAATCAACGAAACCCACTACATTTTGAAAGAAACGCATGCTGATACCATTGGTCAATTGTTAAATGGTTAATAGTTGTTTTCTTTGCCTTACATGCTTTACCTGCTGCTTTTTTGTTTTGTATTAATGGCCGGCTATGGGTATTTGATTGAAACCTACCGTCGGTGGTTTAAAAACATTGTTCCTTTTAAAGCAGTAAGCAAAGCGCCGGCATGCACCCGCTTTACCGTTCTCATTCCTGCCCGTAACGAAGAAGAAAATATAAAGCTTTACCTGCCTTCTGTATTACAACAAGCTTATCCGCAAAATTTGTTTGAAGTAATTGTGATTGACGATCATTCTACCGATGCAACAGCAGGGGTAGTTAGTGAAATGCAAAGTCAATATTCAAACTTAAAACTGCTGCGTTTAAAAGATTTGCTCCCCGATGTTGCGCTTAACAGTTATAAGAAGAAGGCAATTGAAATAGCCATTAAACACGCAGCCGGCGACTGGATTGTAACAACAGATGCTGATTGTTTGGTAAATGCAAATTGGCTTCAATGCTTTGCAGATTTTATAGGGGAGCGTAATCCTGTATTTGTAGCTGCGCCAGTCGCCTTTTTTAATACCCGCAGCTTTCTATCCATTTTTCAGTCCCTCGATTTTATGAGCCTGCAGGGGATAACAGCAGCATCGGTAAACCAGGGATTTCACAGTATGTGCAACGGGGCGAATCTTGCATACAAAAAGGTGGTATTTAACCAGGTGAATGGCTTTACCGGCATTGATAAAATAGCCAGTGGAGATGATATGTTACTAATGCATAAGATATATGAAAAGAACCCAGCAGGAGTAAAATTTTTATTATCAAAAGATGCCATTGTAAGAACCCTTTCTATGCCCGATTGGAAGAGCTTTTTTAACCAGCGCATACGGTGGGCAAGCAAGGCTGATACTTACCAGGATAAAAGAATTTTTTGGGTGCTTGCCCTGGTATATTTTCTAAACCTGCTATTGCTGGTGATTTTTGTTACTGGTTTTTTTAGACCGGTTTTTTTTGTTTACTGGGTCATGTTACTGTTAGTTAAAACCCTTATTGAACTTAGGTTCATGCGGCTGGTTGCTGCTTTTTTTGGTGAAGAAACATTATTGAAATGGTTTGGGTTTATGCAGCCGTTTCATATTATGTATACTGTAATTGCCGGCTGGTTGGGTAAATTTGGAAGCTACCAATGGAAGGGAAGGAAGGTGAAATAAGAAGTTAGTATTTAGAAGATAGTAGGAAGTAGATAGAATAGGAAAGTTTTTGGTTGGTAGTTGCTGGTTTATGTTGAATTTTAAATGCTAAATGTTGAAGAAGAATATTGGGGATGGTCGTTGCCTTTTGCCTTTTGCGTTCTGGGTTTTGCCTACCTCCTTTGTGAACCTCTGTGTCGTTGTGCCTCCGTGTTTCAAAAGAACAGTTGTCAGATGTTAGTTGGTTCGATAATATTTTACGGTAGTCTAAATAGTATTAATGAATAAAATCCTTCTGTAAGACTACCATAAATTGGCACACAAAACTTTGTGCTCCTTCGTGTCGTTGTGTCTGTGTGGTTCCAAAATCGTTGGTAATTGTTGGTTGTTCAAAGAGATCAATGATGCATTTGTAGCAAAAGTATACTTAAACATCAAGGGCAGGAATGGTGCAGATTAAAAGCATAAAAAAGGTTGCCTTGGCCCGGAGAGGCGTAATATAACAGCATAGGGTGTAGCCCTATGTATATTGGAATAACAAACGATTATAGCAAGCCCTGAAAGGGCGTTATACATTACATAAACAATCAAACTATAACAAGAAGGATACAATGGTATCGTCGCCAACCTATATACAAGCTTTTTGGAAACGTTTACGCAGAAATGTGGGCGCTATGTTTGGCCTGGTAATCATTATGCTTTCATTACTGCTGGCGGTGTTCGCCTATTTTGTTGGACCCGACGATACCACTTATGCAAACAGGATGAATGTTGAAATTGGTGGTATGAAGCCCGGTTTTACAATGCAATACCTTCAACTAAAAAACGAACAAACAATACAATCAACTCCATTTTTTTCAAGATTGCTTGATGGCACAAAGGAGCAGGTAAAGTACTTGCCTATTACAGCTTATGCCTTTACCAATGACAGTTGTTTTGTACAAAAGTATATTGATGAAGGCGTACAGGAAAGGCAGGCTTATGGAATGGATCAGCTCAGTTCAAAAAAGATTATTACGAGAACCTATTGGGTGGGTACCGATAAATTTGGTCGCGACCTGTTGAGCCGTTTAATTATTGGCGTACGGGTAAGTTTGAGCGTTGGTTTAATTGCAGTAATTATATCCCTATCCATTGGTATTATACTTGGATCGCTGGCTGGTTATTATCGTGGTTGGATTGATGAACTGGTAATGTGGTTTATAAATGTGATATGGAGTATACCAACCCTGCTACTGGTTTTTGCCATTACATTGTTATTGGGAAAGGGGTTTTGGCAAGTGTTTATTGCGGTGGGTTTAACTATGTGGGTAAATGTTGCCAGGCTTGTTCGGGGGCAGGTGTTGGCTGTTAGAGAATTGGAATTTATTGAAGCCGCAAGGGCATTGGGTTTCCCGGATAGCCGCATTATTGTTAAGCATATACTTCCTAATATACTGGGGCCGGTAATGGTAATTGCCGCCAGCAACTTTGCCGCTGCTATTGTTATTGAAGCGGGCCTTAGCTTTTTGGGGGTGGGTGTTCAACCGCCTCAACCAAGCTGGGGACTCATGATAAAGGAGAATTACAACTTCATTATTACGCATAACCCCATGCTTGCCCTTGCCCCTGGTATTGCCATTATGATATTGGTGCTTGCCTTTAACCTTTTGGGCAATGGGATGAGAGATGCCTTAAATGTGCGTGGGAAATTATAATGACATGCGGCATTTGAAATGTTGTAAGAACTGATGCTATGAAATTTTACTGTTGAAACGAGCGTGGCAACCGGGGCTGCACAAAGTGTTTCTGCCTGCTACCAAAAAAATCATTATGTGTTTATATACTGCTGATCTTTCTTGCGCTCCAATACAACCAGCATACCCAGGCACAGCCAAAACAAGCCGCCTGTTTTGTCGGTTTCAATAAGGTCGTTCATAAAATTGAGTGTGCCAATCATAACCACCACTACCCCCGTTGTTAAAGCCACCGTTTTATAAAATTTGTCTTGCAAAGCATGATATAATTTTTGACTGTACAGTATCATTGAAACATATAAAAGGCTGAAAAAAACTAATCCCGGAATGCCCTGCTCCAATAGAGTGAGCAGAAAATAATTGTGTACCGATGAATGCTCCGGATTGTCGCTTACCCATGTTTTAAATGGCGTTACGGTATAACGCCGGTAATTGTCGTAAAAGTTATTGGGACCGAAACCGGTAATTGGCTTGTCGGCAACCATGTTGGCTGCGGCCGCCCACCTGTAAAAGCGTTCCGCATTCGATACGTCTTTAAAATCAACTGTTGCCTGTAGGTGCTCTGAAAACTGCGGGTGAAAAATGGTATTGTTATAATCGGGTGCAAACAGTAGATAATTTTTATTGCTTATTAGCCAGGCCGAACCTGCAATCAAGACAATAGAAAGCGCAATTAATACCTTGCCTATTATATTTTTTGTAATGGTTACATAGGCAACTAAGCCGGTAATGAATGCAAGCAATGCTCCCCTTGAATACGAAAAGAGGAGACCTGTGATAAAAAGACATAATGCAGCCCGGAGATATTTTCTTTTTTTATTTGATTTTGGTGTCAATAAAAACATTGCCCACAGAACCGGCAACAGGCAAATCAACATGGATGAATAGGTAACATGATTGCGGAAAAAAGGAGAGAGGGTGTTCTTAATACCCTCAAAAGTATAGCCAAAAAACGCATGCCGTACCAGGCTTTGCACAACCACAAAACCCATGGGTACTAACAGGCACAAAGCAAGTTTTGTTATGTTTGAACGCTGCTGTATAATGATAGAGGGTAGCACAACGAATGGGACAATGTACCATGTTTTTGCTAATAGAAATTTGATGGACAGCCAGAGGTTGGTTGAGTAAATACAACTGATGGTGATCCATAAAATATGGAGGGTTAGCAGCAGAATTAATGGATGTTTTAAGACGGAAACAGGAAGGATTTTTGGCTGATAAGCCAGTGCCATAATAAACATCACCGATAGCAAAGCCATCAGCAGTTCATCAGGAAAGTCGAAGCCCAGGGTAGGGGTTAAGTGTACCTCTGCAGATAATGGCAACAATGCCAGTAACAAGAAAAATAATGAGGCTGTCTTAGCTATGATAGTTTGGAAAATTGCCGGCGCTAAAACAAACAAAAATGGTATGGCAAGCAACAGGAAATTGCTGTAAATAAGTGCCGCAATAAGTGAAGCGAAAAAGAGTAGGCTAGCTTGTAAAAGCCGGTTGTTAAACAAGTGGCTTGTCATTTTAAGAAGGGCTTTCTATCGTACAATAAAACGGCTAATAAAGCAAAGGCGGTGCTGGTTAACAACACACCTAAAAGCCAGGCAAGTACGGGTGGTTTACCGGCCTTTACGGCGGGTGTGGCAGATTGTAAAACAATGACCGATGGTTGCATATTAGCGGCTGCCATAGCAACTTCGCTATACGTTTTCTGGTACTGGTTCATCTGTTCGAGCAGCGTTTCTTTTTTTGCATCCATCAGTTCAACAGCAGTTTTGGGTGTTTGTCTTTCTCTGGCAAAAACCGTTATTGTCTGGTACTCACTTTGCATGCCAACGAGGGTGCTGTCGAGCAAAAAAAGTGTTTGCTCATACGATTTTTGTAAGCCGTTGGCCGTTATTTTTTGTATGATGCCCAGCATACTGTTGGCAATGCCTGCGGCCACAGCGGGGTTCTTGTTCCAAACACTTATGGTAAATTGGTTTAGCTCGTTTTTTTGTATTTGAACATCTTTTTTTAAACCCAGTACAGCATTACGTCTGCGAATGGCCTTATTATTTTTTGATGTAGTATAATAGTTGTATAGCTTAAATGAATCGACTAATAATTTATACGTTGTGTCAAGGCTGGCTATACCAAGCAGCCGGTCAATATCGTCGGCGTTGCCATAATTTGAATACAGTTGATCTACATTTTGATTGAAGAGATAGGCTTTGTCGGACAACAATGGATTACCGGCAGTTGCCACGGCTGTAGATTCATATTGCTGCGGTAAAAAAACTAAAACAATTGAAGTAATTACCAGTGAAATTGCAACAAATGCTGTTATTAATTTCCATCGCTTTTGCCATGCATGCATTACTGCTGCCAGGTTAAATTCGTTCTCGTTTGGTTGCATACATGAATGTAATAAGAATCGTACAAACTATACGCTGGCTTTTTAGAGAACCGATAGGCATTATGGGTGAGGCTGGTAAAATCCTTTGGAAACAATAGGATGTATAAAGCTTTTAAACCAATGTCAACTATACAAAAAACTGAAATTATAAGGAAACAAAAGCTTACTAATAAGCAGTGTATGAAGTTGAAGAGAGATATATGAATTACTAATTGATTTGAGTAGGCCGGAATAGTTTTCGTTACTAACACAGGTGTGTAATGCCTCGTATCATACTTTAAAATGTAAATCTTGTGATAAAAGCCAGCCCTAAGGTATCTGGTTTGTCACAACTACATTTCTATTAAAGCTTTCTTCCAGCGAGATGAAAGTTTCTGTCCGCTCAATACCTTTTATCTTTTGTAGCTGGTCGTGTAATACATTTCTAAGTTGCGATATGTCTTTACAAACAATTTCGGCAAACATGCTATAGTTTCCGGTTGTGTAATTGAGTCTTACGATCTCAGGTATATTCTGAAGGTCTTTTACTACGGTATCGTACAGGGAGCTTTTCTCCAGGTAAATGCCAATGAAAGCAATCACATCATAGCCCAGTGCTTTCAAATCAACATTCAATCTTGTTCCTTTAACAATTCCAAATTCCTGAAGCTTTTTAATCCTGACATGGATGGTTCCACCAGAAACAAAAAGCTTTTTACCAAGATCAGCATAGGAGACCTCCGCGGTCTCCATCATCTCGTAAATTATTTGATAATCAAGCTTGTCAAGATTTAATTTGGAAGCCATAATGATCTTTCAATTTTGATATTTACTAAAGTTAATGTAAGTAAATTAATTTCTGTCTAAATTTTAAAATTATATCTTGATGTATTTGCAATGATCTTGTTGTTTTTTTGTATTATTGCACTCTTAGTTCTTTAAACGAATATTTGTAAAGGTAACACGCTTATATACTGTGGGGTGATGAAACTTTTGGCAGACATGCCCTCTTGTCTCGGGGGTGAGGATCATGGGATAAACGTAGTGTAGAGCCGATTGGGTAGTAATATCCGACCGACCAGGGTCGACCACTGAACTTTGCGCTATAGCTAACCACCTCGTGGAGGTTCGACCCCTCCCCCTACAGCTTTTCGATTTTTATTAGTCGATAACCTAGTTCTTATTAATACTGTGGAGTGATGAAATCTTTGGCAGACATGCCCTCTTGTCTCGGGGGTGAGGATCATAGAATAAACGGAGCATAATGCCTTTCGCAAGAAAGACTGGGGTGGACCACCGCAACATTGTACTCTGGCTAACTACCTCGTGAAGGTTCGAGCCCTTCTTCCACAGCTTGATTAGCCTTGTACTTAAACGTGACGGGGCTTTTTTGTTTCCCATAGTTCCCTTTCCCGCTTCTTTTGGTGATGCTATCCTTACTATTGACTTTATTCCTTTTATTATTTCTATTTTGGGATATCTTCTGGCGACTTCTAATTCACATCCAGAAAAGAGGATGCTTTGTAAAACAAAATATTTGGGTTTTTGATGATTAACCTTCAATAATTTTGTTAGCGGTTTTGTGCATGGTATTGTGAAGAATTAAGCGAATAGGGTTTGCAGTAGCAGCGTAAGAATCCGAATTGAATCGGCCTTGCACATAAGCTAACAAAGAAGACTGGCAGTATGAAAACGATGAAGGTCAGAAATCGTTACCTGTAAAAAACACGAATTAAATATTTCTGTATTAGATGCCTTTCTGCTGCTGCCATACCTCCTTGCACCTAAACCTCTGCCGCTTGTTTAGCCTTGCTAATGAACCACTTACGCCATTTTGCATCATTTGTTGCAGCCGCCCCACAAATAACTTTCATCCCGTTTTTCTATTATATTTATAGAAATAAATTTAAACCAAAGCTATGTCGGCATTATACCAGGTAGGCATTGTTGGAGCCGGCTTCGGTGGTATTATTGCTGCTATTGAATTGTTGAAAAGTGGCCGCCACTCGTTTATCATTTTTGAAAAAGCCGGAGATATTGGCGGAGTATGGCGCAACAACATTTATCCTGGTTGTGGTTGTGATGTACGCTCTGATTTTTACTCCATAAAGTCGCAGCCCAATCCAAACTGGTCCGAACACTTTTCGCAACGTAAAGAAATTCTGGATTACCTCGACCATGTAGTTGAGAAACAACAACTCAAAAAATATATACGGTTTAATACTGAAGTTGGTGAAGCAAGGTTTTTACCTGCTGAGGGTTGCTGGCAAATAACTGATCAACATTTCAGCACATGCAAAGTGAAAATTTTGATCCTGGCTACTGGCCCGTTCAGGCTGCCACAAATTCCAAAACCTGATGGTATTGAAAAGTTTAAAGGCACAAGTTTTCACTCTGCAAACTGGGACAATAATTTAAAGCTCGAAAGCTTAAATGTTGCTGTGATCGGCACAGGATCGAGCAGTGCGCAAATTGTACCGGCAATTGCAGGTAAAGTAAAAAATCTATACGTTTTTCAACGTTCACCCGCCTGGGTTTTACCAAAGTGGAATGGCAGAAGTTCCAAAATAAAAATAGCAGCTTACAGGCGTTTTCCTGCCCTTCAAAAAATCAGCCGCGAACTTAATTACTGGTTTCTCGAGTGGATAGGTTTATTGTTTTTCTCCAAGCGCTTCATGCATCGTTTAATAACCTGGCTGGCTAAAAACAAGTTGTCAAAAGAAGTAAAAGACCCCCTAACAAGGCAACTCCTTACCCCAACTTATGCAGTGGGCTGCAAACGCATTATCCTCTCAGATGACTTTTATCCAGCGTTCAACCTTCCCCATGTAAAGCTTATAACCGGAGCCATCCAGTCGGTAGATGAGCACAGTATAGTTGTTGATAATACTAAGTTTAAAGTAGATGTAATTGTATTTGCCACCGGTTTTAAGGTAGCCGACATTGAACAATATATTCGCATTATTGGCCTTGAAGGTGCAGAACTTGGCAACCAGTGGGAGCAGTCAAAACCAAAAGCTTTCCTTGGAATAAACGTGGCAGGTTACCCTAACCTTTGCTTTCAGTTAGGACCCAATTCGGGGCTGTATCATTCATCTGTGTTGCACGTGATAGAGTCGCAGATGGTGTACATACTTCAATATGTAGCGCTGTTAGAAAGTCGTGGTGATCATGCAGTCATCGATGTTAAGGCCGACCGCCAACAAGCCTACAACAACCAGATAGACCACGAACTTACCAAGACCGTTTGGAATGGCTGCCATAGCTGGTACCTTAATAAGAGAGGCGAAAATGTTGTGCTTTACCCGCACCTGACATGGCATTACCGAAAGCATACACGTAAAATCGATCCGTCGGATTATAAGATTATAACGAGTTACAAGATTGCAGAACAGGAGATGCTCACATCGAGATTTTGATAATCAAGCGGCAACAATTATGAACAGGTGAACCAGGATTTTTTTGTGTCTGGCTACAGTATTTCTATGAAGCTTTTGTTGTGTCACTCACTTGTACTGTAAGTTAAATTTCAGCAACCCTTGTAATCGATAACATGATTACATTAACTATAACCCTTAATTAATTCCATGGCAAACAGGTACAAAACGTTGGTGGAAGAAATGTTTTTAAGAGCAAACATCAGGATCAATGGTAACCAGCCATGCGATATCCTGGTAAAAAACGATGCTTTTTATAAGCGTGTACTTCGTGATGGTCAGTTAGGCATTGGCGAATCGTATGTTGATGGGTGGTGGGAGTGTGATGACATACCAGAAATGACCAACCGTTTTATTCGGTTGAACCTGTTGGAAGACACGGCAAAAAATATAAAGTTTGTATTGAACTACCTGTGGGTTAAGGCAAGCGATACAGGTAAAAAAGCAAAGGCGTTTGAAGTAGGGCAAAAACATTACGACCTGGGTAATCGCCTGTTTTTTAACATGCTGGATGAACGTATGATTTACAGTTGTGCCTATTGGAAAGATGCACAAACACTCGATGAAGCCCAGCTAAATAAGCTGGACCTAATCTGCCGGAAAATTGGATTAAAGCCTGGAATGAAAGTGCTTGAAATCGGGTGTGGCTGGGGCGGCTGGGCAAGGCATGCTGCTGAAAAATATGGAGTGGATGTAGTTTGTCTTACTGTGTCTGAGGAGCAGGCAAAGTTTGCCAAGGAAACATGCAAAGGTTTAGCAGTTGAAATAAAATTACAGGATTACAGGGAAGCAACCGGGCAGTACGATCGTGTTGTTTCTATAGCCATGTTTGAAGCTGTTGGACATAAATATTTTCGAACATTTATGCAGGTGGCAGAACGCTGTTTAAAGGATGACGGGCTATTCTTTTTGCATACAATTACTTCCAACGTACCATTGGGACCTGCAGAGTCAACCTGGATGAATAAGTATATTTTCCCTAATGGCGAACTGCCTTCTCTTAGGCAAATTTCTAAAGCTGCTGAGGGATTATTTGTCGAAGAAGCACACCATCACTTTAGCAACGATTACGAAAGAACATTGAAAGCCTGGTACGAAAACTTTACTGCAAACTGGGGCAAACTGCAAAATGAATATAACCCGCAGTTTTTTCGTATGTGGACTTTTTACCTGTTGATCTCGCAAGGTATTTGCCGCTCCCGGCTTATTCACCTCTGGCACTTCGTATATTCAAAAGATGGCATTCCCGGCAAAGCAGCTAAACCCATTGCTGAACACTTTCAATTGTTTGACTCGCGATAATTTTTTTGTGGAACTATTTTCAATTAGTTGATATCCAGTGTTTTTATTACATTTAGTCTGCAGGCAGATTTTTGAGTAAATAGTGTATGAGGATTTAATAAAGAATCAATTCCACCACAAAAAAGAACTCCGGTATGAGCGCCATTATTACCAACAGCGAAATTCCAGCTTTTCATACGGTCCTTTACAAAAGGATCAATGATTATTTCAGGGAAAATAATCGTTCAAAAAAAGCTGGCTTCGAAATGTGGTTTAAAATATGGGTGGGTTTGTTTTGGTATTTCGGCAGCTACGCCTGTATTTACATTTTCACCACCGGCAACTGGTCGTTCTTTTGGCTTTACCTCTTCCATGGTTTATCGCATGTGTACCTTGTTTTTAATATAGCTCACGATGCTAACCATCACGCTATTTCACACAAGCCCTGGGTAAATAAAACACTCAGTTATACTTTTGATGCATGTGGAATTAACTCTTATCTATGGCGCATTCTGCACCACGATCAGCACCACTACTGCATGAACGTGCATGGCCAGGACGAGACATTGGCTGCAAGAGGATTCTTTAGGTTTACGCCTCATACACCCAAACGTATTATCCATCGTTTTCAGCATTTGTATTTCCCTTTTGTTTATGGATTTCTTACACTCGACTGGGTTTTTGTAAAAGACTTTGATTACTTCGTTTTCAAGAAAAGCCACCTTGCAAAAGGCCTGAAACATCCTGCAAGGGAGTACGTGATTATGGCCATTGCCAAAGCCCTTTATCTAACATGGATGATAGTGTTACCGATAGTGGTGCTGGGGATTTCGTTTTGGTGGGTAGCTATAGCTTTTACAATAGCAGGTTTTGTAATTGGTCTTACGGCCTCCATAGTGGTGCAAATTGTTCATCCAAACGAAACGGCAGATTTTCCAAAAACTACCAATGAGTACGACCATTATGTTTTTTATGTACTTGGCACGACAGCAGATTATGCTGCCAAAAGCCCAATTGCCAATTCAGTGCTTGGTGGGCTAAACCTGCATGTAATTCATCATCTTTTTCCGCAGATTTGCCATACTCATTTTCCTGCTGTAACTAAAATAATTAAAGCGACTGCTGGCGAGTATGGCATTACGTACCGCGAAGCAAAAACAATGTACGGGAGTATTGTTCAGCATTACCGTTTACTAAAGCAACTGGCAACAGAACCTTATATTCCTGAACCATCTGGCGAACTAATGGCTACAGGCTAACATTAATCTTTACCATGTGATTTCGATTCGTAATTGTTTAAAGCTTCAATCGTGACCGTTGAATCAAGTGCTATTTTGCATTTCACTTTCCATACCAAACTAACACCTTAAAACAACCTTATCATGAATTCAACACGACTTGTTCCACCTGCAATACCCAGATGGCGTTCGTTGATGGATTCAAAAGCCATGATCAAAAACCCGGTAGCTATTTTTAGTAAATATGCTGCCGAAGGAAAAGAAACGTTCACCTTTCATTTTGGTGGTATTCAAAAAGCAATTGTTACGTCAAACCCTGCTATCATTCAGCATGTGCTAAAAACCAATTATGAAAACTATCACAAGTCAGACATACAGGTAAAACGCATGGCTCATTTTCTGGGCAAAGGTTTATTGACGAGCCATGGAAAAGAGTGGCTGATTAAAAGGCGTTTAATTCAACAGGGCTTTCATAAGGAGCGTTTGGGCAAACTGGTAAGCATAATGCAAATCGATTTTGCAGAACTGATGGATGATTGGGATAAAGAAATTGATAAAGGTGCGGTAGATATTTACCAGCAGATGATGAGGATAACCTTTAAGATGGTGACCAGATCGCTGTTCAGCATTACGCTACCTAAAAATGAACTTACGACCATCAGCAATAGTATATTAACCATTCAGCAGTTTATGGTTAAGCAAATTGTACAGCCGTATCTTAATCCATGGTTTTGGGTATCAGGAAAACTTCACCACTATGAGCAAATACGCAACAGTTCTTACGATATCATTATGAAGTACATCAGGCGGCGGCGTGCTTCAAACCTGGGGCATGATGATATGTTGCAGATTTTTTTTGATGCACGTTATGAGCATTCTGATGAAGGCATGGACGATGATGAAATACTAAGTGAAAGCATGCAGTTGCTGGTAGCAGGTCACGAAACATCGTCTAACGCTTTATCATGGACATTGTATCTGCTATGCAGGCATCCTGATGCAATTAACGCTATCAGGAATGAAATAGACGATGTTTTAGGTGATGGCAATTTTGAGTTTAAACATATTGAAGCGCTTACCTATACAACACAGGTTATTGAAGAATCACTTCGCCTTTATCCACCGTTTTGGATGGTTGACAGGGAGGCGCTTTCTGATGATGAAGTTGCGGGACTTGATATACCTGCCGGTAGTACTGTGATCGCATTTATTCATGCGCTGCACCACTCTCCATTGTATTGGAAAGACCCGGAAGAATTTAGACCTGAAAGGTTTGCACCGGCAGAAAAAAAGAAACATACCCCGTTTACATTCATGCCCTTTGGCGCAGGTCCACGGGGGTGTATAGGTGGCAATTTCGCCATGATGCAAATGCTACTCATTCTAACCAATATCATTCGCAATTACGATATAAAATTGGTACCAGATGAGGCGGTTGAAATTGAACCCATGCTGATACTACGCCCAAAAGGCGGGATTAAGATAAAGTTTAGCAAGAGAAACGATTTGAAGTAAATTTTCTTAACCATAACGTGCACAAAGAATGAAACACAGAGAAGAAAAGAGTTAGCCCTTGTGTGCTCTGCGAAAAACGCTTGTATTTGTTTGCGGTTATATTTTTTTATGCAAAAGGAAGTTTACCACAGAGAACAAAAGAAGTAGTTGCCCAATAAAGACGTAATAGTACAAGAGCGCGACGCAACAATGTACCACAAAGGCCAAAAGCCGGGAGCCAAAAGAATATTGCATCAAAGTTTACTAACCAAGCTATTGTATTATACCAAACCCTAACAAGCCACTTATGCAATCTGTTATTGAAAAGCTGCAAAGCTATGTTGAGCAAACGCCTGATAAATTACTGTATTCATTTTTAGACATTAGCGGCGACGAAACGGAGCGATACACCTACCTGCAATTTATGCAGCGTGTTGATGTGATTGCCTCTCATCTTCATTATCATCATTCGTTTAAAGGCAATTCAAGAATACTGCTGGCGTACCCTCCCGGTGTTGAAATGATTTGTGCTTTTTTTGCCTGTGCAAAGCTTGGTTTAATACCTGTTCCGGTATATCCACCGACATCAAACGGGTTCCAGGCTGCCATTAATAAAATATCGTACATCGCTAAAGATTGCCAGGCTACAGCGGTGCTGACCAGCAAGGAATATTACTGGTCATTTCAATTGAACATTAGTCGAAACCATATTGCAGGTTTTGCATTGACCGAGAGCTTTGTTTCGAAAATGGAATGGATTTGTACAGAAGATTTTACGGAATTGGTTAACCCTAATTTTCACCAGGGACATAGTGAAATATTTTTTCTTCAATACACCTCCGGTTCAACCAGTGATCCAAAAGGCGTTATGGTTTCGCACCGCAATATCCTTTACAATTGTAATTTGGTATCAGACCATTTGCCCGTGTGTGTTTCGTGGTTGCCGCAATACCACGATATGGGCCTGATTGGCTATTACATATTTTGTGCTTTGCAGGGCGGAACCACTTATGGCTTTTCGTCTATCGATTTTATTCAGAAGCCTTCACTTTGGCTTGAAACTATTTCGAAATACGGATGTACAGCTTCGTCGGCTCCAAATTTTGCTTATGAATACTGCCTGCAGCCCGGCAAAATTTCAGAAGCAGTTTTAGCACAACTTGACTTGAGCACGCTTGAATTTTTGATGACAGCAGCAGAGCCGGTAAGACCCGCTACGTATGATCGCTTTTTAAAGTTTTTTGCACCCTATGGACTACACGCCAGAAGCTATTTTGCAGCATACGGACTGGCCGAAAATACCCTTGCAGTTACCAACAAAGGAACCACTTACCTGGCTTTGGATAAAGCCAGTTTGAACCAGAACAAATTAAAAACTGCCTCACCATTAGCTGAAGAAGACACTGTTGTAAAAATTATGAGCTGTGGTGGTTTTTTAGGTGACAACACTGTAAGAATAGTGAATCCGGATACCCTTCAAACTATGCCTGATGGGCAACTAGGTGAAATTTGGGTAACCGGCCAAAGCAAATGCCTGGGGTATTGGAACAAGCCCGAATTGACAAAGCAAATCTTTAATGCAAGCATAACAGGTGAAAACCAGCATAAAAATAATTACCTGCGTACCGGAGATATCGGTTTTGTTCAGCAGGACGAATTGTATATCTGTGGCCGCGTAAAGGATATGATTATTGTGCGGGGATTAAATTACTTTCCGCACGACATTGAAAAAATAGTGGAAGATGCCACCGAATTGGTAAGGAAAGGTTGTATTGCCGCGTTTGGAATTACAGAAAACGATGAAGAAAAATTAGTGGTACTTGCCGGGTTAAAAAATTCGAAAGCCATACCCGACTGTAAAATTCTGTGCGAGGAGATCAGAAAAAATCTAAACATCAACACGCATTATATCGGCTTTGTAATGGCCAAAGAAGTTCCAAAAACAAGCTCTGGTAAAATCAAGCGTCACCAAATAAAACACGACTGGCAGGAAGGGAAATTAAACCTCGTGTCAGTTTATACTTTCAACAACACTGCTGAAACTGATGAAGGCTGCATTGGCAGTGTTTCGCCCTTTGATGAGATCAAAGAAAAATATGGCTTTAAAGGTGATGAAACGGTAACACTTGGCAATGCTTTG
The DNA here is from genome assembly GCA_026786345.1 of Chitinophagaceae bacterium. Taxonomy (GTDB): domain Bacteria; phylum Bacteroidota; class Bacteroidia; order Chitinophagales; family Chitinophagaceae; genus Segetibacter. The sequence continues at coordinate 39,202 of JAJAYD010000330.1, forward strand.
GACTCACTTGACCTGGTGGTATTAATGCACGATATAAAGGAGTTATTGAAAGACAAAGGAGCCGCAGCCTTATCTAACGAAATTGACATGCGGCTGGTGCAGGAGATTAGTATATCGGAGCTGCTGGAATTGGGTGAACAATTTGAAAATTCGTCTGCTATTGCTATTATCCGCCTGAAAAGAATGCTGCATAAAATGCAACTGGAACATACAAGTATTGAACAAAGGAAGATGCTGAGTGATGCTAAATATACCGGCGAGTTTGGTGAGATTTTTAGTGGAACTAGTACTGAAGCAGGTAATAACATATTGCTTACTGGCGGAACAGGGTTTTTGGGACCATTCATCTTGAAGAGCCTGCTTGAACAAACTAATGCAAAAATTTATGTACTGGTTAGGGCCGCTAACCATGTGCAGGGCATGGAACGTATAAAATTATCGCAGCAGAATGTGCCCGGTGTTGATAGTAAAATGTTGCAAATGATTGACGAAAGGGTGATACCACTTTGCGGCAATCTCGATCAGCCTAAAATTGGTCTTGATGAGGTGACTTATAGGAAACTTTCGCAGCAGATCGACACGATTTATCATAACGGTGCATTGGTAAATTATTTGTTCAACTACTATAAAATGCGGAACATAAATGTGATAGGCACCAATGAACTAATCAAGCTGGCCTTTGAAGAAAGACCTAAAATCTTCAACCACATTTCAACCACATTCATCTTTGGATGGGCGGTAAAAGATGTGTTATACGAAGGCAACAGCAACGACGATATCGACCTGCTTGACTTTGGCTATAGCCAAACAAAATGGGCATCTGAACAGGTGGTATTTGATGCGATGAGTAAGGGGTTAAATGCCCGTATTTTCAGGCCTGCACTTATAAGTCCTTCTATCGAAGGTGGTGGCCATAATTTTGATATTTCCATAAGGCTGATTGCTTTTATGATTAAATATGGCATAGGTGTAGATGCGATGAACCAGGTTAGTTTCACCCCTGTTGACATAGCAGGAAACAATATTGTAGCCATTTGTAACGAGCCAGGTACTATCAATAAAACCTACCATGTAACACGCGATTTTTATTGTAACATGACCGACATCACAAACATTATTACCGAGCTCACCGGCCAGCCGTTCAGAATTTATAAACTTGATGACTTTGTGCCCGAGGTGCTTAACAGGTGTACCCGTGAGGACTTGCTGTTTCCTTTGCTTGATTTTCTCGTCAGGTCAGTAGATAAAATAAACGGCATGGAGTTCAAACGTTACGACAGCACCAATTACCAAAGAGCACGGGGCCAATCGGCAAACACAATTGCAGACCCAAGCCTTCGGGACACAGTAAAAGGCATCATTTTATTTTTAGAAAAAAACAATATTAAGTTCAGGCCAGTGAAAGAATACGAATTTAAGTAAGCTCAATCGTGAGCAGGGTTTATGAGTGTCATCTTTCTTAAGTCTGGTCCGGCATAAACTCAAACTCCTATTAACTAGGTGCCAACGATCCCTGCGGCACTCAAACCAGCCTCAAAATCGAAATCAGCAAAGAAGCCCGGAAACCGCAATAGCGAACTATCCCGGCTGCCCCCTAACCCGCCAGCTGCAGCATTTCCGCAAAGTCATCAACCATTAAGGCGTGGTTTAATCTTTAGGCGGGAAAAGAAAAGGAAATCAATCAAACTCCTTATTTTACTTTTCTTTAAAAAAGTAAATTTAAAAACTGTCTTATTTTACTTTTTTGGTATTTCGTATAATAGTATAGGTGATTATTTTACATTCACCGGCACGCTGCGGGGTAAAAGATATTTGTTTAGCGATTACATGAATTTATTCCGTCAAAGCAATAAAGCGTAGTTAACAATACAATATAATTCACCATCGCCGATACCTTTACTATTAGCATGGCACTATTAACAGAATATGAACAGAAGGCTGCTATAAACGCAAATCCTTTAGCTTTAAAAAATGGAATTAAATAAACCCTCGTTACATAAAATTTTCCCTACGCTTGAAGAGCCTCTGCTCGATGAAATGCTGCAACATGGTTCAATAAAACAGGTGCCTGCCGGTGAAAGACTGCTGCGTATGGGCCAGACCATCCGCTCAACCTTACTAATACTTGATGGATTGGTTAAATTGTATAGGGAAGATGATGAGGGACGTGAATTTTTTATCTATCATCTTGATGCCGGCAAAGCCTGTTCCTTATCGCTTGTTTGTGCCGCTAAACAGGAAAACAGCGAGGTGCTGGCCATTGCCCTGACCGACGCAACAATTTTAAGTATTCCCCTTGCTTATATGGATCAATGGATGCTAACTTATAAAAGCTGGTATCAGTTTGTATTAACCTCTTACCGCGACCGCTTCGAAGAATTACTTACTACCATTGATGCCATTGCCTTTTCGGGCATGGATGAACGCCTTGAATATTATTTAAAAAAGAAAGTTGAAAAACTCGGACGCAACATAAAAGTCACGCACCAGGAAATTGCCAACGATCTTAACTCAAGCCGCGAAGTAATTAGCAGGCTGCTAAAAAAAATGGAAGCCAAAAAGTGGTTGGCTATAAATCGTAGTTCAATTGACTGGCTACTATAAAAATTAGGCTAATGTGACATAGAGCACTGTGGCAGTAATAATTTACTTTCATTTTTGCATTATGGAAATAGCCGGGTACATAGCATCGTTATTCATTGGCATATCATTGGGTCTCATGGGCGGGGGTGGCTCTATCCTTACC
>JAJAYD010000331.1 GCA_026786345.1 Chitinophagaceae bacterium
CAGCGTAGGCAACGATCCACAATGGCGCGACAATGGCGGCCTGCCTGCCTACAGAGATTACTGGCAGGCCTACTCATTTGGCGACCTGACCGAAGTAGCCAAAACAAGAAAAACAATATTGGAAAGGATGCTGCCCCGGCTAAAAGTGGGAAAAGTAGCCGAAATAAAAGACAAGTTTGTAGTGGTAAATGGCAAGCTGCGCACCTATAAAATACACATTGGCAGCACCAACATACTTATGGAACCCAACGACCAGTACCTGTGCATTGTACCCGACCGCAGCACTATTGCGTCCCAAAACCTATTTCTACCCTTTGAAGGCGATAGCGGTGTTTCGGTAATACTGAGTAAAGCAGTAATGCTGGCCGATGATGATAAGATAACCGACACTACTATTACCAGTCAGATTAAGCGGAAATAAGGGATCCAGTATGGAAGTTTTTTCTTTTGTACCATTATTCTTAACCTTATCGTGTATGTCGAGGTACTTGCTTTTAAAGTCTTCAAACTCTTGTGCTTCAATGGCGAGGTTATAAAAAGTGAAGTCTGAAAAAGCGGAGAGGATATTCTTCAGCCGCATCATCTCTCTAAACGCTTTCACAAACTCAGACTCCTCTGCTTCGCTTGGCAGGTCATCCACGCTATCAACTGTTGGCGTTATTTGTCGCAGCTTATGTACGGCTTCGTTGAATTTCTCTTCATAGTCCTCGAAGGGTTCCATAATGATTTCCTCAATCGCTTCCTTATTGCTGAACAGGGTGATGGCTTCATCGGTTTTGTATTAACGCCATTGCTAATGACAAAAACTTGCAGGAAAGAAAACAAGCCATGTGAGGCAGTATAAGAATGCCGCTGGTATCGGTTGGTTTGATTGAATGCCTTTTTCAGTTCAAGCCCTCTTCGTTTCAATTCTATTTGTACTATGGTTAATCCATTCATGAGCAGTGTAACATCGTACCGGTTGCGATAAATGAGTTCCATGCTTACCTGCCGTGGTACCTGGAAACGGTTCTGGCACCAGTGCTCCCGGTTGATTAGTTCTATATAACCTGCTTCGTCATTGTCTTTGTCTTACTGAACCTTATCCCGTAATATTTTGGCACGTTCAAAAACATTTCCCTTATCTATTTTATTAAGCACCTGTGCAAATTCCCTGTCGCCCAGCTTTACCTCATTGTATAGTTCCAGTTGCTTCTTTAGGTTTAGCAAAAGGTCAGCCTCATCAGTAATGGTCGCATATTCATATCCCGGAGAAACCAGTTGCTTTACCAGGTTATCTTCTAATACCTGTTTTGATTGTACGCCGGTGCCGGTTGTTTTGGTGTTCATTCAATAAAAAATTTATCGTCCCGCCATTTTGCAGGATTGCTTTCTATATAGGCTCTATTCTTTCGTATTCATCTGCATCGCGGATGATATGATCGTGATAACGCGTTTGCCAATTGAAAAGGGCGTCACCCATTTTCCTGGCGTGCGTGGTAACGGATGATTTGAAACCACGCATGATAGATGCCAGGTTTTTTGATTGCGGACCAAATACACCTGTGTTTGGTTTACCCCCCGTAGAGTCGCGATGCATCGCGTCTCTACAATGAATGGCGTTTCTACCATCCAACGCGCCACCATTATATTCATTATCCCCAATCAACATAATACCATGAAAATGATTAGGCATAGCCACAAACTGTCCCAACATCAAATTCATGTCCGGACGCACCTCCGGTGTTTTCATCCATTCCTGTTCTGCAATGTTCCCGATGGCGGTTGCCTCCATTTTGCCATCTTTTATATTACCAAACAACATTTCCCGGTTGCGCGTGCAGATGGTAACAAAATAGGCAGCACTACGTGTATAATTCCACCCTTTTAACCTGGCGGATGATATGCGGTATTTGTCCTGGAATTTGTCGGCCATTGGTTACGGTCGTTTTGGTTTTTAATTTGTTTGCATTGTTAGGGTTTTCTACGTTGAGACGCGATGCATGGCGTCTTTGTAATTCGAAAACGTTCTATTCAATCCGGTTCCATTTAGCCGGGTGTACCAAATTGGTGTACATTTTGGCACTATCGAAGCAAGTGTTTAAAAGTACATGTATCGCTTTGCCATCTATCTGTAGCCTGCCTGCTACCATTAATACCCTTGCCTGCACCAGCTCTTCTTTAATATTGCTCAAACACCTGCGGAGACACCACCAGGTTAGTGGTGCCGGTATCATCTTCTAAAGTAATAAACCAATAGATTGGTAAAACGTTGCCCCTTTAAAATTTTCAATGGTTTCTTTAATTCAGGTTTAGTCCAAAACTCAAACCAACCCATGGTTTACCCTGGTTGACCCAATATTTCCGGTTTTTATCCAATAAATTATCAACGCCCACAGCAATACCTAAGCTGATCTTTCCCACTCCGGCAATAATGTTAAGGCCCGAAAGATTAACAGCCCCGTCGTATTGAATGTTGATGCCATTATTGGTTACATACTCATCAATACGGGCTGTTCCCAAACCGGTAAAGAGTCCAATGCTATAGCCATAATGCATGATGTTTCGTTTGAACAGCCGGAGTGGTGTTTGTGTATAAGATAACCGGTACATATCTGAGCGATAACCCAGATATACTGCTCCATTAAATGTTGCATTCAACTGCTTCGGAAATCCACGAACAGCAGGGCGATATTTAAAAGGAATACTTAAAACATCAATGTCAAAACTGGGTTGTTTAAAAACATAACTGGCAAACTGCAGCGGTTTTTGATTTGGAGGAAACGCAATTTTTAATGACTGCATCGTATCAACATATTCCTTTTGTAAGCTTTTTGCAGTGTAGACCTTTATGTTTTCTTCTGTAGGAACTACATAAACCTTCTTTTGATTTTTATGGAAAAGGCGGCTTTTGTAATAGCCTTCTGAAAAACCATACTTGGAAGAATTTTTTATGGCTGAGCAACTGGCTGACAAAACCAGTATTCCAAAACAGAAAAGATGTCTACGCAAGGTCATGTGTATCAAATTGATTGTAATGTAATACTCAAGTGTCTGTTTAAAGAAATCTGAAGATGGTAACCCGCAGGTATTTTTTTAACAACCCTGCAAACCGGTTACGTCAAAAGCCACTACAATACTTATTTAAATATCCGAAACCTGTCATTGCATTTTTACATATACTATCGATTGGGTGACTTTTATGTTTCTCCTGTTTTACTCCTATATACTCTCTTGAACCGAAATGTTGAAAAAAACTTTAAACTTTCTTTCTTTCGGCAAGTTTATTGTTAATAGAATACAATTTATGTTCGCAGTAATAATCATTCATTTATTAAAAATTGCTTTGGATATTATTATAATAGATACTCTATGAAGAAAATATTTTTGTTCGCATGTTTATTTACTGTTTTACATACTTCCGCTCAAACAATCCGGCTCAATTTTATGGCGGGTCTGTCAAACTACCACGGGGAAATTCAGACAAAAAAAATCACGTTTGACCAGAGTAACCCTGTTTTCGCTATTGGGGCCACCCTTGATATTACCAACAAATTATTACTGCGCAGTGACTTTAGTGTTACAAAACTTCAGGGCGATGATAAAAGGGGAATATACCCTACAAGAAACTTAAACTTTAAAACATCCATACAGGAAGGAACGCTGTTACTTGAGTATAATTTGTTTGATCCATACGATAAAAAGCTTACTCCCTACGTTTTTAGTGGTGTTGGATTGTTTCACTTTAACTCGTATACAATTGACTCTCTAAACAGAAAAGTTTACTTACAGGGGTTAAGCACCGAGGGTCAAGGATTTCCTGAATATCCTGACAGAAAAGTTTATAAGAGAACTCAATTTAATATACCTATTGGTGGCGGCCTTAAGTATGCCATTTCCGATGATGTACAATTTGGTTTTGAATATGGATTGCGTATTTTATTTACTGATTATTTAGATGATGTAAGTAAAACTTACGTGGATCCGAATATATTGAGAACCCGTGCCGGACAGTTAGCTGTTGATTTATCGTATAGAGCAGATGAACTTAAAAACGGAAGTAAAACCTACCCAAGGGCAGGTTCATTAAGAGGAAGTTCCAAGGTGAAGGACCTGTATTATTTCGGTCTTGCAAGATTGAGTATCCGTATGAATTGGTTTGAAAATGGCATGTCCACCGGTAGAAAAAGCCGTTTGGGCTGCCCCTCAAGAGTGCTGTAGAAATGCTGAACACCTATAAATAAATAGCTTAAAACGAAGAAAGTGATACATCTGTTATCACTTTCTTCGTTTTATATGGTTGATGTCACAACTGATCAACATCGGTCATCGTGGTCGGGAAGTATCACTCATTTTTGAGGTGTCGCTCATCAAATTGGTGGTGGTATCCATGGTTCGCATGGGAACATCATTTTTTATACCGGCATCAGGGACCGAAATGGTGGAACTGTCTGTGGATTCGGTTTTGGAGTTGCCCGAATTGCATGCAAATGCCAAACTTATCAGGCAAATTGAAAAAATCTTTTTCATAATCATAATTTAGTTGTGTAATAAACTACACAAATGGTGAGCGTTGGTGATAAACAACATTTGTGTAGCATCAATATTCATAAAACAATTATACCAATCACTATGACTGCATGCCGGGCCGATAAAATTGAAAAGATGAAACCAACATTACATAAAGTTGCTTACACCGGGTTACTAACCTTATTATTATTTGCCATTGAAACATTCACCTGCGTTGCTCAAAAGGATAGTATGAGTAAAAGCCTAATAAAAGATGGTGCAACACCTGTTCTTATTTCGAACCAGTTTTCGTTTACTGAAGGGCCGGCTGCCGATAAAAAAGGCAATGTGTATTTCACAGATCAGCCCAATAACAAAATTTGGAAGTACGACACCAAAGGCAAGCTGACGCTTTACATGGACAAGGCAGGCCGCTCAAATGGAATGTATTTTGACACCAAAGGAAACCTGCTTACGGCCGCTGACGAAAAAAATGAGCTGTGGTCAATAGATAAAAAAAAGCAGGTGACCGTATTGGTAAAAGGCGTGGATGGAAAATTATTAAATGGCCCCAACGACTTATGGATCGATCCTGCAGGCGGTATTTATTTTACTGATCCCTATTATCAAAGACCGTGGTGGACCAGGCAATCATCTGAGTTGAAAGGAAAGTATGTTTATTTTCTACCTGCCGGAAGTTCCAATCCCATTGCTGTTGTTATAAATCTTAAAAGCCCTAATGGAATTATAGGAACACCCGATGGTAAATACCTTTTTGTAGCAGACATTGGCGACAGTAAAACCTACCGTTACACTATTCAACCTGATGGAAAGTTGGCGGAAGAAAAGCTGATGATAAAAATGGGATCGGATGGCATGACGATCGACAACAAGGGCAATATTTATCTTACAGGAAAAGGGGTAACGATTATTGACCCCGAAGGAAACATTATTGAAAACATACCTATCGATGCAAAGTGGACTGCCAACGTAACCTTTGGCGGACGTAAAAAAAATATGCTGTTTATTACGGCATCTGAAAAAGTTTATAAACTTGACATGAATGTAAAAGGGGCCAATTAAGCAAGGCGCCCAACCTGCTTATTGTGTTGCAGGGCCGGCAACTAAAATGGTATCTTTTGGTCTGTTGGCTACCGGCTTAGTTTCCGTAATAATATTGGGAAAATCTTTTCGGTAGGAGATACTAACCCCCTGCCTGTTGCGACGACCCACATCACCCGACGAAATATCAAGATTGTTACGGCTGAATATGATGGCCCTTAACCTTCGATCCTGGGTAAGCACAATTTCAACAGTAAGGTCGGGTAACCATTGAACATTACCCAAAGCTTGCGAAGTAGACGTGTTGCTTCCCATTTTAAAATCGAGGTCTCCACCAAAAGTTATGATCACTTTGTTATTGAACAGGCCGTAACCCAGCTTAAAGTTTACCTGCTGCCTGTCAATATTGCTTGCCGTTACATTGCCACTAAATAAACTGGAGCTGTTGTACAACGAGGTGCTCACATCAAACTGCAAGCTGCGGTCGCCTGTAATTTTATATAGCAGGTTCGATACCACATTATTTACCTGTTTGGAGATCATCTCACTGATGGTATTAAAGCCCAGTGTGGTAAAGTTGCTGCCTATGTTTCTTCCTTCGCCGTAAGGCGCAAACTGGCCAAACACAATCAGGTAAGTTACCTGTTTCAACATCTCGTTATCATCCTGTTCCACCTTAGTCAAAAACTGGTTGAACGTCTCATCGTTTTTTACCTGCGTACCTGTCGGAAAGTCGAGCCTGAATTTAATGGTCGGCTTTTGCAGGTTGTCCGTTAAGTTGGCAATCACATATACATCACCCTTATAACCCTGCACGGCACCACCCAGGTTTTGGTTACCTACCAGGTCGCCCAGCCTAACATTTTCGGCCACATACAATGCCTCAATATTTATGCGGGCATTGTACGGATCACCATTCCATTCAATAAAACTTCCTGCATCTTCTTTTAAAATAAACGGCTTTCGTATAAAAGATTGAAAGTTGAAATCGTAGCTTCCTTTTTGAATTTCGTAACGGCCGTTTATGGTTAGGTTATCGGTGGTACCTGCATGAATCTTAAGACGACCAAAGCCGTTTGCTTTAATAATGTCACCTGTAAGTTGATCTAAAATCACATCAATTTTTGTAAGCGGATTGGCAGTTAAATCAAGGTCAACCACAATATTACTTCCACCCGATGAGCCGGGCACTTTCATTTCGGTGCCATATTGCTTAAACACAATAAAATCAGCATCCGCACTTTCTTTTGTAGAAGTCGTTGGAATATAGATATGAGAACTGTCGGTTGGTTCACCTGCTATTTTCATCCTCATATTTTCCTGTGGTCCGCTTAAGCTAAGGGTTGCTTTACCAATAGCAGTTCCATAAAACTGAGCATTGTCATTTGCCTTGGTGTCAATCAAAAGCATGCGTTGTGTGTTGATGTCAAAGTCGTAAACAATGTTTTTAAAATTCTTTTGATACAATTTGCCGGACACATTACCACTGTTGCCAAACTTGTCTTTTATTTTAAAGTTTCCAAAATCCATTACACCATCAGAAAAAACAAAATAGGCTGAGTCTAAGGTGTAGCGAACTTTTGTAAAGTTTACCAGCAGGCTGGCATCCTTAATCTTAATCTTACCCAATAACTCAGGGCTTTTAAAATTGCCATTCAGTTGTAATTCTCCAGTAGCAAAACCATTAATATCAGTAAAGACCGTATTTAAAAATTTGTTTACAATGGTAATACGGGTGTTATTTAGTTTGAAAGATGTTTGCAATGGTCGCCCCAGCGAATCTCTTATATTGTAAGTACCATCGGCCATAAAATTGTACAGATCGTTAGGCGACGAGATTTGAAAATTTACTAAGCCCGTGCTTTTTGAATATTTAGCCCCAATGTCTACAATGCCAATAGAATCATTATCGAGTCTAAACTGGGTTGCCTTAAGATTTACATCTGCATTAAAATTTCCATAGAAATCGTTTAACACAATTTGGCCACCTACCAACCCTTCCAGCCGGGGGTCTTTTGTTATGAAAGGGGCAAAGTCGCTCAGGTTTAAATTAGATAGTTTTACTACCAGGCTGCTTTGATCAAAATCAGCATCGTGTTGTGTACCTATTTCAATTACCTGGTCGCCCTGGGTAAACCGTACATTATCGGCCGAAACAAATCGTTTGCGTAAAACAATCTCTCCCTCTTTTTCAAGTACCCATCTTTTATCGTTAATAACAAAATTGCTTGGGTTAAATTTTACCCGTACGCCATCCGTAAGGGTGGTTACTTCGGCATTAAGATTGAGCTCGTTTAAGGTGCTGCTTGCCTTTGTTTGCAGGCTTAACTGCGACACATCTTTTTTAGATAGTATACTAATTTTGGTATTGGGGAATGTAGTGCTGTCGCTTATCCTCACCTGTTCAATATCGCCCAACAATTGCAGGTTGTCCAGGTTGCCCTTACCACTAAAGTTTGCATTGGTAAAACCATATTTCTTAAAAGCAAAATAGGGTACGTTGCCATTGAGGGTAAAAATGGTATCGATGGTGTTAATGTTACCGCTTATGGTGCTGTAGCTAAAGCCGGAAAGGTCTTTATTAATAAGCGGTGTATAGTCTTCTACATTCTTGGTATTTACGGCAAATGTAAATTTTTGATTTTTAGGCTCGGACCGTGGGGCATTTATGTATGCGGGGTAATACTTGTGTAAAAACACCTGGAAGCTTAATGGAAGGTCGAGTATGTTATAAATTCCGGTAATGCTGGCATCAAACTCGTTACTGCTTATAAGCAATGAACGCTGGTTGTTTACAAATTGAGAAAGGAGCGTAAGTGAGTCTACATTAATGCGAACACTGTCCTGCAATAAAGAGGCGTTAAATATTTTTACAGAGCCCAGGAACTGGTCAATGTTCTTACCGCTGAAGTCAAGGTCGAACAAACCGGTAAGCTGAATATTACGGTTGCTAAAATTCAGGTTTTTAAAATTACTTTCTGCCAGGTCGCCCAGCACATTAAACTGTGGCTGATCGTTTCTCAAATCTATTTTAACTGTAGTGGTAAGGTTTAAATTGTCGTCGTCAATTTTTACAGACCCATCAAACTGGCGGCGTTGAAAGGTGCCTTCCACCAAAATATTTTTGTAATTGTAGCCGTTGAACGCAAACTGCTGAAACTTTCCGGTGACGGTTGTACGCAGGTTGCTTAGTTTAAAACCAAGGCCGTTAATTGAACCATCAAAAGCCATGGTGCCCAATTGCGGAGAATTGATAAACCTGCCAAGGTTAAATGACCGGGTCATGATTTTACCGCTATAGACCGGTAAGTTGTTAGCGGGTAGTTTAATGGTAAGATTGGTGCTGAATGCACCCAGGTTGGTACTTAGATTGCCTGCCGTAACAAACTGGCTGGTGGTGCCATTGAACGATCCGTTAAACTGTACTTCGCCTAAACTTGGCAGCGAGGGCGAAGTAATTTTTGCCAGCGATGGAATGAACAAAGTAGCGTCGCGGTAATTTGTTTTAATGGTGCCGGAACTAAAGGAG
>JAJAYD010000332.1 GCA_026786345.1 Chitinophagaceae bacterium
ATTATATTCATCGAGGTAAACATCTATGGGTGACTGGAACAATTCTCCTGATTTGCTTTCAGAAATGAATTTATCAAGCACTAAAAGCAACTTGCGACTTATTCTTTGGTGCAGGGGAGTAGGTGCGGATTTTCGTATCATGTGTCCATCTATTATTTCATAGTAGTAGGTGTCGCCATCCTCAAACAACATGGTACGAAATTCACTCACACTAATTTTCTCATCAGAAATTACTGTTTCCATATCAACTGCTTTATTTCAAATTTACACAATAAAACCCATTACAGCCAGTCGTACAATTAGCAATAAGAAGCTTTACAAACAGGCTGAAAAAGACAAGGAAAATTCATACAATAATTGAACAACTACCATCTGTCCAGTGAATAATCATACATCCTTATTCACGCAATTAAAAAAACAATCAATCGTCCTAAAATATCATCCAGCAATTCATCTTATGGGGTCATGCACAGTAACGAGTTTTGTTCCATCCTTAAAAGTGGCCTCAATTTGTATTTCGGTTATCATTTCGGGTATGCCCTCCATTACATCGTCACGGGTTAATATGGTGGCTCCATATTGCATGAGATCCGCCACCGCCCTTCCATCACGGGCAGCTTCCTGCAGGTGGCTGCTTATGTATGCAATGGCTTCCGGGTAGTTCAATTTCAATCCCCTTGCCTTGCGTTTCGCAGCCAATTCGCCGGCCAGGTATAATAATAGCTTTTCAGTTTCTCTTGGTGTAAGATGCATGTGTTTTTTATGAACTGTTAGAAAATCAATTAATGAATGGACCCCTGGTAAATCGAACGAATCTTTAATAGGGCAGGTACATTTTCAACTTAGTATGTGCTTCTGATATGAAGTTTATTAATTCTAAAAAATTAGAGAAATGGCAATCGTTACAGTGGTTACAAGTTAATAGTAATTTCAATTATCAATCAAAATCCTTTAACTATTTTTACTTTTCAAATTATCTAAATGAAAAAGTTATTGTCTCTTATAGTTGTAATGAGTTTTGGACTTTTGGCAATGGCCCAGCCTCCAAAAGGTCCGGCAAATAAAGGTATGACCTTTGGTGAGTCTACAACTGCTGACGGTGCCATTAGTGTAAGTGATCTTACTACAACTGTAACATCAGAAAAGGAAACGCCTGTAAAAGTAAAAGGAAAAGTAACCGATGTATGTACTATGGAAGGCTGCTGGATAAAAGTGCAAACATCCGATGGCAAGATGATGGTTAAAATGAAAGATCATGCTTTTGTTGTGCCACTGGACCTGAATGGTAAAGAAGTAATTGTAAATGGAACCGCTGCTATGAAAGTAACCAGTGTAAAAGAACTGCAGCACTATGCCGAAGATGCCGGTAAAACCAAAGAAGAAATTGCTAAGATCACTGAACCCAAAAAGGAAATAATACTTAATGCTAAAGGTATTTTGGTTTTGTAATCTAAAATGATATAAGAATTTAGGAACGGCTGTCAATTATTTGATGGCCGTTTTAATTTTCATGTATGAATGTTGAATTCTTTTTTTTGTAAAACCGCTGTTGAACGGAGCGTCGCCACCAAAGCCCCACAAAAACCTTCTGCCGGTTACCAAAAAATCTCTACGGATAGTTTTTTTTAACTTTTTAATTTTGTCTTTTTAATTTCTCCCCTTACCTTCGCGGTCCCAAAAAAAGTTCTTTCTGTTGAATTGATTGAATTTGGGAGTCACCCGGCTCCGCTTAATGGCGGTTTATTGGGAGACGTTAACACCAAAAAAAGTAAACATGGCAAAAGAAATCACCGGCTACGTAAAGCTGCAGTGTAAAGGTGGCCAGGCTAATCCTGCACCTCCAATCGGACCCGCATTAGGTTCCAAAGGTCTTAACATCATGGAGTTCTGTAAGCAATTTAATGCCAGAACCCAGGATAAAATGGGAAAAGTTGTTCCCGTCCTCATTACCGTTTATGGCGATAAGTCGTTCGACTTTGTAGTTAAAACTGCACCGGCTCCTGTACAGTTGCTCGAAGCTGCTAAACTTACAGGTGGTTCCAAAGAGCCTAACCGTACCAAAGTTGGTAAAGTAACATGGGCACAGGTTGAAGAAATTGCTAAAGATAAAATGAACGACCTGAACTGTTTTACTACAGAAAGCGCTATGAAAATGGTTGCCGGTACAGCTCGTAGCATGGGTATTACTGTAGATGGTACAGCACCATGGGAAAATTAATTGATCAATTCTAAACTGATTAACAATGGGAATTACTAAAAAAAGAAAAGCTATAGCAGCTAAAGTTGATAAAAACAAGGTTTATACTCTTAACGATGCATCGACATTAGTTAAAGAGGTAAACGTTACAAAATTTGATAGCTCTGTTGACCTTCACATCCGTTTGGGTGTTGATCCGAAAAAGGCTGATCAACAAGTTCGTGGAACAGTTAAATTACCACATGGAACTGGTAAAACTAAAAGAGTTTTGGTTCTTTGTACACCTGATAAAGAGGCCGATGCAAAAGCTGCCGGTGCTGATTATGTAGGATTAGATGAGTATATAGCTAAGATAGAAGGTGGATGGACCGATGTAGATGTAATTGTTGCCACTCCCTCAGTTATGCCTAAAATTGGTCGTTTGGGTAAAGTGTTAGGTCCCCGTAACCTAATGCCAAATCCTAAAACAGGTACTGTAACCAACAATGTTGCCGAAGCCGTTAATGAAGTTAAAGGTGGTAAAATTGCTTTTAAAGTTGATAAGGCAGGAATTGTTCATGCTTCTATCGGAAGGGTTTCTTTCACTCCTGAAAAGCTTACAGAAAACAGTAATGAATTCATCAATGCTATTATAAGACTGAAACCGTCAACTTCAAAAGGAACTTACCTTAAAGGAGTTAGTATGGCCAGTACTATGAGCCCGTCGATAGCTGTAGACACCAAAACATTCATCTAATCCGGTCATCGGTTAAAATAGTAGCGTTATGACAAAGACACAAAAAAACGAAGTAATTGAACTGTTGAAAGGCAAGTTCTCACAATACAACAATTTTTACATCACCGATACTGAATCGCTTTCAGTAGCTCAGGTTAATAAACTTAGGGGTACTTGTTTTAGTAAAGATGTAGAATTACAGGTTGCTAAAAACACCCTGATTAAAAAGGCCTTAGAATCATTGGACAGTGCAAAATATGCCGGGGTATATGATAGCCTGCATAAAGTAACTGCCTTAATGTTTTCTGAAAATCCAAAAGAGCCGGCTCTTATTTTAAGCTCTTTTAGAAAAGGTAACAATAACACCAAGCCGGTTTTGAAGGCTGCATTTATTAACGGTGATGTTTATACAGGTGATGAAAGCCTGAAAAGTCTTACACAAATTAAAACTAAGAATGAATTGATTGGTGAGGTAATTGGACTGTTGCAATCTCCGGCCAAGCGTGTGCTTGCTGCATTATTGCATCATCACGAGAAAGCAGCAGCAGGTGTTGAAGCTGCTCCGGCTGGGTAGTAAGATATTAGTAGTTAGATATTAGACAAGCGCCAAGAGTTTTCTCCTGCTACTTGCTACTAAAATCTAACTGCTCTGTATAAAACAATTTTTTTAATCAGTCCCTCCGGATCCATTTAATTGGGCGTGAAGGGGGCAAAAATTTAAACAAAATGGCAGACGTAAAAGCATTAGCCGAATCATTAGTAGGCTTAACAGTAAAGGAAGTTCAGGAATTAGCTGATTTCCTTAAATCAGAATACGGTATTGAACCAGCTGCAGCAACAGTAGTTGCAAGCGCTGATGGTGGCGGCGGAGCTGCTGTAGTTGAAGAGAAAACTTCTTTCGACGTGGTATTGATAGCTGCTGGTCCAAGCAAACTAAACGTAGTTAAGATTGTTAAAGAACTTACTGGTTTAGGTTTGAAAGAGGCTAAAGACTTAGTTGATGGTGCTCCGAAGCCGATTAAAGAAGGTGTTGCAAAAGCAGAAGCTGATGAAATTGCAACTAAATTGAAAGATGCAGGTGCTGAAGTTGAAGTAAAGTAATTGATTACTTATAGTGCTTAGCCGGTAAGATTTTTCTTACCGGCTTTGTTATTTTTTAGAACCTTGTAGTTACCTGGTTAGCAATTTTTTTAAAGAGATAATGCTTGACAAATAGATGAAGAGTCTTTACTTTTACACCCCATAACAATTGCGTAACAATAGGAACACTGCATCAACCATACCGGTTTAACCTTTTATTATCCCCTATACTATCTTTGGTATAAAAATTGTTTTTGCATTTTATCTTCATTCCTTACCTTTGCATTCCTTTAAATTTAGGCTAATGATATATTTGCATTTTCAACGATTACTATAATTGTTGAAAGCGCCTGATTATCATATTTTTGATCGCCTTAGGGTACTGCCTAATTTTTTTTGACTTAAACCGGTTAATAATTAATATGTCTTCAACAAAAGTTCAGAGCAGGGTAAGTTTCGGAAAAATTAAAAATTTATCAGAAACGCCCGACCTTCTCGACATTCAGTTACAATCATTTCAGGACTTTTTTCAGTTAGAGACAACGCCCGATAAGCGTAATGTCGAAGGATTGTTTCGTGTGTTTAAGGAAAACTTTCCTATAAACGACACACGCAACATTTTCATGCTGGAGTTCCTGGATTATTTTATCGATCCGCCCCGCTACTCAATAGATGAGTGTATGGAACGCGGATTAACCTATGCTGTGCCTTTAAAAGCAAAGCTTAGGTTAAGTTGTAACGATGAAGAGCACGTAGATTTTCAAACCATTGTACAGGATGTATTCTTAGGAAATATTCCCTACATGACCCCGCGTGGTACATTCGTGATCAATGGTGCAGAAAGGGTAGTAGTTAGCCAATTGCACCGTTCACCTGGTGTGTTTTTTGGTCAATCAGTTCACCCGAACGGAACAAAAATCTACTCAGCCAGGGTTATTCCTTTTAAAGGTGCATGGATGGAATTTGCTACAGACATTAATAATGTGATGTATGCATACATTGACCGAAAGAAGAAGTTTCCTGTAACAACTTTGTTGCGTTCTATTGGTTTTGAAACTGATAAGGACATTCTGGAGTTATTCGGTATGGCCGATGAGGTTAAAGCCGACAAAAAATCTCTCGAAAAGTTTCTTGGAAAAAAATTAGCTGCCCGTGTGTTACGCACCTGGGTTGAAGACTTTGTGGATGAAGATACCGGTGAGGTAGTTTCTATTGAAAGAAACGAAGTGGTAATGGAGCGTGATACTATTTTGGATGAAAAAGCTATTGCAACCATCAGCGAGATGGATGTAAAGAATGTTTTTATTCAGAAGGAAGAAATGAGTGGTGATTATTCCATTATTTATAACACACTAAATAAGGATACCTCTAACAGCGAACTGGAAGCGGTTCAGCACATTTATCGCCAATTGCGTGGTGCTGATGCCCCCGATAATGAAACTGCACGTGGTATCATTGATAAATTATTCTTCTCTGACAAGCGCTACGATCTGGGAGAAGTTGGTCGTTACAAGATCAATCGAAAATTGGGTCTTACTTTCCCGATTGAGAAAAAAGTATTGACTAAAGAGGACATCATTGAGATTATTAAATACCTGGTTCGCTTAACTAATAGCAAAGCAGAGATTGATGACATTGATCACCTGAGCAATCGTCGTGTACGTACTGTGGGTGAGCAATTGTACGCTCAGTTTGGTGTTGGTTTGGCTCGTATGGCCCGTACCATTCGTGAGAGAATGAACGTTCGTGACAACGAGGTATTTACACCGGTTGACCTGATTAATGCACGTACGTTGTCTTCTGTTATTA
This sequence comes from Chitinophagaceae bacterium, assembly GCA_026786345.1. Lineage (GTDB taxonomy): Bacteria > Bacteroidota > Bacteroidia > Chitinophagales > Chitinophagaceae > Segetibacter. Next base: position 5,802 of record JAJAYD010000332.1, read on the forward strand.
ATTCATTCTTTGGTACCTCACAATTATCGCAGTTCTTAGATCAGACCAATCCTTTAAGTGAGATTACACACAAGCGTCGTATCTCCGCACTTGGACCCGGAGGTTTAAGTCGTGAGAGAGCTGGTTTTGAGGTTCGTGATGTACACTATAGCCACTACGGTCGTTTGTGTACCATTGAAACGCCAGAGGGACCAAACATTGGTTTGATTTCAACCCTTTGTGTACACGCAAAGATCAACGACATGGGCTTTATAGAAACACCTTACCATAAGGTGAACAACGGTAAGGTTGACATGAAGACTTTGACCTTCCTGAGTGCTGAAGAAGAAGACCTTAAAAAGATTGCCCAGGCAAGTTCGCCTTTGACTGATAAAAGTGAATTTGCTGAAGAAAGGGTTGTAAGCCGCCAAACAGGTGACTTTCCAATTCTTGATAAAACTGAAGTAGAATACATGGACGTTGCACCTAACCAGATTGTTGGTTTGAGTGCTTCGCTAATTCCTTTCCTGGAGCATGATGATGCCAACCGTGCTTTGATGGGATCAAACATGCAACGCCAGGCTGTACCATTGATCCGTCCGGAAGTGCCTATTGTAGGTACCGGTTTGGAAGGTAAAGCTGCACGTGATGCTCGTATTCAAATTCATGCAGAAGGCGATGGTGTGGTTGAGTTTGTAGATGCTAAAGAAATACATGTTCGGTATAAAAGAAACGAGCAACAAAAGCTGGTTTCGTTTGAGGAGGACCTGGTAATTTATAAACTGACCAAGTTTATTAAAACGAACCAGGCTACCTGTATCAACCTGCGTCCTTCTGTTAAAAAGGGACAAGTTGTAAAAGAAGGCGATTTCTTGACCGAAGGTTATGCTACCCGCGACGGAGAGCTGGCCCTCGGTAGAAACCTGAAAGTAGCCTTCATGCCTTGGAAAGGTTACAACTTTGAGGATGCGATTGTAATTAATGAAAAAGTTGTTCGTGAAGACTGGTTCACTTCGGTTCACATTGAAGAGTTTGAACTGGAAGTACGTGATACTAAGTTGGGTGAAGAGGAATTAACTCCGGACATTCCTAATGTTAGTGAAGAGGCTACTAAAGATTTGGATGAGCACGGTATCATTCGCATCGGAGCACAGATTAAAGAAGGTGACATTATCATTGGTAAGATCACTCCAAAGGGTGAAAGCGATCCAACACCTGAAGAGAAGTTGTTACGTGCCATTTTTGGCGATAAAGCCGGTGATGCAAAGGATGCTTCATTGAAGGCTCCGAGCGGAACAGAGGGTGTGGTAATAGATAAGAAGTTATTCCAGAGAGCTAAGAAAGATAAGAATACCAAAGTACGTGAGAAGGCAATTTTGGAAAAAATTGAAAAGGTTCACGAGAAGAACGAGGCTGACATTTTAGAAGTTCTATTAGAGAAATTGCAGACGCTGGTTAAGGAAAGACCATCTCTCGGTGTAAGCAACAACTTTAATGAGGTGTTGATAGGTAAGGGCGCCAAATTCAATCAAAAGAATCTTTCTCAAATCGACTTCCAGAATGTTAACCCATTGGGCTGGACAGGTGACGCAAAAGTGGATGACCAGATAAACACTTTGTTGCACAATTATAACATTAAGTACAACGAAGAATTAGGCCGTTATAAGAGAGAGAAGTTCAACATATCAATTGGTGATGAATTACCAGCAGGTGTATTGAAACTGGCTAAGGTCTACATGGCTGTAAAGCGTAAGCTGAAAGTGGGTGATAAGATGGCGGGTCGTCACGGAAACAAGGGTATTGTGGCTAAGATAGTTCGTGCAGAAGACATGCCTTTTCTTGAAGATGGAACTCCGGTTGACATTGTTTTGAACCCGCTAGGTGTACCAAGCCGTATGAACCTGGGACAGATTTATGAAACTGTGCTGGGCTGGGCTGGTGAAAAATTGGGTGTTCGCTTTGCAACTCCAATATTTGATGGTGCTACTGTTGAAGAAATAGCAGAGAACGTTGAAAAAGCCGGATTACCATTGTTTGGTCATACATACTTGTACGATGGAGAAACTGGTGAGCGTTTTGAGCAAAAAACTACCGTAGGTATCATCTACATAATTAAGTTGCACCACATGGTGGACGATAAGATGCACGCCCGTTCAATCGGACCTTACAGTTTGATTACTCAACAACCATTGGGTGGTAAGGCACAATTTGGTGGTCAGAGATTTGGTGAGATGGAGGTTTGGGCACTAGAGGCATATGGTGCATCTAACATATTGCAGGAGTTGTTAACACTTAAGTCTGATGATATTATTGGTCGTGCCAAGACTTACGAAGCAATTGTGAAAGGTGAAAACATTCCAAGAGCAGGTATACCTGAATCGTTCAATGTATTGGTACATGAATTAAGAGGTTTGGGATTGGATTTGAAGTTTGAGTAGGATGCCCTATCCCCAAAGGGGATATGGAAAGCATGAAATTTGAGGTCACAAAATGTGACCTCAAATTTCAGTTAAGTTCTTTTAGTTATTGTGGTAAGAAGTTCATTAAACTGTTAACCCGAATTGGAGGTGGCAATTTGCGACCTCCGATTCTCCCCTTATAAATTGTAGGTCGCATATTGCGACCTTGAACGTGTTAGTATGAGTACATCTTTACAAATCACTGAACCTTTGATAGAAAGTAAAATTTACCTGGTCAGAGGGATGAAGGTGATGCTTGATGTTGATCTTGCTGAAATGTATGGGGTTGAAACTAAACGTTTGAAAGAGCAGGTTCGTCGAAACATCGCAAGGTTTCCTGATGACTTTATGTTTGAATTGACTAAAGAGCAAGCAGAAAAACTTTTGAGTTCACAAATCAAGACACCTTCAAGGTCGCAAATTGCGACCTTGAAGAGAGGTGAGAATATCAAATTTCTTCCCTTTGCTTTTACTGAGCATGGTGTTCTAATGTTGTCAAGTGTATTAAGAAGTGAGCAAGCTGTTCAGGTGAATATTCAGATTATGAGGGTTTACTCTAAGATGAAGGAACTGCTAATCATGCATAAGGACATTTTGGTGAAGCTGGAAAAATTAGAGAAGAAATCGGATAAGCACGATGAACAAATTCAATTGATTTTCTCTTACATTAAGAAGCTGATTGAACAACCGAAAACAAAAACTGAAAGAATTGGATTTAAGAAGGAGTGGTGAGGGAATTGGATTGGTTGGCTGATAACTGAAACCGTCCAACTGCTTCGTAAAAACAAAAAGTACAAGAGTGCGACGCAATTATGTTGAAAAGCACTTAACTGCTGGTAACAAAAAATAAAAATCGTAATACGATATATGGCAATGAATAAAAGAGATAATCGTCCAAGGCCAACGTTTTCAAAGATCACGATTGGTTTGGCGTCTCCCGACAGTATTC
>JAJAYD010000333.1 GCA_026786345.1 Chitinophagaceae bacterium
TATAGCCTATCACATATTGCTTTTTGCGGTTTAGCTTCTGTAGCAGATGCTATTATGGTCATTCTAATCTATTTTGTTTTGGCTATCATTTACAAAGACCCTTTATGGATAAAACATATTAATCTTCAACGAACTTTAATCCTTATCCTCATTGGTGGCATAGGTGCAATATTAGCAGAGATGAGACATTTATCACAAGGCAATTGGGCTTATGCTCCATCAATGCCAATGCTACCTTTCGTTCATGCTGGTCTCTCTCCTGTTCTTCAATTTATGTTGCTGCCCATCTTAGTATATTATATTAGTTTTTCAATTCTCAAAAATAGACTAACCTAAAAATAACTACCCAAATCAATGAACACCCCCTGCTTTACAAACAGCATTGGAAATGTAAACCCATCTTCAAAGACGCTAAAAATAAAACTCCTTTTTTTATGAGTTAGTCGGACACTAGTTATTTTGATTGGTTCAATTCCAAGGATTGTTGTGGTTACATGGAAAGCATTATTATTTTGAAGATGAAAAAGGGAGATTTTTCAAGTATCAACAAAACAGTTGGCGTTTAATCTTACCTGGTCAACGGTTTACCCGGATTGCCAATGATGGTTTCTCCTTCGTTTACGTTCTTTAAAACAACAGCGCCCATGCCTATCACTGCATTGTTGCCAATGGTTCTTTTATTAAGCACACTCGCAGAAGGTGCCAACCAAACATTCTCGCCAATGGAGGTGCTTCCGGCCACCATAGCATTAGCAATAATCAACGAATTTTTACCGATGCATACACCATGAGCAATATGGACGAGGTTATCAACCTTAACATTATCATGTAAAATTGTACTGCCCAACACAGCCCGGTCAATGCAGGTATTATTTCCTATTTCTACATGGTTACCAATAACTACGTTGCCAATATGAGGTATCAGGCTGTACTCACCATCAATATCTTTTTCGTACCCAAAACCTACCCCGCCAATAGTGTTGTTGCAACCAATGGTCACAGCGTTTCCAATGGTGGTATTGGCGTGTATGATGGTATTATGCCCAATCGTGGTATTGTCACCAATGGTGCAATTTTCTTCTACCACCACATGGTGACCAAGCGTTACCCTGTTGCCAATAATACAGGTTGGATGTACTATTGCACTTAGACTGATGGAAGGTTGAATTACCGGAGTGAAAAATTGAGTTATTACCTCTTTGAAAGCCAATCTGGGGCGCTCAACAATTATGTAGTTGCAATTGCTTTTGTAGGCGGTAAAATTGCTGCTGCAAATAATGGTACCTGTGTTAACCTGGTCCAGTAATTTAAGGTTTGCATCGTTCACCCACATTAATACCGAAGCATCGTTGTTGTTTACATCAAGTGGTAAGGGAATGGCAATAGAACCTGCCTTGTCGCCAATAAATTGAATGTGTTGAATGCGCTCTAACAGGTCTGCTATTGGTATCATGGGTTATTTTATATTTAGCCTTATGATCTCAAAAGTTTCAGCATAATTGTTTCCCGACTGTACACCTCTTGTTTTAGCAAGACCTCTTATAAATTCTTCATTCGCATACGGGCGGTGCATTTGAGATTTATATGCCGACAGCGCCTCCATTTTTTTATCTACATGATTGTTAGCGAGAGAAATAAAACAACTGGTATTGAAATTAAAATTGTTCCAGGGTAACTCGTAACAGAGTATGGTACTCCATTTAAAAGCCCTTACTCCTTCGTTGGCAATAGTAAAATGGTCCTGGTGTATATCGTTAATGGAAGGCATAAAAACCAGGTCGGGATTTATTTGCTTCTTAAGCTTTAGTATATCATCGAGTATAGGCTGCCGGTGATAATTAAACGTTCTTACCTCGTAATCGAATAACAAAAGATTGTCGGGTTCAATACCTAAAATTTTGGTAGCAGCCTTTACTTCAGTAATTAAAATATCTGGTGGAAAGCCGGGTAAAACCGATTGCTGGCATGCTGAAAATGCAGCATAAAACACCTCCGCCCCGTTTTCAATTAACTTACTTATGGTGCCTCCGCAACCAAATTCGCCATCATCAGTATGAGGGGCCAGTACCAATACTTTTTTAAACGAAAGCTGCATGAAGGTAAATTTTAGTAAAAGAAATACTCAGAACCATGCTTTAACGACGGATAGTACTGTCTCGTATAAAGTAGCTCCTAATTATTAAGCAATTGTTTGTTTTTAATGTCGGCAGATGCGACAATGGCGTAAAAATCTTTTCGGGTGGCAAGGTCCTGCAATAGTTCAAGGTGCTTCTCGTGGTGCATATCGGTGCCCAGGTAATCAACCATTTGCTTTTTAAAAAGCTTTTCTGCAGTCTTTTTTACGTAAGGCCCATAAGCCCCGGATAAGGAGAGTAAATTAACCTGCAGTTTACAGCCCAACTCAACACAACGCTCATAGGCTTCAAAGTTCTTGTGATAGTAACTATATCGCTCAGGATGTGCAAGAATAGGTGTTAGCCCTAACATGCGAAGGTCGAAAATAACCTGCTCAAAATTTGGAGAAGGAGCCAGGTAAGACATTTCAACCAAAATGTATTGGTTGTTTATGGTAAGCAAGTCTTGCTTATTTGATTGGCCAAGCAGTTCGGCAAACGAATGATCGATCATGTATTCGGCAGCGGCATCAATTTCAATTACAAGGCCGGCCTTTTTTAATTCGTTTCTAACCAGGTCCAGCTTTGGTAAGATCGTCTCCCTGCTATTGGGGTACAGGTCAGTTAGTATGTGGGGAGTGCATATCAGTTTTTGATAACCCAGTTCAGTAAGTTGTTTCATAAACGAAACACTTTGATCCGGCTCCTTTAATCCATCATCAATACCCGGTAACAAATGCGAGTGCATATCCACACCTATAAAAGACAAATCTGGTTTAACCCTTGCAGGTTTAAACAAAAATTCAAACATGAAAAACAAGTTGGTAACAGGCAAAGTAACTACCTATCCATGAGAAGTAAAGGATGGGGTGAGAATTTCTTCGTCAATGGATTCATAAATCGAGTTATTGCTGATAAATTCCGGAACAATACGCTTCATTTGTTTGACCACTTCCTCGTCGCTGTTTTCTACTGCAATACCAATAACCTTGTCGATGCTTCTTGATACTTTGTCAAAATCGTATTCGATTACTTTGGCAATGAGTATCTTTTTATTGTGGGTGGCAATAACTTCTTCTTCTTTATTCAATAACTCTTCGTACAATTTTTCGCCGGGGCGCAGGCCGGTAAATTTAATGTCAATCTCTCTGCCGGGCGTAGAGCCTGCCAGCCTGATCATTTTTTTGGCGAGGTCAAGAATTTTTACCGGTTCTCCCATATCAAACAAAAATACCTCTCCCCCATTTCCCATAGTTACTGCTTCCAACACGAGCGAACAAGCTTCGGGTATGGTCATAAAATAACGAATGATGTCGGGATGGGTAACAGTTACCGGTCCACCTTTTGCAATTTGCTCCTGGAAACGAGGGATAACAGAACCATTTGATCCTAAGACATTACCAAACCTTGTAGTAATGAACTTGGTTTTTGAATTTTTAGGAGTGAGATGATAAATGCCATCATCAATAATGGGCGCCACTTTTCTTCCCTGTAAAGCCTGGCAATAAATTTCGGCAATGCGCTTGGAGGCCCCCATTACATTGGTAGGGTTGATGGCCTTATCTGTAGAAATGAGGAGAAAGCGTTCAACATTATACTTTTCGGAAAGGTCTGCGATTGTTTTGGTACCCAACACGTTGTTACGCACCGCTTCGGATGGATGGTTTTCCATCATAGGCACGTGCTTGTATGCAGCAGCATGAAAAACCACATTTGGTAAAAACTGCCTGAACATGTTGTTCATGGAGTTCTCATCTTTAACATCACCCAAAAACACTTTTAAAGAATTGCCGGGGTAATAGCTTTTCTGTAGTTCGTATTCCAACTCATACAACCCGGTTTCGGTCTGGTCGCAAATAATTAAAGATGCCGGATGTATGGAAGCAATCTGGCGGGCCAATTCGCTGCCTATTGAACCGGAGGCACCTGTTATCAACACCCGTTTGTTACGAAGCATATTCATAACA
>JAJAYD010000334.1 GCA_026786345.1 Chitinophagaceae bacterium
ACTTCATTTTGAACCACAGTGTCACAACGACACCGAGGTACACAGAGACGTTTTCTGTCAACTGTCATCTGTCAACCAACAACTTTCTTCAGGTAACGAACAACCAACAACGCCCAACCACCAACCACCAACTTTCTTTCGCTATCTCCTGCTGGCAATCAATAAATTCAAGTCAGTAAATTTTAAATCGAAACGTTGACTGAGGTAGAAATTAGTCAGGTGGCCTTTGTATAAATAAATACCATGGCGCAGGTTAAAATTATGCCACACCATTTCTTCAAATCCACCTGCTTCGCTTATGTCGAGTAACAAGGGCATCAGTATATTGCTGATTGCCTGGCTGGCAGTACGTGCAAAGCCACTGGCTATATTGGGTACACAATAATGAATTACATCGTGTACGGTATAGGTAGGTTTTTGATGACTGGTAATCCGGCTTGTTTCAAAGCAACCACCCCGGTCGATACTTACATCAATAATAACACTGCCGGGCCTCATGGCTGCTACCATTGTTTCGGTTACCAACATTGGCGTACGACCTAACTCGCTGCTAATGGCGCCCACCGCCACTTCACAGGATTTAAGTTGTTTGGCCAATATTTTGGGCTCCAGTACGCTGGTCCAAACACGTACACCCAGGTTGTTTTGCAGGCGCTTTAGACGGTACACATTATTGTCGAACACTTTAACCGATGCACCCAGCGCAAGAGCAGTTCGGGTTGCAAATTCACCCACTACACCCGCCCCGATTATAATAACTTTTGTTGGTGGAATACCGCTGATGCCACCCAGCAAAACACCTTTACCATTATTAGCACTGCCCAGGTATTGGCCCGCAATTAACATAATGGCTCCTCCTGCAATTTCACTCATACTTCTTACTATCGGAAAGGCACCACTGTCATCTTTCAGGTTTTCAAAGCTCAAACCTGTAATCCGCTTTTCCATCATTTTCTCCAATAACTCGCTTTTCATTGCAGAGATATGTATGGGCGAAATAATGGTTTGATTGTGTTGTAGCAGTGGAATGTCTTCATCAATAACCGGAGCACTCTTAACCAATATAGGAGCCTTAAATACTTCTTCTTTTTCGTAAACCAGCCGGGCTCCTGCTTCGCTGTAATCGTTATCCGAATATTTGCTTCCTTCACCGGCACGGTGTTGCATAGTAACCTCATGGCCGTTGTTAATTAAAACACCTACACTTTCGGGAGTTAGTGCTATTCGGTTCTCCTGGAAAGCGGTTTCTTTTGGAATACCTATATGTAATTTGGCTCCCTGGGGTTTAATATCGAGGGTTTCCTCTAAAGTTTCGTAGGTAAAAGATGTATTAACAATAGGTTTTGAAACTGCCATGTATCCCGGGTTTTGATGAAAGAATTGTTAGTGTTAAACGATCAATTAAGAATTAAAAAACTTAAAGCTAAGATGATTTTGGCAAAATGAGTGGCAGCCGGTTTTACAGGAGAACCTTACATACAGGGCGTTTGTATGCGAAGGCTCCGTTCTGTTTGGCTTAGCAATTCCAAATAGATGTGTAGGGTATTGGGTGGAAGTAAATTCGCAGCCCGGTCGGGCCATTCAACCAGGCAAAGCTGGTTACTGTACAAAGCATCTTCAACCCCTGCCTGCAAGGCTTCTTCCTCGCCGCTTAACCTGTACCAATCCATATGAAAAATGGATCCGGTTAGCGGGCTGGTGTACTCGTTTATAATGGAATAAGTGGGGCTGCCAATAGCAGAAGTTACCTGCAATACCTCCTGGCAAAGGCTGTGTATGAAAGTTGTTTTACCCGTGCCCATTTCGCCATGAAGGGCCCAAACTCTACAATCTTTTCCTGTGTTCCAAACCTGCCGGGCAATAGCATTAATTGTATGTAGCGAAAAGTTGAATTGCATGTTGCAAACTTACAGGTTAGCACCAATTGATAAAAACAAGTATGATTGTCCCAAGCTTTTGGGGGAAGGAGTGGCTACAAAGTTCAGGATATGTCTAATGTGCTTTCAAACCCAAATCCTAAACCTATCACAGCCATTTATGCAACAAGGTGTATATAATATTTCCTCAATGGTAAATGCGCCGTTAACCAGTATGAATAAATTTGTATAAGCAAATTGAAGGAGGGTCTTAGGTTCAAAAAGGGCCAACAGTTTATAATATGTCCATAAAATTCAATTTTGAAAAGTAATAGCTATGGAAAAGATACAGTGGAAGGTTGAGGGAATGACTTGTACCAATTGCGCCTTAAGTGTAAACAAAGTGCTTACCCGCCAGGGAATGGAAAAGGTAAAAGTAAACGCCATTACAGGCGAGGTATTTTTTGAGACAAAGAGTAAAGATGATACCATAAATACAGCCCGCAAAAGCGTTGAAGGTTTGGGCTATACCGTTATTGAGGAAGGTGTTGCGGCCGCTCCAAAAAAGAAGAAATGGTTTAAAAATCATTTGCAAAGAGCTTTGGTTTGCCTGCCGTTCACCTTAGTTCTTATGGCTGGCCATTTGAGTATGACACTGGGTTTTGATTTTTTACATAATGCCTGGCTGCAACTGGTTGTATGCTTACCTGTAATGATTATTGGGATGGATTTTTTTGGCAGGAGTGCCATTAAAAGTCTTGGACAGGGAGTACCGAATATGAATGTATTAATTGCCTTAGGTGCAAGTGCCGCTTTTATTTATAGCCTGATTGGAACGATTACCGGTGACAGCAACCTGCTTTTTTATGAAACGGCGGCATCCATCATAAATATTGTGTTTTTTGGTAATTGGCTCGAGGATAAAACTATAGAGAAAACTCAAAAATCTATAAATGAACTGGTTCGCCACGAGAAGGTTATGGCCAACATGATTGCTTATGATGATGAGCATAATGAGCATATGTTCCCTGTTGAAAACACGCACTTAAAAGTGGGCGACCTGTTACTGATTAAAACAGGTGAACAAGTACCTATGGATTGTAAAATTTTATCGGGCGAAGTCGAGGTGAACGAGGCCATTATTAGCGGAGAGAGCCTGCCCATCTTTAAAAAACAAAACGACATTTTAATTGGTGGAAGCCTTATTGCAAACGGCTCAGTTAAATGTTACGTTACGGCGGTAGGAAAAGATACGGTAATGAATGGCATCATCAATATGATGAAGCAGGCACAAAACCATAAGCCACCTGTTCAACAATTAGCAGATAAAATAAGCGCCATTTTTGTTCCGGCTGTAATTGCTATTTCGCTGCTTACACTGGCAATCAACATGTGGGCATTCAACCATACTTTCCAGGTAAGCCTGATGCGGTCCATTGCCGTGTTGGTAATAAGTTGCCCCTGTGCAATGGGGCTTGCCACACCAGCAGCCATTGCAGTTGGCCTGGGTCGTGCGGCAAAAAATGGCATTCTATATACCGATACCAAAAGCATGGAATTGTTCAGCTCCATTACACAAATGGTATTTGATAAAACAGGAACGCTTACAAACGGCCAATTTAAAATTGCCGGTTTCAAATCCATAGAAGGCGATGAAGAAACCTTTATGAAAACAGTGTTCTCTCTTGAAAAATTCTCTAATCATCCTATTGCCAAAAGCATAACCCAACAATGGACTTACAAAGGTGCCACGCCTTTTAAAAAAGTAGAAGAAGTTAAAGGTCTTGGCATGAGAGGAGAAGACAAGGAAGGAAATATTTATTGGATTGGGTCTTCACAGATTGAAGGTCTTGATGAAACAGAAGCGCATCATTTATATGTAACTAAAAACAACAAGTTATTTGGTTGGATAGATATTGCCGACGAAATAAGGCCGGAGGCAAAAGAGGTAATTAACTTTTGTAAAAGCAAAGAAATTAAAACCATATTGCTAAGTGGTGACAGTAAGCATAAATGTGAGCTTATAGCTAATGAACTGGGCATTGATGAGGTGTATGCAGAGCGTACTCCCCAACAAAAACTTGAATTGATAACAGACCTTGTTCAAAAGCAACCAACGGTAATGGTAGGCGATGGCGTAAACGATGCGCCGGCATTGGCAAAAGCTACTATTAGCATATCGCTGAGCCAGGCTTCGCAACTGGCTATTAAAAGTGCTACGGTGGTGTTAATGAATACTGGCTTAAAAAATCTTCCCCTTGCTATGCAATTAGGTAAGCACACCTATGGCACCGTTAAGAGTAATTTATTTTGGGCTTTCCTCTACAATGTAATTGCTATACCGGTGGCGGCTATTGGTTTATTAACCCCAATGGCAGGTGCGCTTGCTATGGGCCTGAGCGATGTGGTGTTGGCTGCAAATTCGTTATGGCTTAACTTTAAAAAACTGGATTGAAGGGTGGAATATTTTTATTTGTGTAGACTATTTTAATTTGTCTTAAAAACCCCATTTTAAATATGGTTACTTTTTCGGAATTAGTTGATACTTTGGATCATTTAACACCTGGGGAAATGTATGAGCTAAAACGTATTCTTGACAAGAGGTGGGTAAATATCAGGCAGGAAGAAATTTTAGCAGAGGTGGCTTCAGCACGAAAAGAAAGTATAGAAGGAAAAACGCTGATTCTATCTTCTCAGGAAGACATCAGAGAATACTTTTCTAAAATGATGAGTAATGAAGATTGAATTAGGCTCAGCATTTAAAAAATCTTATAAAAAAATTGCATCAAAAAGGCCGGAACTTGCTATCATCACACTAGAAAAAATTCTTCTGTTTTCAATTGATCCTCACAGTCCTTCTTTAAGATTTCACAAACTAAAAGGCAAACTTGAAGGAATATGGTCCTTTTCAATTGAAAATGATTTAAGAATTTTAGTTGATATGACAAAAGATGATACGGCACTATTGGTAATGATTGGCACCTACGATGAAGTTTATTAACTCAAATTCTGCTATTGCCCACTCCGCAACAAATTTTACAGCAACACTGGGGTCATAAGGAATTCAGACCTTTGCAGGAAGAGATTATTCAATCAGTTTTAGAAGGAAAAGATACATTGGCCGTGCTGCCAACCGGTGGAGGTAAATCTGTATGTTTCCAGGTACCGGCGCTTTTAAAAGAAGGATTGTGTCTTGTAATTAGCCCATTGATTGCGCTAATGAAAGACCAGGTCGAGAATTTATTAAAGAGAAATATTCCTGCCTTATGCATTCAAAGTGGTATGACATTTTTTGAAGTAAAAGACACTTTAAAAAATGCCTCATTCGGGTCGTTCAAATTTTTATATGTCTCACCTGAGCGATTGGAGACAGCTCTTTTTAAAGAATATATTGGTTCTCTCCCACTGAATATTATTGCCATTGATGAAGCACACTGTATCTCACAATGGGGGTACGATTTCAGACCACCGTACCTGCGCATTGCCGCTATAAGAGAACATTATCCGGGAGTGCCTGTACTTGCGCTTACCGCATCTGCAACACCCATTGTTCAGGAGGATATATGCGAAAAATTATTGTTCAAAACTAAGAACATCTATCGCCAATCGTTTGCAAAACCCAACCTCTCGTTCAGTGTTTTTAAGGTGGACAGCAAGATTAATAAGCTGGTGGAAGTATTACAAAAAGTACCGGGACCCGCGCTGGTATACTGTAGCAACCGAAAGCACACAAAAGAGATAGCTCACCTGCTGCAACTAAGTAACCTGGCTGCAAATTTTTACCACGCAGGTTTATCGCAAGCCGAAAGAAGCCACCGGCAGGAAGCATTTATAAAAAACCAGGTTCGCATAATGGTTTGTACCAACGCATTTGGTATGGGTATAGATAAGCCCGATGTGCGAACCGTTATCCATATGGATGTACCTGACAACCTTGAAAATTATTACCAGGAAGCAGGCCGGGCGGGCAGAGACGGCAAGCAGTCGTTTGCTGTATTGCTTCATTCCACAGGCGATCTCAATGCGATTGAAAAATTGCCTGACGTAAAATACCCTTCGCTACAGGAGATAAAATCCATGTATCAATCATTGGCTAATTACCTGCAGGTGCCTGTAGGCAGCGGCGAAAGTTTGTACTATAACTTTAGTTTGTACGACTTTGTAAAGAATTTTAAATTAAACAGCCTCGTGGTTGTAAATGCCTTTAAGGCCCTGGAGCAACAGGGTCATTTACTATTTAACGACCAGGTATTTATTACCCCAAAAGTTGGCTTTACCTGCGATAAAAATGTGTTGCAAAACTTTGAAGAAGGCCATCCTGCATTTGATAATTTGATTAAATACCTGCTCAGAACCTATGAAGGCATTTTTGACAATGTGGTTTCAATTAATGAAAAATTATTAACCCGCTTAACAAAACTTTCGTTGGATGAACTTCAAACACAATTGGATCAATTGCAGGCATTCGGCATTCTGGAATACCAGCCTCAGATTGAAACACCTCAAATATTCTTTTTACAAAACAGGGCGCCGGCTCAGTACATGACGTTCAACCTTGAACAACACGAAACACTCAAAAAACATTATAGACAACGAGTGCATGCCATGTTGCAATACGCCCAACTCGAAAACGCCTGCCGAAGCCAGTTCATGGGCAACTACTTTGGAGATGACCAAATGTTGCCCTGTGGTCAGTGCGACAACTGCCTCCGCAACAAGAAAATAAAGTTATCGGAGGAGGAATTCAGCGCAATAAGTCAAAGGATATATATTGCATTAGACAACCAAAGTATCAATGTAAAAGAATTGTTCAACCAATTAAACGGCCTTAAAAGAGATAATATTTGGAAGGTGCTGGACCACCTTCAAATGGAAAAGAAAATATTGGTAAGCAATGAAGGAATGCTGAGTAAGAAGTAAACACTTAGCCAGTATCCTGTTCTCGTTTTCGGTATAAAATATTTTGGGCTGCCCTCCGGGGCAGAAATACAAATTACATGTCTAATTCTACAGAGCGGTTACGCC
>JAJAYD010000335.1 GCA_026786345.1 Chitinophagaceae bacterium
CCATTGACCAATATTCCTTACTGCTGCCTCCCGTAGGAGTCGGGCCCGTGTCTCAGTGCCCGTGTGACTGGTCGTGCTCTCACACCAGTTACTGATCGAAGGCTTGGTGGGCCGTTACCCGCACCAACTACCTAATCAGCCGCACAGCCATCTCTAAGCGATAAATCTATAATTGTTAAGTGATGCCACTCAGCAATGTTACGGGGTATTAATCCAAATTTCTCTGGGCTATCCCCCACTTAAAGGAAGGTTCTGTACGTGTTCCGCACCCGTTTGCCGGTCGCCACCCGGTATTGCTACCTGTGCTGCCCCTCGACTTGCATGTATTAAGCCTGCCGCTAGCGTTCATCCTGAGCCAGGATCAAACTCTCCATTGTAAATGAAGTGTTAGACCACTGACTATTAATTTCTCAAATTTTTCGAAAATTAACGTCTGTGTTCTGTTGTTATTATGTTTGCGTTAACTTACCTGTGTCCCGATATAATCGGGACGCTGTTACTTTCCAATCTGTCAAAGAACTTGAACCCCCTAAATCCCCCGAAGGGGGACTTGAAGAACCGCTGAAGATGACAGGGATACGATCCCCATGGCCTGTTGCCGCACCTTAATTAATACTACCTCTACAAGAAATTTATTTGCTAAACACCAGAGAAGAAACTTCTCTTAATCCCGCTCTCCTCTCAGACATATATCGCTGCAATGAACAGGTAATTTTTGATGTGATAAAGAGCTTTTTTTAAACCCCGTTTTTTATTTGGGAGTGCAAAGATAAGAGCCTTTTTTAAACAGCCAAATAAATTTGGTATTTTCTAAGGCCTTTTTTTCTTCCTAACCTTTATATCCACTCACTACACTTACACTATCTTCAACCTCACTTTTTAAGAAGCTAAACCTACCCCCTCTCTCTCCTATAAACCGCTCTCCAAATGAACACAACCCCCTTAAAGAACTACCGCTTTTTTGACTTGCGGGGTGCAAAGATAACAACACACACTAAACCGCAAAATATATTTTGATGGTATAAAAGAGGGAAAAGAGAAAGAAAAGACGATAAATGAAGCCAAAGTGAATGGAGATTAAACAATGGCTCTTATCGCCTAAAACCCCATATTAAAAGGACTCCTGATGAAAGAAAACAGTAGTTGGATAAACTACCTCGTTAAGAAATAAGCCATGCGGAGGAGTTGCAAAGTTTGCTTTAGTACAATCTTTGGCTACAATCACATTTGTAAAATCGGCCAGGGTCAACGCACCTCTACCCGTTTGCAACATGGTACCTACCATTCCTCTTACCATGCCACGTAAAAAACGATTTGCTTTTACACGGTAGGTTAACCCATGATCTGTTTGAACCCATTCGCTTTGAAAGATAGTGCAGTCGTGGGTATGCACCTGGCTGTTTCGCTTTGCAAACGAAGTAAAATCTTTATGTTCCATCAATATGGCAGCAGCAGCCTGTAGAATATGAAAGTCTACCGTATAAGGATAAAACCAGGCAGTTTCAAAAGCAAATGGATTCTTTATTGAATAGATATTATACACATACTCCCTTGACAAAGCATCAAAACGGGCATGCGAATCATCCTTTACCCTAACAATACTTTTAATTGCTATATCGTGGGGAAGCAGAGCATTTAAACTATACAATATTTTTTCAGGTAATGCTTCTTCAAAATCAACTTGAAAATAGTTTTGATTGGCATGGACCCCGGCATCGGTACGGGAGGAACCCGTTAGTTTAAATTCCTTCTTAAAATAAATTTCAAATACCCTTTGTACCTCTGATTGTATTGTTGCAGCATTGTTCTGAATTTGAAATCCTGCATAGTTGGTTCCCTTATATTTTACTTCGATGAAATACCGCATTAAGTGGCGTTTGAGTTAAAAAACATTAGTCAATCAGCATTGCCTTGAAGCGATTGATATAATAAGCATCTGCCAGCATTATTGAAAGAGAAACAAAATTAGAAGAGTCTGACACGTATGTATAAGAAGCATCAAAAAACTGGTAACGAGCCTGGTCAGTTAAAAAAAGATACGCAAGGTTTTTTATTTGTTCAGTAGTGTAACACATGACCTTAAAACTCTTTTTTGCTTCTGTTACCATACCATCGCTGTCTGGCGCAGCTGCCATCTTCTTTCTAAGCTTTAAAAAATCTTCATTCGAAGCACGGGTAATGCAGCGGGAAAAAGTAGCATTACTTGTCCCCTTATTGACCGGGGTTACACTTTCTTCAACTTTAGGCTGTGTGGGCACAAGAACAGGATCCTTTGATTTTTGTGAACCTATTTCCAAAAACTTGAGTTCCTTTTGATCGTTAGATTTATACTCTTTGGAGGGCTGAATTTTATTATCAGGAATGAGTACGTTGATGGTATCATTTTGATTCGCCAACTCATCCACATAAGTTATGTAGATAGCCTCGCCACCTTTTAATTCAGAGATCTTGGTGATTTTGGATTTGGCAGCAGGTGCCTTTTTGTTTGATAAGACCTCCAATTTTTCGCTTTGTTGTACAGGTTCTTCTTGCTTTATTTTTTTGTCCGTTGTAGACTCTGCGTTTTCCTTGGAAGTGACTTCACGATTCTGTACAACCGGGGTTTGTTTTAAAACCGTATCAATCTTTTCAATTGTAGCTTCTGCAACAGCAGTTGCTACACTACTTTGTGGTTGGATAGCCGTAATGGTATCAACCGATCGATTATTATTTGAAGAAGGAACATTGACTTCTGGTTGAAACGTACGGGGTTCAGAAGAATTTACTACCTGTTTGCCTGAATTTGTACTGGTGTTACCAATAATGCCTGAGTTTACTTGCTGCGCATTAACAGCATAGAGCATTTCTAAACTTTGAAGATTGAACAAGACCCAACCCTTTTCATCAACATTTTTTAAAGTATACCCAAGGTCTTTCTGAGCTATCTCTATATTAAAATATTGATCGGATGTTGTGCTACCTCCAAATCCAATTGACATTGAATACTTTCCTGTCAACATTTTGGGTACGATTACATACCCTGATGCAGTGGAACTGTAAACCTTTTTGTTTAGCGTAATGTTGAAAGCCTGGCGGCTTTCTGTCTGAATAAATACAAAATGGTGTTGTTGCGCATCGAGTGCAAGAGAGAATGAACTACAAAAAATCAATAGACTGAGAACAATTTTCATTAATAGAATTTAAACTTTAATGTTGGTTGGATTTTTGCACGATTTCAAAATTAATAAAAGATGCCATGCTGGTAATGAAAGCAAAGTAGTTACTTAACATTATACATCAAGCACCTTAGAACCTGATTAAAATTAATTTGAAACTTTGATTTTGAAACTGAAGATCCCATTTGTACTTCAGATGAAGTGATTGCGACCCTTCGACAAGCTCAGGGTAAACCACCACGCCGCTATGAAAACTTCCCTGTTAAGCGAGCCCCGCAAAAAGGTGCGGTAGACTGTGGCAAGGATGAAGCCATGAAAAACTCCGGTTGGTATTATAAAACAAATTTTTAAACAGCTTATTAAACTTTCAAATTTTAAAACCGTTTATTTTCCATACAAGTAAAACTAATAGCATTTGTTTCAATAATTATCCTGATTACAAATAATGCCACCTCTCAATCCAATAACGGTCAAGACCAAAACCGGAAGAAAATTTACAGGGGTTCTGCTACAAAAGTAAATGACTTAAAACACACAAAACTTGTTGCGCATTTTGATTGTGCGAATTGGTATTCAGGCAAAACATGGATTACATCAACACCACATTTTTATAGCACCGATTCTTTAACCCTTTATGCAAATGGTATGAATATTAATAAAGTTGCTCTATCTAAGAATGGCGCATAGACTAATCTCAGTTATACTTACGACAGTCTTTTTAAACGCATAAAACTAAACCGCGAGTACAAACAGAAGGAACTTTATACTGTGTTTATTGATTATACGGGTAAGCCAAATGAATTTGGTGCAGCAGGAAGTGAAGCCATCACTGGTGCAGAGGGCTTGTACTTTATCAATCCACTTGAAAAAGATACCACGAAGCCTATTGAGATTATTGCCTTCATACAGGTAGTGGGCGGTTTCGACAAGCAATCTTCCAATCGTATTAATGTGCAGCTAAAAGATTTAATTGAAAAGAAACAAAAATCAAGAACGGTAAATAATGCTGATAGGATTGATGAACAGATAGCGCTTATTCAGGCAAGCCTGCCTTAGAATTAATTGCCATAAATGTTATAAAACACAAGCGGCCCTCTCATTGCTGAGAAGGCCGCTTATTTTATAAATCATTTATTACCAGCTTCCGCCTGAACCGCCTCCTCCAAAGCTTCCGCCACCAAACCCGCCAAAACCACCTCCGCCGGAGCTTCCACCACCAAATCCTCCACCACCACCACGGCCACCACTTAACAGGCTCCCTAAAAGTGCACCCGTTGCTATATCCCCAAAGCCTCTACGGCTTGCCATTCCACCACCCCGCCCGCTTCCACGTCCGCCAATCATCATTAAAATAAATAGAATAATAATTACCCCCAATATTGATCCACCGCCTTTGCCTCTTGTTTTCTTGCTTCCATAACCAGCGGGTGGCTTGTACTCTCCTGCTGCCGCTTTCATAATGGCATTGGTACCTAAATCGAGGCCACGAAAAAAATCGTTTTCTTTAAAGTTGGGTCTTATTTCATTATCAATGATTGATTTTGCAGTAATGTCTGGTATAGCGCCTTCGAGCCCATAACCCGGCGCTATAAAAATTTGGCGGTCGTTTTTAGCAATAAGAACAATAACCCCATTGTTTGTTTTTTTGTTACCTACGCCCCATGCACGACCCAGTTTGGTAGCATAATCAACCGGGGCATAATCGTCGGTGGTTGCAACAATAACAATGGCTATCTGGTTACTGGTACTATCGTCGTACCTAACCAGTTTACGCTCCAATGTAGCCACCTGGTCTGGTGTAAGTGTATTGGTAAAGTCGTTCACTAACCGCGGAGGATTAGGTCTTGCAGGTATATTTTGGGCAAACGCAACAATGGCATTTACCCAAAAAATTACAAGAAGTAAGAAATATTTCATGTTATGTGGTAAGAAACAATCCCGCCTGGGCGGGATTGTTTTATTTTCCAAAAATGATCTCATCTGGTAATTCGTTCTTATCATCTTTTTCGTAAGGAAATTGTTGTTTCAAGGCCGAGCCAATATCCGTAACACATTTGCAGATGCCGCCAATAATATCCTGGCGGGAGAAGTCTTCGATAATCATTCTGACCTCTTTATGCCAATATTCGGCTCCCAACCTTTTATAGATTCCTTCATCGCCAAATAATGCAAGCTGCTGATCTTTTAACGCAATGTAGAAGAGTACGGCATTTCTGTCCTTAGTTGCATCCATTTTCAGGTTTAAAAAAATTTCTTTAGCCCTGTCTACCGGATCAACGTATGTACAATGGCTTTCTACAAATACTCGCACTTCTCCGCTTGTATGCCTTTCGGCATCTCTAATTGCTACCACCAACCGCTGCTGTTCTTCAGCCGTAAAAAAAGGTTTCTGCTTTTTAAATGAAAATAAGCTCAAAGCAATTTTTTATTTAGTTAGAATTTTACTTCGGGTGCTTTTTCAGACCCTGCCTCGGCGGCAAAACCAACTTTAGGTTTAAAGCCCATTATACCTGCAAACAATGCTGCCGGAAACTTTCGCACCTGCACATTATAAGACTGAACAGCGCTGTTGTAGTCATTACGGGCAACCTTGATCCGGTTTTCTGTACCCTCCAACTGGGCTTGCAAACCTCTAAAAGCGTCGTTAGCTCTAAGATTTGGATATTGCTCAGAAACCACCAATAAGCGGCCTAATGCCTGTGACAACTGCCCTTGTGCCTGCTGAAATTGCTGTAGCTTTTCGGGTGTAAGATCGGCGGGATCAATTTTCATTTGAGTTGCTGATGCCCTTGCTTCGATTACTTTGGTAAGCGTAGTTTGTTCAAAGTTGGCTTCACCTTTAACGGTGTTTACAAGGTTTGGTATCAGGTCTGCGCGGCGCTGGTAATCGCTTTGGACATTATTCCATGCAAGCTTCACAGACTCGTCCTGTTGAACCAACCCGTTATATTGACCGCAACCGCAGCCACCTAATAAAACAATGGCAGCTAATATGATAATCAATGTGAGATTTCTTCCTTTCATTGTTGTTTAATTTAGTTGAAATTGATTTTTAAATATTTTATTAGCATATTAGTAGTACACTTACTTAAAACCTTACAAGTGTGCAGTACTTTTTTTACATAACAAGCGTTTTAAAACGTTTTTGATGGGTACCGGCTACCGTTTTTTATAGCAGCATTGTTGCGTCGCAATCCTTTCATCCAAAGTACAGTTGGCAGCAATGTTATCTAAAAAATAATGATCCTGCAACTTGCTGCAGCCAATTAAGCAAATGCAATAATTATGCATTGTTAATAGCAGCAATACCTGGTAATTCTTTGCCTTCAAAGTATTCCAGCATGGCCCCGCCACCTGTACTTACATAGCTAACCTGGTCTGCAAGACCAAATTTGTTAATAGCTGCAACGCTATCCCCACCACCCACAAGTGTATAGGCTCCCCTTAACGTAGCATTTGCTACAAGGTTGGCAATTTCCAGTGTACCATAATGGAACTTTTCCATTTCAAACACGCCCATAGGTCCATTCCATAAAATGGTTTTGCTACCCATAATAATGTTACCGAACAAGTCAACAGATTCTTCTGCAATATCCAGGCCCATCCAACCTTCGGGTATGTGATCGTTCGAGACCGTTTTGGTATGAGCATCAGCAGCAAACTTATCGGCTACGACGCTGTCGGGCGGCAGGATGATATTTACGTTTTTAGTCTTTGCCTTTTCGAGTAGTTCAAGTGCAAGATCCAGTTTATCCATTTCCACAAGGCTGCTGCCTATTTCCTTTCCCTGGGCTTTTAAGAAAGTGTACGCCATACCTCCTCCTATAATTATAAAATGGGCACGCTCCATTAAATTTTCTATCAGCATTATTTTGTCGCTAACCTTAGCACCCCCCAGTATGGCGGTAAAGGGTTGCTCTGCACTTTTTAATACTTTATCGGCTGCTGCTATTTCGCCTTCCATCAACATGCCAAACATCTTTTTATTGCCGGGAAAGAATTTAGCAATAACTGCTGTAGAAGCATGGGCCCTGTGTGCCGTTCCAAAAGCATCATTTACATAAATATCGCCCAGCTTTGATAATTTTTCTGCAAATCCCTCATCACCCTTTTCTTCCTGTTTATAAAAACGCAGGTTTTCTAAAAGCAACACTTCGCCGGGCTGTAGGCTTGCAGCCATTTGTATTGCTTCGTCGCCAATACAGTCGTTGGCAAACTTTACGGTGGTGCCACC
This sequence comes from Chitinophagaceae bacterium, assembly GCA_026786345.1. Classification (GTDB taxonomy): domain Bacteria; phylum Bacteroidota; class Bacteroidia; order Chitinophagales; family Chitinophagaceae; genus Segetibacter. The sequence goes on from JAJAYD010000335.1 coordinate 7,390, forward strand.
AAGTAAACCGCTTAAATGGTCAACCAAATGCTTAAGCGAAAATTTATCGGTGGGACCATCTTTTGGGCGGCCCAGGTGGCTCATTAAAATAACGCTGCCCCCATCGTTTAAAATTTTCTGTAAAGTGGGGATGGTAGCCCGCATACGGTTATCATCCGTAATTTTAAAGCTATCATCGAGGGGCACGTTAAAATCTACCCGAATGAGTGCTTTATGGCCGGAGAAATTGTGTTGTTGAAAGTTGCTCATATTTAAACATTTTTGTTTCTATCCAAAATCAATTTGTTTGCCCTACCATCATTCCATGTCAACGATGTTAACATTATCATTAATTAAGCGGCTAATAGCTCTTTGCAAATTCTGCATAATAAAATAGAAAAG
>JAJAYD010000336.1 GCA_026786345.1 Chitinophagaceae bacterium
GATCGCAAGGTGAATACTTTGAAGAGGCTTTTAAAGATTTTAGCAAAACTGGTTAATTGCATACTGGCTACTTCAGGTGTTGTTTCTCCGTTAGTCCATGGTAACAATTTTTCGCCGGGTCGTTCCCGCAAAAAGAGGGGTATTAGCATAATGAGGCAAACAGCAATTGAGAGTGTAAGGATCGCCTGTTGAAACCCATAATGATTTATGATCCATGTGCCCGTAACCAATGAGAGAGAGATGCCAACAGTTTTGGCTCCCCACATTAATCCATTGGCTCTTGCCTGTTCATTTAATGGCACAATGTCTATCGCCATACCATCGGTAGCAACGTCCTGAAATGCGCCAAAAAAACTAATGCAAAAACCTGCAGCCATTAGGATTGATAAATTGTTGAGCGGGTCTGGCACGAAAGACATCGCAATAAAACTTGCCATCAATCCCAATTGACCAAACAGCACCCACGGCCTTCGCCTTCCCATGGGTAAAAAACTAAACCTGTCCATGAGTGGCGCCACCAAAATTTTAAAGCTCCAGGGTATCCCAATTACACCAATGAAAGCTCCAATTTCAGTGGGTGTTTTACCTGTCATTGCCATCCATGCAGGTATGCCAAAATAGGTCATACCTTCTGGTATGCCTTGCGCTACATAAAGAAAAGAAAAACTAAAATACCGGAGAAAACGATGGTTGGAAAGTGCCGGTAATTCTTTTGTTTCTTTTAGAGAAATTGTTTCGCTCATCTCTTTGATTAAAGCTGTTTAAAGACGTTTCTTAAAGGTTTTACAATAGAAATAATGGTATTCGTTTAATTAAGCAACCGGCGACTCTACCGTTCTCTGATGAGTCACCACATCAACTTCTTTCACCACGTCGTGCCTATTTGAACCGTCATTTTTGATCTTTCTGAATGGATGCATCTTTTGATAACTAAGATTCCTCCAAAGCCATTCAAGCGGACCATACTGGTAGTATTTCAACCAAATAGGACTTATGATTAATTGGAAGATCCAGATAGAAAAGACAACGTATAACAGCTCGTGTCGATGCAGCTTTCCAAACATGCCAAACCCGGCACCTGTAAAGAAGAATAAAGAGACTACTGAATGCGTGATGTAATTGGTAAGCGCCATTTTGCCCACTGCAGCAAGACGTGCCTTCAACCATTTTAGCACAGGTACTTTACAAAGCAGCATGATCGCTGCAATGTGACCCATAGCTATGGGAACTCTCCCCACATCGTAGGTTAAGTTAGCTTTCGAAAATCCAAGCAAGGAGAAATTGCTGTTCATTATCGTCGTCACTTCGTAATAGTTAACACCCAGGCCGATGCTATAGCCTATGAGTGCCATAATGCCATAAAAACGATACGATTTTTTAGCAGAAAGTACATTCAATTTAAAAAGTGCAATACCGAGTAGCATCATGCTTAATACATCAAAGGGATCATACCGGTAGCTCCAGTGTTCATTATAAAACATGTTAACAGGTGTAAGAAAACCGACTACATGTAAATAGCCTTTACGCATGTTGGTATTGTATTCTTCAACTGCAGCCGGCGATCTTTCTTCTACACGTTTCTGCCATTTCCCGTCTGCTTCTTTCAGCTCCTTTGTCAATGGCTTGCCTTCTGCCTTATAGGTATTTACCTGCGCTACCTGCTCCACAAACTTTATATCGTTTCTATAATCTGAATAGTTCCATAAAGCACCTGCAGAAAACAAGAAGACCGCAACCATTATCAACTTTTTAGGTGCCATATTTCTAAATGAAAACACCAGGAACCCCATTAATGCATAGTTGTATAAAATCTCGCCAATCCATAGCAGCAGGTAACAATGGATCAAACCAAAAACAAGCATCCATGTTAGCCTTCTGAAATAAATATTGGCCGCATTTATACCGGCACCTTTTTTCTCCAGCCTGTCAAGCAATACAAACATGCCTACCCCAAACAATAAGGAAAACAAGGCACGCATGGTGCCTTCAAAAAACATATTGGTCGTTATCCAGGTATACAAATCCCAACCTGTAGAACCGCCGGAAACAGTAGGGTCTTCATAGGCGTGGGCAAGTCCCATACCGTTAATGTTCATTAATAAAATTCCAAACAGTACAATGCCCCTCATAACATCAAGCGATTGAATCCTGTCAGATTGCATGATGGGAGCAAATGAATTTTCTACATTTTTCATTAGTGTAATTTTTTAATGTTGATAAGGCAATGTTGTTGGCTAAAGCTCCATAGGAGCTTCCTGTTTATAGAATGGTCTGTCTAATTGTATTAATAGCTCCGTAGGTGCTTCCTGTGCTTAGAAGACTCCTACGGAGTCCAGAAAAGTTATTCATGTTGATGTTATAAAAAGGGTGCTCCTATAGAGCAAATACCTTTATTCAACGACATTGATTGATAAGGTTTGCATTATAAGTAGCTCAGCCACCATTTTTCTTTATGATTGGTTTTATATTGATCGTACCATTTACAAAGCGGGTAAAGCAGCGCCACCACCAGCAACCACACGAGGTAGGTTTGCCACAACGTGAAGC
>JAJAYD010000337.1 GCA_026786345.1 Chitinophagaceae bacterium
CACGTGTGGCGGCCCGTCTTAAAGCAGGCTATGTTCCCGCCGCTACAGCATTGCCCGAAACTGCCAATGGATTTGTAGTTAAAAAAACTGTTTTTAGTGGAAAAGCATTCGCCAATGTTTCTATCAAAAGCGATATAAAAATTATTTCACTTAATCCCAATGCTTACAAAACTGTAGCCGGTGAAGGAACCGCCGAAGTGGTTACATTAGATATACCTGTTGAAAGCAGCAAGATAAAAGTAACCGCTACCGAAAAAGTAACCGGTGAAGTTCCTTTGGGAGAGGCAACATTGGTTGTTAGCGGGGGCCGCGGATTAAAAGGACCCGAGAACTGGGGTATGGTTGAAGATCTTGCACATGCTTTGGGTGCAGCAACTGCCTGTAGCCGTCCCGTAGCAGATTCTGACTGGCGTCCACACCACGAACATGTGGGGCAAACCGGTGTGGCCATTGCACCAAATTTATACATTGCATTGGGCATTTCTGGAGCCATTCAACACCTGGCAGGGGTTAACAGAAGCAAGGTAATTGTGGTAATTAATAAAGATGCGGAGGCTCCCTTTTTTAAAGCAGCCGATTATGGAATTGTAGGCGACGTATTTGATATAGTTCCTAAAATGACAGCCGCTGTAAAAAAGATGAAAGGCATAGCTTGATAACTTCTTATATTGTTTAGGATAAACCGCAGCTACAAACCTGCGGTTTTTTTTTATGTCGGCTTGTGTTTAAATAACATGACAAACCACTTGTTGTAAAAAGTATTCAAATTATTTTCTATATTTCTACAACGTAAAAAAAAGTGCTGCGTGGTATAATCCTGATATTATTGCTCCTATTATTACTTGCTCCTTTACAAAATAAGGCCCAACAGCAGGGGTATGTTTTTCAAACCTTAACCATTAAAGACGGACTGGCTTCTGATATTGTAAACTCTATAACACAGGATTCAAAAGGGTACTATTGGCTGGGTACGCACAAAGGATTACAAAGATTTGACGGAAATTATTTTAGCGAAGTTTATACTTATGGCTCCTCCCATAATTTACAATCGCCTGCAGACATCTCTATTATTGAAGAAGATGCAAAAGGAAATATCTGGGGACTAAGCCAGCGTTTCATTTGTATCTACAATCCATCGACAGGCAAATTCAATTTCATTAAAATTTTTGACGATTCAGTTAACCCGTACATCAGCCAGGTTGAAAGCTTTTGCAAAGATGAAAACGGCACCATGTGGATCAGTACAAAACAAAATGTTTACTACTACGATTACAAAGCGAATAAAGAGATTTTTTGGCTGAACGTATTTAAACAAACAGACAAACTTCGGTTTACCAGGCTTCTATACGATAGCACGAAGAAAAGCCTGTGGATCATTGGCGACGAACAATTATTTAGTGCAGTTATCAAAACAAAAACTGTTTCAACACCCTTTAAAAATCAATCTGCCGACACTAATCGCCTGCTACCAACTCAGCTGATTAATGTTTTTATGGATAGCAGGCAAAACATTTGGGTTAGCAATTGGGACGGATATTTAAACAAGTACAATTTGCACACGTTTCAAAAAGAACAATATATTTTAAACCAAAGCCACAAGTCCAAATCACAACGGTTATTTGTTGCTGCTTTTGAAGAAACTAAGGAAGGTACCCTTTGGGTAAGTACGGGCAATGCAGGGTTATTTTACTATGATGAGAAAAAGAATTCATTCGACCCTGTTCCTATTAATAAAACCCCGCAAAAGTCTATTGAAAATAGCATGTACATATCCTGTTTGTTTCGCGATAAAGAGGGCAATCTTTTTGAAAACACAGAATTTGGTGTAAAAGTATTACCGGCCAGTTTTACGCAATTTATTACCCTTGATTATCATAACTCCGTCACACCATTTCCTGCTGCTTCTGCCACGCGAATATTTGAAAGCAGTACCGGCGCTATTTATGTTGGAACCTGGGGCAAAGGATGGTTGCTTTACAATAAAGATTTTAAGCTGCAACATCACTTCTACCAAAATGAAGAGGATAACAGTAAACCCGAAAATATCAGGAACCTGGTTTGGGATTTTACCGAAGACACCAAAGGCAAAATTTGGATTGGTTATCAAAAAGGCCTTGTAGGAATTTTTGATACCGTAACGCATCAAATTACTTACAGGAACGTGCCTGAATTTCATCAAAAAACTATCAGGACATTGTTAAGCGACCGTAATGGCGATGTTTGGTTCGGGCTTCATTCAGGCTTATTAGCAAAGTGGGATTATAAAAATTTAAAGTTCTCATCTTACCCAAACTCCATTGACCGCTTTGGGGACAAAGCTTCAGGAATTGTCCAAATTTCATCCGATAATAAAAGCGGTTTATGGGTGGCAACCGATGCCACAGGTTTCTATCGCTTTGACAGGTTGACCCATTCCATTTCGGATTGGAACATGATAAAGAATGCTGATTCGTCCTATGATTATGTCAGTTCCATTTCCATGGTTAACGACAGTGCCATACGTTTAACAACCGGTACAAATGGAGTGTTGCATTATAACACATACACCAAAGCGTTTTTCACCCCTGATACATTGAACCAAAACCCCGTTAAGGGCATTTATGGAGTAAGTGAAGATGAAGCTGGTAACACATGGTTTGCAACAAATGAAGGGCTATTCAGGAAAAATAAAAATACAGGTAAACTTGTTTCTTTTAACGAGGAGGATGGCCTGATGGCCAAAATATTTATCTCACCCATTGTAACGCTCAGCAATGGTTATTGGGCCATAGCCGCCAGCTCCGGTGTTGTTTATTTTAATCCTTCCAACATACAATTTGCATCACCTCCATCAACGGTACGAATAACTGGTTTTAAAGTTTTTAACCAGAATATGCTGGTTGATTCATTGCTGTTGGCACAAACAATCAGTCTATCCCATCTTCAAAACTTTATTACCATCAATTTTGCTTCGCTGGGTTTTTCAGGCAGAAATTCCACACACTACTTTTATCGTTTATCGACCGTGGATAAAGATTGGGTTGATGCAGGCAGCGAACATATTGCCAGCTATACAAACTTAACACCCGGCAATTATACATTTGAAGTAAAGAGCGAAAACCGCGAAGGAATATCCTCCGTTGCCACGACCCTGCTAAGCTTTACAATTCTACCCCCATGGTGGGCAACCTGGTGGGCCTGGCTGTTATATGCTTTGCTTTTGTTTGCTATTTTATCTGCCATTTATCGCAACAGCATTAACCGTATTGAACAAAGACAGTCGGAGCAAATTAAGGCGATGGTGGCTACGCAGGAAGAAGAACGCAAACGAATATCAAGAGACATACATGATGAGGTTGGTACAAAGCTATCGGCTTTAAAACTTTTTTTATCGTCGCTAAAAGAAAAAGCAGCAGCAACAAATAACACGGAATTACAATCGCTGGCCACCAGTTCAACGCAAATCATCAGCGAAGCCATGCACGAGGTACGCCAGTTGTTATTAAACCTAAGCCCTGCCGTATTGGAAGCGTTTGGCTACACAACAGCAATTGAAGGCCTGGTAAATAAAATAAATGAAACCAGGCAAATAGAATTTACTCTGGTAGTTTTTGGAATGAAAAAAAGGTTGAGAAAAGACCATGAGCTGGCCTTGTATCGCATAACCCAGGAGCTAATTAATAATGTGTTGAAACATGCTGGTGCCAGGCATGTTTCGCTGCAGATTGGTCAACGAGATGAAAAAATAATTTTAATGATAGAAGACGATGGTGTTGGATTTAATGTACATGAACATAAGGATGGTTACGGGTTGCATAATTTATATGCCCGTACTAATTTAATGGCAGGAATTATGACGATTGATTCGCAACCGGGCAAAGGAACCAGTGTATTAATTGAGATACCCTATAAATGATCATGTAATTATATGCTGAACAACCGCAATCCCATTAATATTTTAATTGCAGATGATCATCAGTTGATAACGGATGGCCTGGCAAAACTCCTGGAAACCGAGCCGGCAATAAACGAAATATACACAGCCAATAATGGACAGGTTGCGGTAGAAAAAGCCCTGGCCAACGATGTTCATTGTGTGATCATGGACATTAATATGCCACTGTTAAATGGCCTGGAAGCAACTAAACTTATAAAAAACCAAAAGCCTTTTATCAAAATTGTGGTAGTAAGCATGCTATCGGATGCCTCCATAGTAAATAAGATGCTAAAGGCTGGGGCAGATGCTTTTTTAAACAAGGATACAGGAAAAGATGAGCTAATGAAAGCGATTAAAAAGGTAATGAATCATGAAAAATATATAAGCCCCGAAATTTCAATAAACCTTTTTACCCACCTGAACGACCACAATGTAAATCCAACTCAAAATCAAAAACAATTAACCAACCGCGAGATCGAAATCATCAGGCATATAGCCGATGGTTTAACCAACCATGAAATAGCTGCCCTGTTATTCATCAGCACAGTTACCGTTGATACGCACCGAAAGAATATGCTTTCCAAGTTACATTTAAAAAATACAGCCTCATTGGTAAAATACGCCGCAGAACATCACCTGCTGTAAAATGCGTCACCTCCTTTTTGCCATTACACTTCCCATTTATATACACCAAAAGGTGTAGGAATAAAATACACCTTAACGTGTATTGCTGTTGGTTTAGAATATACCAACTTTTGTATACAATAGACCAACCCGTAAAAGTTCGTCGATGCTAAACCATGGAATTTAAAAAAGAGCAATTGGTAGAGAGAGAAATAGAAATAGCAGGTTACCTGTTGGACAATTATTCCATAAGTAAAATATGTGAAAAAACAGGCCTCGGCAAAAAACACCTGGCGGCACACATTAGGAATATGATGGAAAAACTTGGTGTTGAAGACCTGGGAGGACTGCAAAAAATATTGAAAAATGTAAGGTTGATCAATTGAAATAAAACACTTTTAAACTCAAACAAATGAATAAGATTTATCCAATACTATTGATAATTGTTTTATGCTTTTCCAAGAGGGTTATTGGCCAGGTTAACTATGCCTTTAGCGCCACAAATGCCCCTTACGCTCCAGTTGTTGGTGGAACAACGCCTACTTTAATAAACAGACCTTTTGATTATAACCAATATGC
>JAJAYD010000338.1 GCA_026786345.1 Chitinophagaceae bacterium
ATATTCCGCCACACGGCTACGAATGCCTCCTGGAAAACATCCTTTGCTTCTGTTACACTTCCATTGTTTTCAACTACGTAACGCTCCACTTTAAAATAATTATTGCGGTACAGCGATGATAAAATCAACGCATTGTTTGACCTTATTGCAAGACATAGCTCTTGTTCATTGCTTGACTTTGATTTGGTGTCTTTCTGCATGAAGTTCATCATGCAAAAGATAGCTTAAATATGTTTATGGTAGCCACCTGAAGGGTGCATTTCAAATTGTCGCTGACTTTTTTGGTACCATGCTTTGGTTTTTTATGGCTACATCCTTGCGTCGCACTCTTGTACTTGCAAATTTTCAAGCATCTTTTTTTCAGTGAAATTATTATATAGAATTAGTGTGACAATTTGGAATGCGCCCCCACCTTAACATGCCGAAACATAAAATTTAAAGCAATAGCCGTGGTATAGTTTCCTGCAGTATTCCTCCCGGCCCAAACACTTTTGAGGTCATAGTAAGCAGCCCATTTTGCATCATTTTCATAATGGCAATTGAAGTAACGGGCTTTGAGAGGCTGGCAATGCGATATAAATTGTGCGGTTGTGTAAGGATGGTTTTTTCCTTATCAGCATAGCCAAAACTTCGCATGTACACTATCTTACCGGCTTTAGAAAGAGCAAAGGACGCACCGGGTATGTCGTACTTTGTTAGAAACGCTGTAACAAGGTTATCGCAGTGCGACATTTGTGCAACCGGAATGCCTTTTTGTGCATTTACTGATAAAAAAGCAACCAACGTAAACAGGCAGAAAATGTATTTCATAACAATTGCTATTTTATGATGTAGTGTATTTGTGTTGTTAATTATTGAACGTTTAAGGAGGTTTAAAACAGTTTTATCTGCTTGAATTTTACTGTTGCTTACAGCGCATTTTTTCGTTTTTTTTTATACTTATCACCATAGCCTGTAACCTTTAAAAAAGCGGCTGCCTTACCCAAAAGACAGCCGCCTGTTATTACTGTTTGGTAATCTTTATTACCTGCGAATGTTTATCATCGTTGTATTTAACCAGGTACACTCCTTTTGGCTGATCGCTAAGATCAATACTAACCTGGTTACGTGGCATGGTCATCGTTCTAATTACACTACCCATCATGTTTACGATAGTAATTGTACCCCTTCCTGTAATAGCCCCATGAATACTTAGCGTTGCTACATCACGTATAGGGTTAGGGTAGAACTCCATTGCAAATAGCTTTTGCTTTAACACATATACACTTACCACCTTGCTATACTTATAACTACCGTTCCTGTCAATAATTTTAAGGCGATAATAGTTTCTGCCTTCAGTTGGTTGTTCATCGTACACGGTGTAGGCAGATGCACGGCCTTTAGCTTTTATTTTTGATAAGGAAGTATAATCCAGACCATTCAGGCTCTTTTCTACCTCAAATGCATCTCCTTCATCTTCGTAGAGGGTATTCCAGTCGATGCGATTACGGGCGCCATCTGCAGTTGCTGCAATATTGCCAAGCACAATTACAAGCGCAGGGGTAATGGTTACGCTGGCTTCTGCTGTAGGCGTCTTTTGCTCAACGTTGCCAACCTTATCCTGAACTTTTATATAAAACTTATACTGATGGCCTGGTTCGCCATATATTATCGTAGTGTCACCGGATGAACCTCCTGCTGATAACCAAGGCCCGTTATCCTGAGAAATATAAAGATTGTGATAATCAATACCTGCACCAAGATCACTACCACTGTAAACAAGTGTTATCACGGTATCCTGTTCTAATTTTGAGGTTAATGTGCTGCTGGGCGAAACTGCATCAATTGTATTTTGCCAGGTATTTGTACTTATGGCTTTATTATCATCAAAAATAATAGATGCCCTTGATCTCAGAACTGTGCCATCTGTGAGTCCGGGGAGTGGCTTAATTGTATAGGTTACAGAGCCTTCGCCATTAGGATGCGCCACATTTGGAGGAAGAAATCCAAAAAAATCAGGGATGCGTCCTGTCAAAGGATCAATTGATGTAAACTGCCATTCTATTATGCCGGTTATGGTATCGAGTGAGGCATTTACCCTAACTTTCATATCCTTTTGAGGCACAAGAGTTCTTTCCAGTACAAATTGCTGACGGCCTTTCGGCACATTAAATATCTTATTTCCTACCGATACATTTCCAAACTCAAAGCTTGAAAGGTCGAAAACATTTTTATCAAGCGTATCGAGAATTGTTACTATTTGGGCGTCTGCTTTTGCGGTGTCTACATTTTCGAACATGATAAGAAATGGCTGGCGGGTTGAATTATTTACATAACCTGCCGGTGTTTCTCCATTTGGTCCTGATATAAGATTAGGATCGAAAGATGTAAGTGATTGAGTTTTCTTTCTTTTAGGGTTAATGATGTCATCTTCTTTACCCAATGCTTCTTCCAATGCTTTCTTGATCTTTTCATGTTCAGGGCAATCTTCGTCTATATACTTGAGCATTTCCTGGTATGCTTCTACTCTTGATTTTGTGTTTTTGGCTGCATCGTAAACGAATAGCAGATTATTTATTCTTTCTATTTCACCAACACTAAGCCCGTTAGTAGTAAAATGTCCTGTGATTTCATCAGCAAATTGCTTGTTCCGCTTCATCGTTTGCTTGCCGGTGTTCGAAAATTCTTTAATACGTCTGTTTGTGGTAGCTATCTGTTTATTAGTGGACCCAATTCTTTCTTCAAGATTCTTAAGCCTTTTGCTGGATATCACTTTCACTGTCTGATCCAGGGCGATCTCTGCCATTTTATTTAAAGCAAACTGGTCAGCTTCCATCCCTTGTTTATAGTAGTCGTGGTATTCGCTATCCGTTAAATCGTCTGCCCCGTAGTACCATGCCCAAAAACGGTGCGAGGCTACTTTGCTGCTAACATCAATATGCTTTTGCGAAATGTCGAGCGTTTTAATAGCTACTTGCGCAGGAATTTTTGTTGCTTTTGGAATTGGAGCTTCATCCACAATAGCATCTACTCCTGAAATTAAATATTCCACTGTTTTTGGATCGCTCCAGGCACTTTTAGAACTGTAAGTTTCGCATGACCCGAACACATTGGGCTTAACAGTATAAGTAACAAAAGAATGCGTGGTAGAAGCTGCAGACGTTGCTTTAAAGGGTATTTCAACAGTTGAACCTGCTGGTATAACCGGGATAAACAAATACCGTACATAGCCATCGTATGGTGCCCCTTCAAGCACATCAACAGGGGTAGTGGTATTTACTTTATATACATCATTAATATCTGCCTGATTAATGGTAACTACTTCCCCACTTTTAAGTGTTACACTAGCCATGCCGCTGTTTGCAGGTTTATACTCCTTTTGACTAAATGCAAGATTAATAGCTTTAGGCCAGTATAGGGCAACCATTACGCCATTTGCGGTAATATTACCTGAATTACCAACTACAAGATTAAAATTTGTCTGTCTTCCTGTGCGCCATCTGTCAGGTCCTCTTACTTCGGACCATGTAGTGGCGTAAATATTTTCTTCTACTTTAAATCCATTTGGATACACTAAAGTATCCTGCCCGGGCAGTTTTATCACCACATCATAATTGCCCGCATTCGCAAAATGCAAATCAAAGATTACTCCCAGTTTTTCTTTTCTCTCACTAGGGTATTTTCTTAATACCGGTAAAAGAACTTGCCCTTTTCTAAGGTTTACTATTGCAGAAGAGTCTAATCCACCACCAAATATTTGCATTTCAAGATCACCACCATTACCACTTTTAGTTGGAGTGAAATATTCAATTCCTGCAATTATAAATTTCTGGGTTGCAGTATCCTTATAGTTACAAGCTGAGTTTGTAGCGATTAAACGTGCGGTGTACACACCGGGCTTATAAGTTTTTAGAGGATATTTTAAGATACTTGTATCGCCATCGCCAAAGCTCCACCTAAAACTGGTTGCGTTGGCAAGTTGCGGACGGAAACCTACCGTATGTCCCAACTGTTCGTGGGTCATATCAGCTATAGGATCTAATGATAAATGAGTGGCAACAAGCGAGTACCTGAAACAGCCTGAAGAGGCCAATGTTACATACAATGTATCAATACTTAAACAATTTATGGTGATGGTATCTTTTATCGTTGTACCCGATGCAATTGTTGAACTATTAGAAATAAACTTATCAAAAACGGGTTGAAAGGTAGACCGCGTTCTAAAACCCGATAGGCGAAGACTGCCATTGCCCGTACTGGTACTGGTACCTTCTACAATAATTTTTACAGCACCTCTTGATGGCAGTTTGAAAGCATAATAATCGATGCCATCAGTAGTGCCATTGTTTACATAACCGATGTGCCCCTTGTGAGTGCTGTCTACCCTTGCTTTAATGGCTGTTGTAAATGTATTGTTGGGTTCAACATCGTTATAGTTGGGCGAGGTATTAACTACATCGTAACTAAACCGATATTTAAACGCCCCGGTTGCAATTATGCTGAAGTAAAAAGAATCGACTGCCCGGCAACTTAAAGTAATGGTATCGAACACCGTTCTGCCAGCTGCAATACTGGTACTACGGCTAATATATTCACCTATTACCGGTCCATTGCCTTTGCGGCCATCGTAACCGTACATGTATATGTATGCATTTGCCCCATTTAGGTTGGTGGCCTCCACATATATTTTTAAAGTACCATCTACCCCCAATCTTGTTTTATAATAATCCGAAGCATCGTTAGTTCCATTTTTAGCATAACCTACATGGCCTGTTTTCTTCTGTAATTGATTTATTGCAAGTGCCTCAACAAATGTATTATTGGGTTCTGCATCATTTTCGCTGGTATCAACTATGTCGTATTTAAAGCTATAGCTGAATGCCTGGCTTGCCAGCAACCGGAAATAAATGGTATCCGCTGCTCTTCCAAAAAGAGTTATCGTATCAAAAATGGTAGCCCCAGCCGCAGTATTGGAAGTATTTATATACTTCGAATAAACTTCCCCATTTCCTTTACGCCTGTCATAACCATACATTAATAAATAGCCGGCAAAGGCACTATTGTTAGTTCCTTTCACATAGACCTTTAAAGTTCCATCTGTTGGCAAAACAGCTCTATAAAAATCAACAGCATCGGATGAGCCATTGGATAAATATTCAATGTGGCCTTTCTTTTCTTCTAAATGATTGATCGCAATTGCCGTTTCAAAAGTATTGTTGGGTTCTGCATCATTTTCGCTGGTATCCAAAATTTCGTACTTAAAACTATAGCTGAACGCCTGGGATGACAGTAGCCGATAATAAAAAGTATCCATTGCACGCCCTTTTACCAAAAAAGTATCAAAAATGGTGGCGCCGGCGGCTGTATTCGAGCTTTTAATGTATCGTGCAAAAATTTCTCCACTTGTTTTGCGTCTATCATAACCATACATATATAAATAGCCGGATGAGGAGCTATTGTTGGTTCCTTTTACATATACTTTTATAGTTCCGTCATAAGGTAAAACAGTCTGGTAATAATCACCTGCGTCGTTGGTTCCATTTTTTTCATACCCTATATGACCTTTTTTTTCTTCTAAATGATTGATTGAATTAGCCTCGGTAAATGTATTATTGGGTTCTGCATCATTTTCGCTGGTATCAACTATGTCGTAACTAAAACTATAGCTGAAGGCCTGGGTTGATTGCAGCCTTACATAAAATGTATCGGTGGCGCGGCCCTTAACAGTTATGGTATCAAAAATAGTAGCACCACCCTGTGTATTAGTGCTAGAGATATATTGAGAAAAAACCTGTCCGTTTGCTTTTCTTCTATCGTAACCAAACATGTATAAATAACCTGCAGATGTACTATTGTTGGTACCTTTTATATAAATTTTCAAAGTACCATCCGTAGGCAAGACGGTTCTAAAATAATCGAAGTTATCAGAAATGCCCCCCAACTGATATCCAACCTGCCCGTTTTTAATTATACCCTGGCTAAATGGCAGTGCCTGCTCAAAAGTATTATTAGGCTCTTCGTCCAAAGCACTGTTTTGTGTAACAACATACCTTAATGTATACCTGAATGCAACAGACGAAAGCACACGGAAATAGAAGGTATCGGCAAGTACTCCATATACAAGTATAGAATCTGTTATAGTTACTCCTTTATTAATATTTGAACTGCCGGAAATGTAGGTTCCAAATACCTGGCCGCCTGCTTTGCGGCGGTCGTAGCCATACATGTATAAATAACCGTTTCCTGCCCCGGTATTTGTCCCTTCTACATAAATCTTCAAAGTGCCATCCATGGGTAGAATAGCCTTGTAATAATCGAACTGGTCATTAGTTCCATTTTTTAAGTAACCAATATGCCCTTTCTTTTCCTGCCCGGTATTTATGGCAAGTGCTTCTTCAAAGGTATTATTCGGCTCTGCGTCATTCTCGCTGGTATCAACCATTTCATATTTAAAACTGTAACTAAAAGCCTGGGATGACAGGATTCTATAATAGAAAGTATCTGCCGCACGGCCATACACTGTTATGGTATCGAAAATAGCAGCTCCCTTAGGGGTATTGGAACTTGAAATGTATTTGGAAAAAACCTGCCCGCTTTCCTTAAGCCTATCGAAACCATACATGTACAGGTATCCGTTGCCAGCGCCATTATTAGTACCCCTTACAATTATTTTTAAAGTGCCATCGTATGGCAATATGGTTTTGTAATAATCATATGTGTCATTTGTTCCATTAGACAGGTAACCGATATGTCCACTTTTTTCTTCCAAATGATTAATTGATAGTGCTCCTTCAAAAGTATTGTTTGGCTCTGCATCGTTAAGGCTGGTATCAACCATATTATAACTAATGCTGTAGCTGAAGGTCTGGGAAGTTTGTAGTCGGATATAAAAGGTATCTGCAGCCCTTCCATACAGAGAAATAGTATCACGAATAGAAGTGCCAGGAGTTATAGATGAGCTTTGTATGTAAGTACCAACCACCTGGCCATTCGCTTTACCCCGGTCATAACCGTACATGTACAGGTAACCGTTTGCCGTACCATTGTTAGTACCCTCAACATAAATTTTCATAGTACCATCTATGGGCAGCACTGTTACAAAGTAGTCGTAATCATCAATGCCTGTAATAACGCTGCCACTCACTCTGGCGTTTACATTCAAATAATTTGCCTGCTGAAAATCATTATTGGGTTCTGTTTCAGTTTGGGCTGACAGAACCAGTGTGGTACAAACAAGAAGAAAAGTGTAAAGCAGTCTCATGTGTATAGTTTTATATACCTACATCGTAATGACATTAGAAAGTCATCACGAAAAAAGCATTTTTTAAAAATATTTTTAAAGCCTTCATATAGAGTAGTGAACATTGGCTACAAATTGAAACATGTGGTTATAAACTTAATCACACGGAATTAACCTTCACAGTAAACTTATTATGCATAAATGAAATTTTCTTATGCGCAAAAGGCAACTTTTGTAAGATGTATTTCTTATACCTATTTTACAAAGAATCATGTATTACTTACCAAGATAACCTTTCTAAAATCCATTAACAAGCATGGCCATACTTAGCAACAATATGACTACAACAGAAAGCCGGCGATTATTATCTCTTGACTTTATGCGGGGCTTTATAATGGTTTTATTAGCGCTGGAGAGTACGGGGCTTTATGAACACCTGGATGAGGCTACACATGGCACATTTGTAAATGGACTGATACAACAATTATTTCATCACCCCTGGAATGGTTTGCGCTTTTGGGATTTAATACAACCTGGCTTTATGTTTATGGCAGGCACAGCAATGGCCTATTCGCTAACCAAGCAGCAACAATATGGGGTAACCTGGTGGACTTCTTTTAAAAAAATATTGAGACGTTGTGCCTGGCTCTTCTTTTTCGGGGTGTTGGATTATGCAGTTCGCCCTAAAGGTTTGTCGTTTGAACTATGGGATGTGCTTACCCAACTTTCCTTCACGCTTTTGGTTGCATTTTTAGTTTTCAGATTGCCTGCTATGCAACAGGTTGCTATCTGTTTATTGCTGCTTATTCTTACTGAAATATTATACCGGTTTACGAGTATACCAGGTTTTGATCAACCCTTTACTGACCAGCATAACTTTGGTAACTACATGGATCTTATGTTGATGAATAAAATAAATAAAGGAGGATGGGTAGCCATTAATTGCCTGCCAACTGCAGTGCATACCATAGCAGGTTCGCTGGTTGGAAAGCTTTTATTAAATGAGCAAAAAAATAAAATACGATCAATGCTTGTGTGGGCGGCAGTCGTACTTTTTGCTGGATATGTACTGGATGTTGCAGGTATAAATCCTATCATTAAACGAATTGCTACCACTTCTTTTACGCTGGCCTCCTTAGGTTGGTGCCTGGTAAGCCTTGCATTTTGTTATTGGTGGATTGATGTACGCGATCATAAAAAACACCTGCTGTTCTTTTTAGTGCTGGGTATGAACTTACTATTTATTTACCTGTTTTTTGAAATTGTAGGTGCAAGATGGTTTAATGGCTATGTGGCTGCTATAACTAATGGACTAATGTTTAAGGCAGGTATACCCATACTACCTGCCGCAATTCTTACATCGTTGTGCATATTTACATTGGAGTGGAGGTTATGTTACTTTTTATATAAGCGAAAAATTTTTTTAAAAGTGTAGCAACCCCCTTTTCAACTTTTACGGCTCCGTTACTTTCTCTTCGATTTTACAAACTGTAAAAGCAATGGCTTTTACTTTTAAGCATTTAGATTTAGCTGCCAGATCTCCTTCTTCTACCCTTTTGAACCATTTATTTATCTTCACCGCCAAATCATTTTTAGCAGGTTTTAAATATTAGCAGCACACCATGAAACTCTGGCAAAAGAACACCAACGTATCGCAGGCAGTGGAAACATTTACGGAGGGCTCTCCCTGGTAATGGATGATAAAAACCTTTTCCGATTGGGCTGGAGGTGCCTGATCTAACTGAAGCGTAAGGACATTTTCATTATGTATGTATTGAATCTCTTTACCATCAACCGTTACTGAATTAACGGTCATCCCCTTACCTGGGGTATCGCCTGTATGATTGGTCAAATCCAATCGAGCCTGCCTTAACCCGGCCTCTTTGAAAAGCATCCGAACACTCGCCACGGCATCGATCTCATTGGTTTTGTC
>JAJAYD010000339.1 GCA_026786345.1 Chitinophagaceae bacterium
AGTTAAGCAAGGATTTCAATTCGCTATTTCTTCAATAACCAAATATGAGATTTATTCTGGAGCCACTGAAATCGGCTAATTAATATTTTGATGTGCTAGGAGTAATACCTGGCCAGCCTATAAAAGAAGAAGTCTTTATCCCTTACTCCATAATTAGCTGTAATAAACCTTTGTATTTTGCTATTGATAGCTTCTGCTTTAGCATTTGTTTTCCCTTTTAAAAAGTAGTTCATTATTTTTTGTTCGTGACTGCCGATGAGCCGGATAAGATTTTCAACCTCCGGTAATTTTTGTTGTTCTGCATTATCGTACCAATGTATGAGTTCTTTTTCTATTTGCCATTCGTATTTTCCTACGTTGGATTTATCTAACCAGTTTCTTATTTGTTGCCTTAATTGATAGGTTGCTTTTATTTGTGGAAAGGTTTCAAAAAGTAATGCAGCTCTTTTTTGTTGCGAAGCTGTCCAGTTTTCCTCTCTTTTAAATAACACATATCTGCTTCGGGTAAGCATTTCTATTCTACTTTCTCCATTGATAAGTTTGGTAGCTTTTTCATACTCCTTCCGTTCTTTTTTTGTGGTGGGTATTTTGGATAGTTCTTCCTGCTTGCATCTTAATCTCAGTGCCTGTACTGCTTCTACAACATGCTTTACTACATGAAACTTACCGGCTACCAAAGTGGCCCCGGCAAAACACTGTTCTGCAAACTTTTCATACGTGGGGCTAAGATCAAGTGTAACTTCTTTTACTACATTTTTGGCTTCACCCATTTTATCTATCAACTTGCTCAAATCCGCTACCTGCATGGTTTCTGCAAGCAGGGCTATCTTTCCTGTTTGCCGGTTGGTGAGCACTGTATAAAATTCTTCGTCTATCATTTTTTCATCCACCGCCATTTCTTCGCCAAGGTTTTCCGGCTTTAAAACAGGGACTGATTTAGTTCTTTTATCACTTCCTGTAAAATTATCCTTACCCCAAACTCCACTTGCTACTGCTTCGGGAAAACCACTCAAATATTCCCTGTACCAGACATAAACAGTTTGTGGTTTTAGTTTTAAAAACGAGGCGATTGTTGTAAAGTTTACGGGCTTCTCATCCACCAATTTCTTTTAAAAAATCCCGGAACTCCCGGGTGGTTTTCATTCCTGGTATGGTAAGATCATATTCATTACAAAAACCTTTGTTTGTTCCTTGCTCTTTCCAGCGACGGCGATACATTCTCAGATAAATTTTCTTTAATGAAAAAGCATGTGTCAGAATATCTATGCTATTACAGTAACCATCACAGACGGCTTCTTTGCCCTCTAAGGCTTTAGGTACCCTGTCTTCTTTTTCTACTAATTCTATTATCCATTCTTCCGTATTTTCTGATATATGATTGGGATAAAAATCATTCAAATACTCTGACGGAACCAATAACTTAATTACTTGCTCCAAAATGTCGGTCTGTTTAGGCTGTGGCATAAATTAAATTTTGAGCTAAGTTACTCCTAGCACATCAAAATATTAATTAGCCGAGATAAGGAGTAAAAATTTTTTTGTGGTTAATAGGACATTGGAGAAAAGAAGCCGGGAAGAAATGCAGTGTGTAAAACTCTTTCCCTCCTTTGCTCGTTCAACTCGTAGCCCTCTACTCGGCCCAACTCATAACATACCCTTCATTTTCAATTTCCAATGCCTCAACCGTTAATTGCAAAGGATGAAAAGTATCTACCATCACTGCCAGTTCATTGGTTTCTTTTGCACCAATGCTTTTTTTAACCGCACCGGGATGTGGCCCGTGCGGAATACCGGCAGGATGCAATGTGATCATACCACGGGTAACATGTTTGCGGCTCATAAAATCGCCATCAACATAATATAACAGCTCATCGCTGTCAATATTACTGTGGTTATAGGGTGCAGGTATTGCCTGGGGATGATAATCGAACAAACGCGGACAAAAAGAGCAAACCACAAAATTATTGGCTTCAAAAGTCTGGTGTACAGGCGGTGGCTGATGCACCCTGCCGGTGATAGGTTCAAAATCATGAATAGAAAAAGCAAACGGATAACAACATCCATCCCAGCCAACCACATCAAAAGCATGATGTGCATAATGGAGGCCGTATAAAATGCCTTTCTTTTTGGTTTTAATTAAAAAATCGCCGGCTTCATCAATTGTCTGTAAATCTTTGGGCTGACGGATATCCCGTTCGCAAAATGGAGAATGTTCCATCAACTGGCCCAGTTTGCTTACATATTTTTTTGGATAGCGAATGGGGCTGAAAGATTCTACAATAAACAAACGATTAGTTTCTGTTGCAAATGTTATCTGGTAAATAGATCCACGGGGAATTACCAGGTAATCGCCATAGGCAAAATCTAAATTACCATATTGTGTTTTTAAAACACCGCTACCCTCGTGTACAAAGATCATTTCATCGGCATCGGCATTTTTATAAAAATAGTCCGTCATGCTTTGTTGAGGAGCAGCTAATACAATATGACAGTCATTATTAACTAATACCGGCTTTCGGCTTTGCAGGTAATCTTTTTCGGGCTTGATATTAAAGCCTTCAAAACTGCGGTGCTTCAGCATTTTTTCCTCTGCAATCCTGGGTTGCACATTTACCGGCTCATCGGTTCCAATAATTTCTGTAGGCGGATGGCAGTGATATAGAATTGAATAATCGTTGCTGAAACCTTCGGTTGAGAAAAGCTGCTCGGAATACAATTCTCCATCTGCTTTGCGAAATTGCGTATGCCGCTTATGGGGAATGCTTCCTGAAGTATGATAATGTGCCATAAATAATTGATAATTGATTAGTGGATGATTGATAATGTTTTCGAAATATTAAAATTATCTATTGGCACATAAATCAAGTGATGCCAACAGGAAAATATATTTCCAGCTACGCTTATCAATATAATATGTAAAGTTGCGGTGAAAAGGCATTCGTTAAATTTGTATTGTAAATTTACGCTTAATAAATATACAAAACGTGACAAGAATCGGATTAATTGCTGATACACATCATTACCTGGATGAAAACATTTTTAATCATTTTAAAGATTGTGATGAGGTTTGGCATGTGGGGGATTTTGGAACAGTGGAACTGGCACATGGTCTGATGTCCCGTCTGACTAACAACTCCTCTGAACACGGTCAGACGGGACGTCAGACCATGTTCAGAGGAGTCTACGGAAATATAGACGGGCAGGACATCAGAAAGGAATTTCCGGAGCAGTTGGTTTTTATGTGCGAAGGTGTAAAAGTGATGATGCGGCATATTGGTGGCTATCCCCCAAAATACAATCCCGAAACTAAAAAAGAAATATTGATTCACCGGCCACAACTTTTTATAAGTGGTCATTCTCATATTTTAAAAATAATGTACGATGATAAACTAAATTGCCTGCACATGAATCCAGGCGCAG
>JAJAYD010000340.1 GCA_026786345.1 Chitinophagaceae bacterium
GCGTTTTTTCCGCCCGCAATTGGAACATTTAAACAGTCCATGGTTAATGAAAGACATGGACCTGGCAGTAGAAAGAATTCAAAAAGCTTTCACAAACAACGAAAAAATATTGGTTTTTGGCGATTATGATGTTGACGGTACAACTTCTGTGGCCAGCATGTACCAATTTTTGAAAGAGATTCATCCAAATGTGGATTACTACATTCCACATCGGTACAGGGAAGGTTATGGTGTATCCAAAGCAGGGATTGATTTTGCAAAAAGCAATGACATTACTTTAATAATTTCATTGGATTGCGGTATAAAATCCATTGATTTAATTGAGTACGCCAATATTCTACATATAGATTTCATAGTGTGTGACCACCATTTACCTGAGGCCGAATTACCTGCAGCCGTAGCCATATTAAATCCTAAGCAAAAAGATTGTAAGTATCCCTTTAAAGAACTATGTGGATGTGGCGTGGGCTTTAAATTGATGATGGCACTCGCTGTAAGTTTACAACTACCCACTTCATCATACCTAAAATATCTTGACCTGGTAGCTACAGCTATTGCGGCTGATATTGTTCCGATCGTTGATGAGAACCGGGTTCTGGCCTTTTATGGATTGAAAATGGTGAATGAAAATCCATGTGAAGGCATTAAGGCACTCAGAAAACTTGCAGGCGTACAAAAAGAGATGTTTCTTACAAATTTGGTCTTTGTAATAGCCCCCAGGGTTAACGCGGCAGGCAGAATGGACGATGCTAAAAAAGCAGTTCAATTGTTTATTGAAAAAGATTGCGACAAAGCACTTCTTTTTGCTGAGATGTTACATAAAGACAACACGGAAAGAAAGGTTGCTGATAGTTCGATTACCGAAGAAGCACTTGCTTATTTGGACAATAATATTGTTTTAAGAGGTAAAAAAACTACGGTGGTTTATAACGAACACTGGCATAAAGGTGTGGTAGGTATTGTTGCGAGCAGGTTAATTGAAACCTATTACAGGCCCACAGTGGTCTTAACCAAAAGCGGAGAGGTTGTTGCCGGTAGCGCCAGAAGTGTTCCAGGTTATAATTTATACGAGGCTATCTATGCCTGCAGGGAACATTTATTGGGTTATGGAGGTCATTTTGCAGCGGCAGGTATGAGCTTGTTACCCGAAAAAATAGATGCATTTGCAAAAAAGTTTGAGGAAGTGGTAAGTGCTACCATTACAGACGAACAACTGATCCCTCAAATAATAATTGATGCTGAAATTTCATTTAAAGATATAACTCCGAAGCTTTATAAACTTATTTGCCAGATGGAACCATACGGCCCGGAAAATATGAGGCCGGTTTTCGTTGTGAGAAATGTAATGGATACAGGCTACTCAAAAGTTGTAAAAGAACAACATATACGATTTGTACTTACTAAAAACCATATAACCTTTACCGGCATTGGTTTTAATATGGCAGAAAAATTTAAAATAATTGAAGCAAAAAAACCGATTGATATTGTATTTACCATTGATGAAAATGAATGGAACGGCGAAAAAAGTCTGCAATTAAAAATGTGCGACTTCCGTTTATCTGAGCCCGAATCTTCAGCGCAATTTAATTGAAAGGAAAATCCCTGATTATTTTTAACTAAAGGGATGTGCATTCCGTTTGCGCAATTGAATAGAAATAAAAGAGGGAGCAGGTATAACCTACTCCCTCTTTTCATTATTAGTTAAGCTGCTTTATACCGTTTCCACATTTTTCTTTTCTTCTTCCATCAATTCTACACTCCTGTTAATGAAGTTGGTTAGCTCGCTGCCTTTCAACAATCCCTGGGACAATAAAGCCAGGTCTGCCAGGTTTCTCACTAGCTTTTCCTGCAACTGAGCATCTTCCTGTTTTAATATATTCTGGTAGATCTTATGATTGCCGTTAACGGTTAGCGTTACCTCGTCTGGCATGTTTGCATACCAACTGCTCATACCTCCGCCCATTGCACCCATATCCTTCATACGACGCATAAACTCGGGCCGGGTGGCTACCACCGGTGGTGCGCTTTCACTTAATCCCTTTATTTCAATGGTGGCATGCAATTCAGGAATATTAAAACCAAACATGGTTTTTAATTTCTCTTCCTCCTCTTTACTCAATACACTACCCTGCGCCTCACCTTTGTCAATTAAATGATCAACAATATCTGCGTCAACACGGGTAAACTGTACCTTCTCCCATTTCATCTCCATGTTGTTGATAAAGGCAGCGTCTACCAGTGTTTCAAATTTCAAAACTTTGTAATCTTTGGCTCTGGCAGCTTGAATGTATGCATCCTGTTGAACAGGATCGGTGGTATAGAGGATTACAACTTTTTCGTCTTTGTTGGTTTGCAAAGTTGATACTTCCATCTTATACTCTTCAAGCGTATAAAACTTTTTAGTTTCCTCACCTTTTGTACCAGCCTCTTCCATCACTAAAAACTTATTGGCCCTTTCTAAATACTTGTCGTCGGTCATCATTCCGTACTTCACAAACAAACCAAGGCTCTCCCACTTTTCTTCAAAAGATTTCCGATCCGTTTTAAAGATCTCTTCTAATTTGTCAGCTACTTTTTTGGTAATGTGCGAGTTGATCTTTTTTACATTAGGATCGCCCTGCAGATAACTACGACTAACATTTAGCGGGATATCAGGGCTGTCAATAACACCATGCAACAACATTAAAAACTCAGGAACAATATCCTTTACTTCATCTGTTACAAAAACCTGGTTGCTGTATAATTGAATTTTATCCTTTTGAATTTCGTAGCTCTGCTTGATCCTGGGGAAGTATAAAATGCCGGTTAGATTGAATGGATAATCAACATTCAAATGGATCCAAAACAATGGAGTTTCTCCAAATGGATAAAGTTCCCTATAGAAATTCTTATAATCTTCATCTGTTAAATCCGAAGGCTTTCTGGTCCAAAGCGGAGAGGTGTTGTTTATTGACTTTTGGTCCTCTTGCTCCTCACCTTCTTTTTTCTCCTCAACCGGTGCATTTTTATCTGTAAAGTAAATAGGAACAGGTAAGAACTTACAAAACTTGGTAAGTACCCCTTTTATTCTATCCGCATCTAAAAACTCTTTGCTGTCTTCGTTTATATGCAAAACAATCCTGGTGCCCCTGTCCGGTTTTTCAATAGTATACATTTCAAATTCAGGACTGCCATCACAACCCCAATAAACAGCCGGCTCTTCATCCTTAAAACTCTTGGTATACACTTCTACCTTATCACTAACCATGAAGGAACTGTAGAAGCCTAAACCGAACTTTCCAATGATGTTTTCTTCGTTTTGACCCTTATATTTTTTTAAAAATTCTTCAGCACCGCTAAACGCCACCTGGTTCAGGTATTTGTCAACTTCCTCCTCTGTCATGCCCACTCCCCTGTCAATAATACTGATGGTTTTTTCTTTACCATCAAACTCCACATCAATCCTTAACTCACCAAGGTCCCCTTTTGCCTCACCTATCGACGATAAAGTTTTTAGCTTCCGCGAAGCATCAACAGCATTACTAACCAGCTCACGAATAAAAATTTCATGGTCGCTGTACAAGAATTTTTTAATAATTGGGAAGATGTTTTCCGTTTGAACGCGAATATTTCCTTTAGCCATAGTATAATTTATTTAAAGATGTTGTAACGGTGGCAGTCAAATAAAATGCCAAAGCAAGTATTGGTCGGCAGAACGGAAAAATTGACAGAAAGCGGTGTCAATTTCATTTACACACCACCAAAAAACAGGTAGGTAAGTAAAACAGCGGTGATTATTCCTACCAGGTCGGCCAGTAACATAGCCCCTACCGCATTGCGGGTATTTTTAATGGAAACAGCGCCAAAATACACTGCAATTATATAGAAAGTAGTATCTGAAGCGCCTTGTAAAATAGAAGCAAGGCGGCCGGGAAAGGAATCAGGACCAAAGTTTTTAATGGTATCTATCATCATTCCACGGGCACCTCCACCGCTTAAAGGCCTTATCAAAGCTGTGGGTAATCCATCAACAAAACGGGTATCAGTTCCTAATAATGAAAAGAACGATTTCATACCATTGATTAAAACATCGAAAGTGCCGCTCGTACGCAATAAGCTTATGGCTACCAGCATACCAACGAGGTAAGGAATGATCTTAATTGCTACTTCAAACCCGCCTTTTGCCCCATCAATAAAAGCATCAAAAACATCTATTTTTTTATACAATGCGCCCAATATTATTGAAAGAAAAATGAACAATATTAACCCATTACTCAGCACACTGGAAAACGACTGAACACCAGCGGCATCCAGGGAAGTTACATAGGTAACTAATGATACGATAACTACAGATACACCTAACAGCCAGGCAAGCACCACTGGCTGCAACAGGTTAATTTTTTGTTTATAAGAAACAATCAGCATGGCAGCCAATGTGGCCACAAAAGTCGTAATCATACAAGGCACAAAAATATCGGTAGGATTTGCCGATTTTAAGGAGGCCCGCACGGCAATGATGCTTACCGGAATTAAAGTAAACCCCGCTGCATGCAGGCATAAAAACATGATTTGCGCATTGGAAGCAGTTTCCTTTTGAGGATTTATTTCCTGGATGCTTTCCATAGCTTTAATGCCAAAAGGGGTGGCTGCATTATCGAGCCCCAAAAGGTTAGCCGAAAAATTCATCATCATATGGCCCATAGCAGGATGGCCTTTGGGGATTTCGGGAAATAACCTGCTGAAAAAGGGACCAATGATTTTTGATAACAATCGTATGCCGCCTGCCCTCTCGGCAATGCTCATAAATCCCATAAATAAAGCCATGATGCCAATTAAGCCAATGCTGATGTTTACTGCCGACTTGCAGGTTTCAATTATGCCATCGGCCTTTTTGACCAGCTTTTTTTGGATGGAAGTAAAACTAAAGACTGTTAACCCCGGCTGAATTTTGGAAAGTTGAGCAACGGAATCAGCACCTGTATTTTCAGTTAAGATCGTCGTTGCAGGGTGACCAGAATCTGCTGGCAGGTATCCATAGCCCTCCAGGTATTTTACAAAATTTTCCTTTGAATGAAAGCCAGCTTTCTCGGGGGAGCCGACCATGGTATACCTTACCTCTTCATTGGGATCGTCGGCTTTGCCAACAACCATACGGCTGTAAATCTTGCTATCGTTATAAAAAATTGCTTTGCCTGATGCTACAATAATCGCTACTAAAATAAAGGCCGACCAAATTCTGCTTAATGCCATACATCATTATTTATTATCGTCGTGGGGTGTAAACTGTTTTGAAGGTAATGGTTTGGTGGTAAAAATTGTTACCACTTTTGATTGACTATATTTGCGGCCCGAAAAGCCAAATTTTATGTTGGCAATGATGAAAATTACAAATAAGAAATTTTAAAGAAATGGGTTTACAAGCAGGCATTGTAGGATTGCCAAATGTAGGAAAATCAACTTTATTTAATGCCTTAAGCAACGCAAAGGCACAGGCAGCCAACTTTCCGTTTTGCACCATAGAACCAAACATTGGGGTTATAACCGTGCCCGACGATCGTTTGATTGAATTAGAAAAGCTGGTAAAACCAAACCGGGTGGTACCGGCTACCGTTGAGATAGTTGACATAGCCGGACTGGTAAAAGGTGCCAGCAAAGGCGAAGGATTGGGCAACCAGTTTTTGGGAAACATACGGGCAACAGATGCCATTATTCATGTAGTTAGGTGTTTTGAAGATGATAACGTGATACACGTAGATGGCAGCGTTAACCCGGTTCGCGATAAGGAAATAATAGATACTGAACTGCAGCTGAAAGATCTTGAAACGATTGAAAAAAAGATTTCTAAGAACGAAAAGCTTTCAAAAACCGGTGACCGTGAATTTTTAAATGGGCTTGACCTGTTAAAGCAACTAAAAGCACACCTTGAGCAAGGAAAAAATGCCAGGGGGTTTACTGTAAATGCAATAGATTTTGAAAAGCATTTTGCTGATCTGTTTCTGCTTACTATGAAACCTGTTATTTATGTATGCAATGTGGATGAGAAAAGTGTGTTGAATGGCAATAAATTTACCGAGGTTCTACAGAATGCTGTTAAGAATGAAAATGCTGAAATTTTATTTATAAGCGCAGCAATTGAAAGTGAGATTGCGGTGATGGAAAGCTTTGATGACAGACAAATGTTTTTAGAAGATATGGGCTTGAACGAAAGTGGAGTAAGCCGATTGATTAATTCTACCTACCGGTTGTTAAACCTGGCTACTTATTTTACCGCAGGTGTGCAGGAAGTTCGTGCCTGGACCATAACCAAGGGAATGTTAGCGCCCCAGGCAGCCGCAGTAATACATACCGATTTTGAAAAAGGATTTATCAGGGCAGAAGTAATTAAGTATGTTGATTTTACTAAGTACGGTTCTGAAGCTGCCTGCAGAGATAATGGCAGGCTTGCGGTACAGGGCAAAGATTACGTGGTAGAAGACGGAGATATTTTACACTTTAGGTTTAATGTGTAACCGCGATTGAGTAACATTTCGGCAGACTAATATTTTTAACTAAGGGACTTCGGTGGTTATTTCCATTGAAGTCTTTTTTATTTAATCTTTTATATAGCAAGAAACCGATGCTTAAGATTATGCGGTACAGGAGTGCGACGCAAGGATGTATAAAAATGGTTATGCAGCATTGGCACCAAACACTTAGATTACTTTTAAAAGTTGGTGATGGTTCAGTTACAAAAAAATAGCCATCCCTAAGAATAGGGACGGCCTCTAACGATTGCTTGCCATATGAAAATCTTTATCAGCTAATCAATAGCCGCAAGCAGGCTTTGCTAATGCCAAATACACATTAGCTGACTGAATAATTATTACTTTAAAGAATCAGTCTTAGCGTCAGCTGTAGAATCGATCTTGTTTACAAGAGAATCTTTAACGTCTTTAACTGAGTCAATTGAAGCGTTTGCAGAAGAATCAATTGCAGTTGCAGTTGAATCCATTTTACTTTCAGTTGTAGAGCTATTGTTACAAGCTACAAATGCACCTAATACTAATACGAATAACAGCTTTTTCATGTTGTTGTGTGTTTATTAATTTATTTGAAATTTGATATGTATACCCGGCTTCTTAAAAGGTAACCCTGCCCTCAATAATTTATTTTTGATTCTTTTTTGGGTTACTTTTCCACATTTAGGTGTATTAAACTATTGAACTGTGAAAACAGAAGCATCGGAACAACTTTTATTGAAAGGACTGGCAAAGAATGACGCAAAGGCCGCAGAAACCATCTATAAAGAAAATTATAATATGGTCCAGGCATTTATATTAAATAATAATGGATCGTACGATGATGCCAGGGACATTTTTCAGGAAGCAATGATTGTGCTGTATGAAAACGCTAAAAATGAATCATTTGTTTTAACCTGTAAAATCACAACTTATGTTTATTCCGTATGTAGACGACTTTGGCTCAAAAGACTTCAACATAATAACAGATTTAGTTCTCAAATTGAAAGCCTTGAAGAGACTGTCGCGGTTGAAGAAGACCTTGAAATACAAGAAAGACGAAATGCAGATTTTGCCATAATGGAACGTGCTTTAGGTAGCCTGGGTGCTCCCTGTAAAAGTTTACTCGAAGCCTATTATCTGCAAAAAAAAGACATGACTGAGATAGCAGATACTTTTGGATATACCAATGCTGATAACGCAAAAAACCAGAAGTATAAATGTTTGATGAGACTTAAAAAATTGTTTTTTTCTCAATATAATATAGGAGAGTAATCTAAAATGGAAGATGTAGTATTATTAGATGCGATTGAGCGGTATTTAAAAGGTGAGATGGAGCCCAATGAAAAAGCTTTTTTCGAAGACCTTCGTAAGAATACCCCTGAAGTTGACCAGATGGTGGTTGAACACCACATGTTTATGCAACAAATTGAAGCGTATGGTCAAAACAGAGATATGAAACACCTGCTGCATAATATTCATGCAGATCTTGTACAGGTGCGTAATATTAAGGAGGGAGCCGTGACCAGTGGTGGTAAAGTGATACAACTTTGGCATAAGTACAAACGAGTAACGGCCATTGCAGCTTCCATTGCCGGTATTACTGCTTTATTTATAAGTATACTGGTTAGCTATTTTACACCTATGCCCAACCAGGGACAGCTACTGTATTTAAGCAGTCAACTTGAGCAAATTAAGAAAGCCCAGTATGCCCAAAGCACACAGATAAACGACATTAAATCGAAAGTTCCGGTTGATGTTAAACCCAACCGTGGAGGCACCAGTTTTTTAATTGATGGCAAAGGATACCTGGTAACCAACGCGCATATTGTCAGAGGTTCTTCAACCTTACTTGTTATAAGTAACAAAGGGCAGGAGTTTAAAGCAGACCTGGCTTTTATTGATGAAAGCAGGGACCTTGCCATCTTAAAAATTTCGGATGAAGATTTTAAGCCGTTTGCTACACTACCCTACAGCATTCGCAGAAACACCACTGACTTAGGAGAGCAAATTTTTACGCTCGGCTTTCCCAGAAATGAGGTTGTTTACAACGAAGGTTACCTGAGTGCTGAAACCGGCTTTGATAACGATACATTAAGTTACCAGATTTCGTTAAATGCCAACCCCGGTAACAGTGGCGGACCGGTTTTAAATAAAAATGGTGAGGTGATTGGTATATTAAGTTCAAGCCAGAAGCAAGCTGAAGGGGTTGTGTTCGCTATAAAGTCAAGAAGCATATTTAATGCTTTGGATGAGTTAAAGAAAGAAGATACCACCTACCAACATATAAAATTGCCCACGAAGTCTGCTGTAAAAGGTATGGATAGAACCAGGCAGATTAAAGAAATTCAGGAATGTGTGTTTATGGTAAAAGGCTTTAGTAAATAAATATTTCAGATAGTTCAAGCGCAAAAAAATCCCATTGCAATTGCAATGGGATTTTTTTATTTGTAGCCCTTTCGAATCCCGGGCTCTTAACAGCTGTTTAAAAAT
Organism: Chitinophagaceae bacterium; assembly: GCA_026786345.1. Taxonomy (GTDB): domain Bacteria; phylum Bacteroidota; class Bacteroidia; order Chitinophagales; family Chitinophagaceae; genus Segetibacter. The sequence continues at coordinate 8,970 of JAJAYD010000340.1, forward strand.
GATGTTTTATAATACCATTTGAAGTTTTTCTTTGGGTCATTGTCCCGTTAACTAACGGGATCACTTTATCAGTAGTAAAAATGGCATCTTCAGTTTCAAAATCAAAGTTTCAAATTAAATTTAGAGAACTTCTTAGGTAAACAAAGTTTAGCTATTGTCTGCCCATAAGTTGGTTGGGTATTCTCCTGCATCAACCAACCCATCTAACGAAGCTTGTACAGAAGGAGCATCTTCCTTGTAGGTTACTCCAAACCATTTTGACAAAGTAGGGATTACTTTTATTACTCCCATGCCTGACTTAATAAATTTGTCTGCAACAATAGGTATGAAAAATTCAGCCTTTGGATCGGTTATATTACCATCAAGGTATTCGTGAAACTGGCTTTCAATAACGCCTAATACATTAGGTGCAAAGCCCCAGAAGTTCATGCTTACCACACTGTTTTCACTTACCTCATGCAATCCACCTTCATCTTCATAGGTAATTACACCAGCCTGGTTGCGGTAAATTTTTGTTCTTTCATTTATTGAAACCAGGTTTCCTTTCTCATCCACTTCGCACACGCCACGGCTAACGCTGCCATTATCGCTTAAAGTACGGTTTAGCTGGTAACCAACGATGCAATACGTTTGATCATTGCATTCATTTACTAAAAAATCATACGCTTTTTTAAAGGCTTCACTGCCATAAAAATCATCAGCATTAATAACGGCAAATGGTTCAGTTAACACATTCTTTGCTGCTAAAATAGCATGAGCGGTACCCCATGGTTTTTTACGTTCGGCGGGTACGCTGTGACGGCCCAAATGATCTTCAAGACGTTGAAAAACGTATTCAGTTTTAATCTTACCATTAAGCTTAGGCTCAAAAATATTTTTGAAATCTTCAGCAAAGTCTTCCCGTATAATAAACACTATTTTACCAAAGCCAGCTCTAATTGCATCAAAAATTGAATAATCCATAATTGTTTCGCCACTGGGACCGAACGATTGGATCTGCTTCATACTTCCATAACGGCTGGCCATACCTGCCGCAAGTATTACTAGTGTTGGTTGCATATTTATATATTTAAATTTTGCGAAACTAAACGATACGGGTAATGATGCAAATAATTTTTCATATTTGATAAAAACCATACCAGTGCTAACGGAACGGATATATGTACAAAATATTGAATCTGCCTGGCTTGAAAACAATCATGTTTTTTTGGATGTGCTGCGTCTTGATGAATTACACCCCGTAGTAAGTGGCAACAAATGGTTTAAGCTTAAATACTATTTACAGCAAGCAATCAGCCAGGGTTATAACGCTGTGGCCACGTTTGGGGGTGCATTTTCGAACCATATTATTGCCACGGCTTTCGCTTGTAAGCAACAAGGATTGCATTCCATAGGGATTATACGCGGAGAAGAGCCGGATGTTTTATCGCATACATTACTGTACGCACAATCGTTGGGTATGCTACTGGTATTTGTAAGCCGGGAAGCATATAAAGACAAACAAAACATAATAGAACAATACAAAAATGAGTCGTGGTATTTTATTAATGAAGGAGGTTATGGATTGCAAGGTGCAAAAGGTGCAACGGAAATATTAAATTTTGTACATCTCAGCAATTACACGCACATAATTGCTTCGGTTGGTACCGGTACCATGCTTGCAGGTTTAATAATGGCTGCCCATGCAAATCAACAAATTATAGGCATCAGCAGCATGAAAGGCAATACCGGGTTAGAAGCCGAGATTATAAAATTGTTACCCCAAAATAAACAACACCCGTCGTTTACTGTTTTTCACAATTACCATTTTGGTGGCTATGCAAAGCATCCTGCTCCATTAATTGCTTTTATAAACGAAACCTGGAAACAGTTTGAGCTGCCTCTGGATATTGTTTACACCGGAAAATTATTTTTTGCCGTTATGGACCTGGTTACCAAATCTTATTTTCCAAAACAAAGTAGCCTACTTATGATACACAGTGGAGGGTTGCAAGGCAACAGATCGTTACAAAAAAACGAGTTATCATTTTTGTAACGGGAGTGCGGTTATATTTGTCCAAAATATTTTAAAAAGTTGAAAAGAGTTTTTGGTTTACTGTTTGTTATTGCATTATCTACCCCGGTTTTTTCGCAGGATACACTGCCAAAATTTACGGTCGCAGAAAAAGGAAAAAAGGTTATTGTAAGCTGGATCAACCCTTACGAAAGCTGCATACAATTAAATGTGCAGCGTTCGTACGACAGTTTAAAATACTTTCGGACTGTTTACTCAGCCAATTCTCCCGGCTTACCACAAAATGGTTTTAGCGAAACCAAACCAGCATATTCAAAAACTTTTTACCGTATTTTTTATGTTTTGGAAGGAGGCGCCTATTTTTTTACCCCCGCAAAATTAGCTACGCCCGATTTTGAAGCAAGAAGCATTAATATTAATGTTGACGATAAGGTTTTGCCTTCCATTAAAAATATTACAATAAGTGCAAGAGGAATACCTGTTAAACTGGTGTCGGCTCCTTTATTTACCAGGTTTAGAGATTCAATTTTAAAGCAAACCAAAGACACTCTTTTTGCTGTAAACGATTCGCTGGTTGAATTGCGGAGGTTTGTACCAAAAGAAATCTGGAAGCCATCTCTTTATATTTTTACTAATAAAGATGGATACCTGAACATATCACTTACTGATGCCAAAAGCAAAAAATATCATTTAAAATTTTTTGAGGAAGATGGCACTTCACTATTTGAAATCCACCAGGTAAAAGAGCCGCTGTTTACGCTCGACAAATCAAACTTTGTGCACGCAGGCTGGTATGTATTTGAGCTTTTTGAAGATGATAAGCTTAAGGAAAAAAATAAGTTCTACCTGCCGAAGGATTTTTAAAATTTCAAACCTGGTTTTTACGCCCAATCCTGTAGCAACGCATCAAAAACCAATTGAAAGTTTCGTTTTACTTTCTCTTTTACTTCCTTCATCGAAACACCTCTTCCCAATTCTTTTTGTAAAGAGGTTACCTGCTTGTTTACAATACCGCAGGGTATTATGTAACTAAAATAATTCAGGTCTGTATTTATATTAAATGCTAAGCCATGCATGGTAATCCATCGGCTGCATCGTATGCCCATTGCACAAATTTTCCTTTCTTTTCCCGGTATATCGGCATCTAACCACACGCCGGTTTCGCCACTGCTTCTCATTCCGTTTAAACCATATTCTTTCATAGTCAGTATAATCACTTCTTCCAGGCTTCTCAGATACCAACCCAAATCAGTTCTAAATGCTTCGAGGTCCAAAATTGGGTAACCAACCAATTGCCCTGGTCCATGAAATGTTATATCTCCCCCACGGTTAATCTTAAAAAAATCAATGCCTTTTGCTTCCCTGTCCTCGTTGCTTATCAATATATTGCTGGCATCTCCGCTCTTACCCAAAGTGTACACAGGTGAATGCTCTACAAACAGCAGGTAATTAAGTATTTGCCTGGTTTCAATCGTTAAAGTTTCAATTGTGCCTCCATCCTGAACCTTGACCGCTAAACCAGTGGCAATGGCCTCCCGGTTCCATGCTTTGATAGTTACATTTTGTTTTAATAATTGCTCCTGGTAATCCCATACCTTTTTATAAGGCAATTTTTCCCCGAGATCTTTAAACAATACCTGGTTCATTCGTCAAATTTAAGTGAATGCATCTGCCTGCATTTTCCGGTAATCCCCCACAACAACAAACCTGCTTGATTTAGAACTGATCCGGTCATTTAACACGCTGTGTGTATTGCTGATCCTCGCAACTTTTTGCAGTATTTTAAATTTACAACCTGACAATTTTAGATTTCATCACTTACCTTCGCAGCCCCAAATTTTAGGAGGATTTTTTTCTCCCAAAACGAACACGTGGAAATAAAATCTAAAGATTAAAAACAAAAAAATACAGTATGGCTTCTGTTTTAAGAGAAAACATTGGTTTGTTGAACGATAAATTAACGGTGCAATTGACAAAAGATGACTACATGCCTTCTTTTGAACAAGCCATAAAAAAGTACGCAAAAAGCGCCACCATTCCAGGTTTTAGAAAAGGTATGGTTCCTGCCGGTATGATTAAAAAAATGCATGGTGTCAATGTGTTTACCGACGAGGTGTTACGCACCGTTGAAAAAGAATTGAACAACTACATGCAGATTGAGCAACTTAACATTTTTGCCCAGCCTTTACCTATGGAACTTGACAGCCGGCAGTTAGACATGAATAATCCGGCTGACTATTCATTTGCATTTGAAATTGGATTAAAACCTGCCATCAACATAGATCTTCCTTCAATACAAGTAACAAGATTTGCTGTAGATGTAACCGAAGAAATGATTAATGAAGAAGTGGAGCGTTTAAGCGTACGCCACGGAAACATGACCGAACCTGAAGCAGTTGAGTCAGACGACAATGTGTTGAATGTAGAGTTTATTGAAATTGATAAGGAAGGGAACATTGTTGAAAATGGTATTCACAAAGGCAATTCTCTATTGGTAAAATATTTTTCGGAAAGTATACGTCCGCAACTGATTGGTAAAAAGAAAGATGATAGCATTACCATAAACTTAAACGAGGCTTTTGAAGAGAAAGAAAGAGAGTGGATCATCAGCGACCTGGGGTTATCAAAAGATGATGAGACCGCCGGCGACAAAATTTTTAAATTAAACATAACCAAGGTTGGGCTGGTAACCAAACCAGAAATGGACAGCAACTTTTTTGACGCTGCGTTTCCCGGAAAAAATTTAACCGCTGAAGCTGACTTCAGAAATGCTGTAAAAGAAAGCCTGCAACAACAATGGGCTTCTCAGACCCGCAGCCAGCTTCACGATCAAATTTATCACCAATTGGTAGATGGTACACAATTTGAATTTCCGGAGAGCTTTTTAAAGCGTTGGATGCAGGTTGGTAACGAAGAAAAGAAAACTGCCGAAGAGGCAGAAGTTGAATATCCAAATTTTAAAAACTCTCTCAAGTGGACTTTGATCAGTTCGCAACTGATGGATGAAAACCAAATTAAAGTAGAGAATGCTGAGATAAAGGAATTTGCCCGCAGGCAAATCATGGGTTATATGGGTATTCAAAGCCTGGACGATGCACCTTGGTTGGATAGTTATGCCGAGAACATGCTAAAGGATAAAAAGTTTATTGAAAACACCTACTATCAAATTCAGACAACCAAATTATTTTCTGCAATTGAACATAAAGTAAGTGTAACGGAGCAACTGGTTACTCCCGAAGAGTTAAATGCAAAGAAGCATAACCATTCGCATTAATAACAAATATTCACGACATATTCAAAGCCGGGAGACATCCTGGCTTTGCTGTTTTAAGAATTCTCTAAGGGGAGTTTTCAAACAACTACCCGTGCCCCGTGTTATGCTATTTTGTCGCATTTTAAGTTTTGCATAGTATTTGAATGCATAGCTAATTCAATTAAGGAACAACCCTTAACTTCACTTTTATAAAATATTTATAATGAATTTTGGAAAAGAGTTTGAAAAATATGCTGTAAAAGATCGGGGCATCAGCAGTGCAACCTTGCACAATTTTACGCAACACCAGGTCACCAATCTTACTCCATATATTATAGAAGAACGTCCGCTAAATGTAGCCAGCATGGATGTTTTTAGCCGTTTGATGATGGACCGCATCATATTTATGGGTGAGGGCATTAATGATTATGTGGCCAACATTGTAACTGCTCAATTATTGTTTTTAGAGAGTACCGACCGCAGCCGCGATATCCAGATGTACATCAACAGCCCGGGGGGTAGTGTATATGCCGGTTTAGGCATTTACGATACGATGCAATTTATAGGTCCTGATGTGTCGACGATATGCACAGGCATGGCAGCAAGTATGGGAGCTGTATTGATGTGTGCCGGTGTAAAAGGCAAACGTACCGCACTTAAACACAGCCGTATTATGATGCACCAGCCAAGTGGTGCAATAGGCGGCCAGGCCAGCGATATTGCTATTACTGTTGCAGAAATAAAAAAGTTGAAAAGAGAATTGTACGAGATCATAGGGCACCACTCTGGCAAATCTGCTGAGCAGGTTGCTGCCGACAGCGACCGCGATTTTTGGATGAGTGCCATAGAAGCAAAGGAATACGGTTTGGTGGACGAAGTATTACTAACCAATCCTAAAAAATTGAATAAAGACTGATTACTCTAAACAAGCCCAAAAAATAATCATGATGATATCAAAATATATAAATCCATTAAGAATGGAAGACGAAGAAGAAGACGACAAAAAAGAAAAGCCTGAAAAAGAGCCAACGGGTTTAATGGCTAAAAAAATGGAAAAGCAGTTTTTTGAAAAAAGAGCTGTTTATCTCTGGGGAGTTGTAGACGATAAAAGTGCAAAAGATGTAGTAAGTAAACTTCTGTTGCTCGAAGCTGATAAACCCGGCACTGAAATTAAGTTTTACATCAACAGCCCCGGTGGTATGGTTACAAGCGGCATGGTGATGTACGATACTATTCAATTGATTAGTTCGCCGGTTAGCACCATTTGTATGGGTCTTGCTGCCAGCATGGGTTCCATATTATTAAGTGTAGGTACCAAGGGAACCCGTTCCATTTTTCCTCATGGAGAAGTAATGATTCACCAGCCTAGCCTGGGAGGTTATTTCCAGGGAACCAGTGCAGATCTTGAAATTCAGGCATTGCAAACTCAAAAGACCAAAGAATTAGGTGCAAGAATACTGGCTGAAAACTGTGGTAAGAGCTTTGATCAGATCATGAAAGATTTTGACCGGGATTATTGGATGGATGCAAATGAAGCCGTTGCCTATGGCATTGTTGATATAATACTTGATAAATTATAGGTGCTTTGTTAATGTTATAACCGTTTCTAATGTTCTTAAAACAAAAAAAAGACATTTAGAAGCGGTTTTTTTATTTTTGCAGTTATTCACTGGTTTTTGAAAAGGGTTTCAAATTTCAATCTTTTAAAAAGCCAATCGTTCAACAACGTTCCTTTTTATGCACAGTAACAAAAATTTACCTGTGTCAATGTTTATAAATTATGCCTAAACAAAGTCATTTACATTGTTCTTTTTGTGGTAGAAGCCGCGATGAAGTTAAAATACTCATTGCCGGCCAGGATGGTCATATTTGCGAAAATTGCGTAGAACACGCACAGGAGATCATTGCGCAGGAGCTACAATTAAAACCCGATTCACAACCTGCCTCATTTAAATTAACCGTTCGCAAACCAACAGAAATTAAAAAGTTTTTGGATGAGTACATCATTGGTCAGGACGATGGTAAAAAAGTGTTGGCAGTTGCTGTTTACAATCATTACAAGCGTTTACAATACAAACATGTTGAAGGCGATGTTGAAATAGAGAAGAGTAATATTATAATGGTTGGAGAAACCGGCACCGGTAAAACGCTGCTGGCTAAAACAATTGCCCGTCTTTTAAATGTACCATTTGCTATTGTAGATGCTACCGTTTTTACCGAAGCAGGTTATGTTGGAGAAGATGTTGAAAGTATGCTAACCCGCCTGTTGCAGTCGTGCAATTACGATGTGAATGCTGCCGAACGAGGAATTGTTTATATAGATGAGATAGATAAAATCGCACGTAAAGGAGACAATCCATCCATCACCCGCGACGTAAGTGGCGAAGGGGTACAACAAGGCTTGTTGAAAATGTTGGAGGGCACAGAAGTACTGGTTCCCCCACAGGGAGGCCGCAAGCATCCGGAGCAAAAAATGATTAAGGTTAATACACAGAATATTTTATTTATCTGTGGTGGCGCTTTTGATGGCATCGATAAAGTAATAGCCCGCCGGGTAAACACCAATGCCATTGGATTTAATGTCAACAAGCAGGCCCAGGAATATCAAAAGAAAAACCTGTTACAATTTATAAATGCACAAGATTTAAAAAGTTTTGGGTTGATACCAGAATTGTTAGGCCGTCTGCCTGTTGTAACCTATTTAAATCCTTTAGATGCAGAAACGTTGAGGGCAATATTAACCGAGCCGAAAAATAGCATCATTAAACAATATACAAGGTTGTTTGAGCTTGAAGGAATTGTGCTAACTATTGAAGATGCAGTGTATGATTTTATGGTAGTAAAGGCTATGGAATATAAACTGGGGGCACGTGGATTGAGAAGCATTTGCGAAAGCGTTTTAACAGAAGCCATGTTTGAATTACCTACCTCCGGCAAAAAGACATTGCATGTAACCCTGGATTATGCAGAAAGGCAATTTGGAAGAAGCAAGCTGAGTTTGCTTAAAGTTGCTTAATATGTGTATCATGGTACATTAGTAATTGCAAACCCAAGGTTGCTATAAAATTTTTTCAATAAAGAATATCATCCAACCTATAAAAAATTGTGAAGCGCCGCGAAAATTCCCGGCGCTTTTTTATTGAACTAATCTGACCATTGTATCTTGCCAACAAAATTTATTTTATGAACGAACTAATAGAGCGCCTTACCAGCGAAGCAAACATTACACCTGAACAGGCTAAAAAAGCCATTGAGTCCATAGCAAATTTTGTAAAAGAGAAATTTCCAATGTTGGGTGGAGCAGTCGACCAGATTTTTACATCAGGCGAAAATAATTAATACAAAAAGAAAAGCCAGGTTGATTGATCACCTGGCTTTTCTTTATCCTTTCAGTGCCTCCCTGGCAATTACAATTTTTTGAATTTCACTGGTGCCTTCTCCAATAGTACAAAGCTTGGCATCCCTGTAAAATTTCTCTACCGGAAAGTCTTTGGTGTAACCGTAGCCACCAAAAACTTGAATGGCATCCGTTGCCACTTTAACTGCCACTTCGCTTGCATAATATTTAGCCATCGCAGCCTGTTTCGTCATCTTCTCCCCTCTTACTTTAAGATCGCAAGCCTGTGCAATTAGTAAATCAGCAGCCTCAATTTCTGTAGCCATATCGGCAAGCTTAAAACTAATTCCCTGGAAATTTGCAATAGGCTGATCGAACTGATAACGTTCTTTTGAATACTTTTTAGCAGCCTCGTAAGCACCTTTTGCTATGCCAAGACTTAAGGCTGCGATCGAAATTCTTCCTCCATCCAAAACCTTCATAGCCTGGTGAAACCCATCGCCTACTTCACCAATTCGCTGCGAATCATTTATCCGGCAATTATCAAAAATCATTTCTGCTGTTTCGCTGGCTCGCATTCCTAATTTATTCTCCTTTTTACCACCTGAGAACCCCGGTGTGCCTCTTTCTACAATAAAGGCTGTACTGTTACTGCTGGTGCGTCTGTCGCCGGTACGGGCAACCACCACGGCCACGTCGCCTGAAATTCCATGGGTGATCCAACTTTTTGTTCCGTTCAATACCCATTCATCACCTTCCTGTACTGCAATGGTTTTCATGTTGCCTGCATCACTTCCGGTATTAGGTTCTGTTAAACCCCATGCGCCAATAAATTCAGCAGAAGATAACTTTGGTAAATACTTTCTTTTCTGCTCTTCGTTGCCAAACAACATAATGTGCCCGGTACATAAAGAATTGTGAGCAGCTACACTCAACCCAATCGATCCACATACTTTTGAAATTTCCTGTATAGCAACATTGTATTCAAAATAGCTTAACCCGGAACCACCATATTCCTCAGGTACCAAAATACCCATCAGACCTAGTTTGCCCAATTCTTTAAATACCTCCACCGGAAAATGCTGGGGTTCATCCCATTCCATTACATGCGGCCTGATGAATTTATTAGCAAAATCACGGGCTGTCTGAGCTACCTGTTGTGTTATATCTTCAATTTCAAAATCCATAATAATAAGTTGGCTGCTAAATTACATTAATCAGATTGTGCAAGTACAAAAGCTAACATCGGCATAAAGATTTAGTGGTTATACTGGTTTTGTAAAAACAATGACCTGCCATAAACAGTTATGCCGAACCGGTGCATCCCAAAGTGTCGCTGTTGGTCAGGCGACCAACAGCGGCGCAGCAGGCCGTTGGCGGTCGCCTGACCGCCAACAAGTCCCCATTGAGGTGCCACAATTTGGATGCACCTATGCCAAACTAATGATCCGTTTTAAACAATTACACATACAGAGGAAGGTTTCGTTTAATACCTGGCTGAGATTATTATGCTGGCATAACTCTGGTATTACTTACAGGGTTCAGGCAAATTTTTTAAAAGAAAAGGAATGAAAATGCAAGACTATACAGGCATACTTCCTGCACAGTATACAGGAAAAGAAATTGCAGCCGAAGCATCCGTAACCTTACCCACCCCCGACGAAGCGATCACCTTATTCAACCAGGGTAAAAAACGATTGCTATTGGTGGATAAATGGCAAAAACTGGTGGGGATGGTTAGTGCTGATTTTTGTGTTATGGATTGTAATGGAAACAAAACCGGCAGAGCGATTGAAAAAGGTAGTCTGCTGCGCATTGATATACCAGGCCCCCGCAACAGTGATGGCGATGGGTATGATTGGGTTTTGGTGGAGGATTTGAAAGAGATAGATGAGGATGATATACAAACCATTGCTTTTAGAGTGAGGCCAACAAACAACCCAAAAGGCAACACAAACAATATCGCTCATTTCTATGACAAGGAATCAACGAGTAGTTTCATAATCACCAGAAAAGAGACTACTGTTTATGCTAACATCATTGACCGGAATATAAAACCAAATAACGACACAGATTCAATAGTAGATAACATTAGAAATATGCCAGTCGCCATAGGGGCAATTGGCCTGTTATCAAAAGTTCAATGGCAAAGCCTTGCTGAAGGTTTATTAAAACCCGAATAATCCTGAAAATGTTTCATATCAAAATTATTATAGAGAAAGGTATGGGCTTATTTTAAGATAGTATTCGGGTGAGATGATCTCAATCTTTTGCAAATCCAAAAGGTTTGCATAATTGCCATGTTGCTCCCGGTAACGAACAATGGCATTGGCAATATTCCATGTCATGTAAGGATGGGCTTTCAGTTGCTTTGCATCGGCAGTATTTACATTGATTGTAGCCACTACAGGATGTTCGCATTGCAACTGCTTCCTGATTAACTGGAAGGTGCTATCAGGTAAACCATAAGTTTCGCCCAATTGGGCTACCGTAACAAAGCCTCCCAATCTATTTCTAAAATTAATAATTCTTGAAGCGAGTTTGTTTCCAATGCCTGGCAATGCTACGAATGCATTTGAATCAGCCTCATTAATATCAATAATTGATAAAGCAGGTTTGTTTGACACATAGGTATTAGCGAACGTTGGTTTAGCAGCAACAGAGGCAATTTCAGTGTTCAATTTTGCAATTCTAACATAGGGCAACAACCTTTCTGACTGCCCCTGTTTTAGACCATAAATCTTTGTAATATCCTCCGGCTGTCTGAATTTATAACCCTTATTTATAAAATTTTGAATGGTCTGAATAGTTTTATCTCTTACCCCCAAACGCTTCCATCCATCAACAGACAATGTGTTAGGATCAAATTCAAATAGTTCGCCCTTGACTTCTTTGTTAAACGTATTCTTAGGATGATAAAAATCAACGTTGTCGTTCCTTTCTCTGTCGTAAGATTTATACGGGCTGCTGCTATCGACTGTTATCTTTAAGGCAGCGATCTGCTTTATTAGAGCAGTACGATCTATATTTTGAGTTGGTGGATGAAATACCCTTGGAATAATATAAAAAGCACCAACGGCCAATATTAGTAAGATGACGATACCTGTTCTTTCTCTTTTGCTAAACGTAAAATAATCTTTTACAATGGCCGACCACCAATATTTCATAAAGGCTAGTTTGTTGCAGAAAAAGAAAATTACTTATTTAAAGGGACAATGTCAATCCATCATAAGCAAGGCCAATACCTTCGCGTAAGCCTGGCGATATCTCTTTATGCAAACCCAATTGGTGGCTAATATGGGTAAACCACGCTTTGGGAACGCCCAGTTCGTTAACCACATTAATCGCTTCACTCAAAGAAAAATGCGAGATGTGACTTTGGTGTCGTAAAGCATTCAGCACTATACATTCACTTCCCAAAATCTTCTCTCTCTCTTCGGCAGCTATTTTGTTTGCATCAGTAATGTAGGTAAACTTTCCAAACCTAAAACCATACACTTTCATCTTATGATGCCATACTTCAATGGGGGTAATTGGTATGTCTCCTATCGAAAATGGCTCTAATGAAATTTCATGTAATTCAATTGCCGGCACACCCGGATACCTGATCTCTTCAAAGGCATAGGGTATTTCCTTTTTAATACCATTTAGCGATTGGTGATTGCCATACACTTTGGTGGCTTTTCCGGTAAAGAATTGAAAAGGCCGGGTATCGTCTATGCCAGCTACATGGTCTTTGTGGGGGTGGGTAATCAGGAGCGCATCAATGTGAGTGATCTTATAGTTCAACATTTGGGCACGAAAATCGGGGGTGGCATCAACAACAATCGATGTTGACGGTGACTGAACTAAAATGCTGCTTCGTAACCGATTGTCTTTGGGATCGGCTGATGCACAAACCTCGCAAGGGCAGCCAATCATAGGCACTCCGCTGCTGGTTCCGGTACCCAGGAAAGTTATTTTTAATGGTGGAAAATTCACAGCGCAAACCTACACGAAAATGACAAATGAAAGGAGGTTGATAAAATGCAGCATCTCATCTTAACAGCAGAATAAAGAGCGGGTTTATTTGATTACTATTATAACCTAAACATTTAAAACAAACTATTTGGGTCTGTTTCCTGCTTGCCGGTAAGCTCCGCTTTCTTTACAACCTCATTGTATATTTTTTGAGATTCCAATGTTAGCCGATCATATTGTATGTTAAGCTGTGGCAACAATTCAATCATTGTATTAATCTTACCCTCCGTATTTAAAAACTTATTCAAAACAATTACTTTTCTTTCTTCCAGAATGCAATAGCCACTTTGAAAATTGCCGCGTTCATACCTGATAACATACCCAGATTCTTCCAGAACTTTCTCAAGCTTATTTAAAGTTGTCGCATTGTACTTCATGTTGCAAAACTATGATGGTTCATTTTCATATAAACCTGTTTACAAAGTAATTATCCACACATAATGGTGATAAATTGCATGGAAGTAAAATCTAACGAAGCCTGGGTTTATGAAACCTTGCTTACCATTTTTATAACCGGTATAATCATTTCCTCCATACTTATTCCTCCATGCTGAAAGGTATTCTTGTAATAATTTACGAAGTGATTGTAATTATTGGGGTAGCATAAAAAGCCATCTTCCTTTGCAAAAATAAAGGATGAGTTTACGTTCGGTACGGGCAATCCCGCCATCCTTGGGTCTTTAAAAGCCAGCACATCCTTATTGTCGTAGTTTAAATTTCGTCCATGTTTGTAACGAAGGTTGGTGGTAGTTTGCTTGTCGCCAATAACCTTACAAGGGGTTTTCACTTTTACCGTTCCGTGATCCGTGGCGAGTACCAGGTTAATCTTTTTATCAGCTATTTTCTTTAATGCCTGAAATAATGGCGAATGCTCAAACCAACTGCGGGTAATGCTTCTATAGCTAATTTCATCGCCGGCCAGTTCTTTCAGCACTTCCATTTCGGTACGTGCATGACTGAGCATATCAACAAAATTGTAAATAATGATATTAAGATCATTGCCCAGCAGGTTATGAATATTATTTACCAATTGCTGCCCGTCGTGATTGTTTACAATTTTTGTGTAACTGTGTTTTATATCGGTTTGTCTCAAACGCTTTAACTGGCCTTTAAAAAATGTTTCTTCAAAAAGGTTTTTGCCACCTTGCTCGTCATCGTTTTTCCATTCAACCGGAAACTGTTTTTCTATTTCTATAGGCATTAAACCACTAAATATGGCATTGCGGCAATATTGCGTTGCTGTGGGTAATATGCTGTAAAAAGTTTCTTCTTCCAGTATTCTAAAATGTTCAGCAAAAATGGGTTGTATAGCCTTCCACTGATCAAACCGAAGGTTATCAATCAACAGGAAAAAAGTAGGTGTTCCCTTCTCTACATGTGGTAATACTTTATACTGCATTAAAGTATTACTCATGATAGGTGCATCGTTGCGGGGGTCTATCCATGAGAGGTAGTTGCGACTGATGAACTTAAAGAACTCAGTATTTGCTTCCTGTTTTTGACTCTGTAAAATTTCCTGCATTTCAGGGCTGTCACTCTTCTCCATTTCCAGTTCCCAATACACCAGCTTCTTGTAAATTTCCATCCAATCGTTAAAATCAGGATTGCTATTGAGTGCGGTAAACAAATGACGGAACTGTTGTTGATAAGCCGAAGTGGTTTTTTCAGCAACCAACCGTTTATTGTCAATAATTTTTTTAAGGCTTAACCATACCTGGTTAGGGTTTACGGGCTTTATCAGGTAATCACTTATCTCGTTACCAATAGCCTCATCCATCAAATTCTCCGTCTCATTCTTGGTTATTAAAACAATGGGTATCTGGCTGTTTATTTCTTTTATTTGAGCAAGGGTTTCCAAACCAGTCAGGCCCGGCATGCTTTCATCCATCAACACCACATCCACTAAATTTCCTTTTACATAATCTACTGCATCAGCGCCATTGGTTAATGTATGCACTTCGTAACCCTTGTTCTCAAGAAAAAGTTTCTGACTTTGCAGACTTTCAATTTCATCGTCAACCCATAAAATTTTAGCAGCTGGCATAGTTCATATTATTTTAGACTTCAATCAAAAATACCCCATTCACTATCGGCAATGTAGATTTGCTGCACCAAAATTTATTTTTAACAAGAACTTTCATGCCTCACACTTTGCGCAAAATAATTAACGATCCTGTCTATGGCTTCATAACCATTAACCATCCACTCATTTTTAAAGTTATTAGCCATCCCTATTTTCAAAGACTTCGTCGTATCAATCAAATGGCACTGGCCTTATTGGTTTACCCCGGTGCTGTACATACACGTTTGCATCATTCTTTGGGTGCCTATCATTTAATGTGTAATGCAATTACGGAGTTGTGTAGTAAAGGCGCAGCTATTACCCCCGAAGAAGAAATTGCCGTAAAAGCAGCCATTCTTCTGCACGATATTGGCCATGGGCCCTTTAGCCACGCATTGGAAAACGAATTGTTGCCCGGCATTCATCACGAAGAAATGAGCTTGCAAATGATGCATGCTATGAATGATGAATTTGATGGGAAGCTTACGATGGCCATAGAAATTTTTACAGATCAATATCCCAAGAAATTTCTTCATCAATTGGTAAGTGGCCAACTTGATATGGATCGGATGGATTATTTGACAAGGGACAGTTTTTTTACTGGAGTTAGCGAAGGAGTCATTGGTTACGATCGCATTTTAAAGATGCTTACCATTCACCATGGCCAGCTAATGGTGGAAGAAAAAGGCATCTATAGCATCGAAAAATTTTTGGTTGCCCGCCGCTTAATGTATTGGCAGGTCTACCTGCATAAAACTGTTATGGTTGCCGAAAAAATGTTGATACAAGTTACCAGGCGTGTCCGGTTTTTATATGAGTCAGGTGCTTTGGATCTCTCAACCGGAACGCCTGTTGATTTTTTCATTACCAAATATTCGGGCAGCATGAACCCGGAGGCGCATCAAAACTTTTGCAGCATGGACGATTTTGATTTTATCCACTGCCTTAAAGTATGGAGCCGTTCTGCTGACGTGGTATTATCAACCTTGTGCATCAATATTTTAAACAGGCAACTGTTGAAAATAAAATTGCAGGGCGAGCCTTTTAACAATCAGTTGATGCAACAAAAAATAAACGAAGTTTGTCAATTGCTTCAAATAACTGCTGAAGAGGCATCCTATTTTGTTTTTTCCGGCGAAGCCGTAAACACCATGTATCAAACCAACGACGAACGAATCAATATACTTTTCAAAGACGGACAGGTAAAAGATATTTCACAAGTTGATAACGCACTCATCCATAAAACTCTGGCCAGCGCTGTAAAAAAATTTTACATTTGTTTTTATCAATAGCTTTATGCATTAGCGATAGGCCATTATAGTAACATGGTTACCAGCTAAAAGCTTTCAGCTTTAGCAAATTTTAAAACATGACATTTTCAGCAACCCAAATAGCAGTTTTAATCAGTGGAAATATTGAAGGTGATGCCTCGGCATCCGTTGGCGGATTTGGTAGAATTGAAGATGCACAACATGGGCAATTGTCATTTTTGGCAAATCCCCGCTACGAAGAATTTTTATATCAAACCAATGCATCTATTGTAATCATAAGCGATAAGCTTGAACTAAAACAACCAGTCACTCCAACCTTAATCAGGGTCGGCGATCCCTATTCGGCCTTTGCCACTTTGCTTAATCATTACCAGCAACTTAAAACACAACAGTTGCAGGGCATACAACAACCCAGCTATGTTGCTCCCTCTGCTACCTATGGTAATAATGTTTACATAGGGGCATTTGCCTATATTGGCGAGGGCACAAAACTGGGAGATAATGTTAAAATTTTCCCTGGTGTTTATATTGGAAACAACGTACAAATTGGCGATAATTCACTCCTTCATCCCGGTGTAAAAGTTTACATCGACTGTGTAGTGGGCAAAAACGTAACCATACATGCCGGTACCGTTATTGGCGGCGATGGCTTTGGTTTTGCGCCTCAGCCTGATGGTTCATTTAACAAAGTACCTCAAATAGGAAATGTTGTAATTGAAGACAATGTTGAGATTGGTTCAAACGCAACCATAGACAGGGCAACCATTGGCTCTACTATTATCAGGTCGGGTGCCAAACTCGATAATCTTATACAGATTGCACACAATGTGGAAGTAGGCAGCAACACGGTAATTGCAGCACAGGCCGGCGTTAGTGGCTCCACAAAAATTGGAAGTAATGTTATGATTGGTGGCCAGGCCGGGGTGGTAGGCCATATTCAGATTGCCGATGGTAGCAAGATAAATGCCCAGAGTGGTGTTAGTAAATCTATAAAGCGCCCCAAAGCTGCTGTTACGGGTTCTCCGGCTTACGATTATACAAGTGCCCTGCGCAGCCAGGCAATTACCCGCAATTTACCCGAGCTTGAAAAACGAATAACCAATCTCGAAAACCAGATAAGGCAATTGGTTGATGAAAAAATGAATGTCGGCGAATTATAAATTAAAAGTTTTGGGCGTATCCCTGCGGGCCGGGCTTTCCACTCTTAGTCCTCGCTCCTTCGTCGCTGTGGGCTAACCGTTTCAATCCCTTACGCAAATACATTTGCAAATATTTGTTGCCTCAGGTCAATAATGCTCCTTTACACACTTCCTGCATAGCTAAAGCCTCCCAAAACTATTGTTAACGGGTAGTTAGCAAAACATATATTATGTAGTCGTTCAATTAAGAGAAATCCGATACTTTTCATACTTTCGTGCCCTTTAAAGTACTTATGAATAGTAACGGCCACTCATTTCAACATACCATAAAACAACCAATTAGTATTTCGGGTGCAGGCATTCACACAGGCCAGTCAGTTACAATTAATATTTTGCCTGCAGATGTTAATGCAGGCATCGTTTTTAAAAGGGTAGACCTGCCCGGTAAACCTACTGTTAAGGCCGATGTGGATTATGTTGTTGAAACAAACAGGAGCACAACGTTGGAGCATAATGGTGCAAGGGTTAGTACCATAGAACACCTAATGGCTGCCATGGTAGGTATGCAGGTTGATAATGCACTGATTGAAATTAACGGAGAAGAAGTACCCATTTTAGATGGCAGTTCGCAACCGTTTGTTGAAGCTTTTGAAAAGGTAGGCGTATTACAACAGGATGCTGAAAAAATCTACTATACCATAGAGCACAACATAACTTTTGTTGACGAAGAGAAAAAGGTAGAAATGGTAGCATTGCCCTACTCAGAATATCGCATTAATACCCTTATTGATTTTAATAGTCCGGTCCTTGGCACACAGCATGCTGCCATCAAAAACATTTCAGAATTTAAAGAGCAGGTAGCTTCATGTAGAACCTTTTGCTTTTTTCACGAGTTGGAGTGGCTCATATCAAATAACCTCATAAAAGGTGGCGATATTAACAACGCAATTGTTGTAGTTGATAAAGAAGTAACAGACGAACAGGTTGAACGCATATCTAAAGTCTTCAATAAAAAAGATGTGCACATTAGCCATGAAGGAATTTTAAATAACCTTGAATTACGTTTTCCCAACGAGCCTGCACGACATAAATTATTAGACGTTGTTGGCGATCTTGCTTTGGTGGGGTTTCCTTTTAAAGCGCATGTTATTGCAAACCGGCCGGGCCATGCAAGCAACGTAAAGTTTGCCAAAAAAATAAAAGAACACATTAAGAAAATTAAGAACAAACAGGATGTGCCTAAATACGATCCTAACCAGGTGCCTGTATTAAACATACAGCAGATTGAAAAGATATTGCCTCATCGCTATCCATTTTTATTGGTTGATAAAATTTTGGAGTTAACCGACACTAAGGTGGTAGCTATAAAAAATGTTACGTACAATGAGCCTTTTTTCCAGGGTCATTTTCCGGGCAATTCAGTATTTCCGGGTGTTTTACAGGTTGAAGCACTGGCACAGGCCGGGGGTTTATTGGCAATACCACACAACACCGAAGACAAGTATGACACTTACTTTCTAAAAATAGAAAATTGCAAGTTTAAGCAAATGGTTGTACCAGGTGATACTATGATTTTGAAGATGGAGCTGTTGCAACCAATTCGCAGAGGAATAGTAGAAATGAAAGGAACCATCTATGTTGGAGAAAAGCTGGTAACAGAGGCTGTGCTGGTTGCCAAAATTGTAAAAAGACCAAAAGAATGAGCATCATAAGCACGTTGGCATATATACATCCAAATGCTGTAATAGGCAACAATGTTACCATAGATCCTTTTGCGGTTGTACACGAACAGGTAACTATTGGTGATGGCAGCCATATTATGTCTCATGCGGTAATTATGAATGGAAGCGTTATTGGCCAAAATGTTTCAATTTATCCCGGTGCAGTTATCGGGGCAATTCCACAAGATTTAAAGTTTGTGGGAGAACAAACAATAGTCCAGGTTGGCGATAATACCACCATAAGAGAATGTGTTACCATAAATCGTGGTACCGTTGAAAAATACAAAACTGTAGTAGGAGCTAACTGTTTGCTAATGGCTTATTCTCATGTTGCTCACGATTGTATTTTAGGTAACAATGTTATCCTGGGTAATAGTGTGCAACTGGCAGGTCATGTAATTATTGACGATTATGCCATTTTAAGTGGAATGGCAGGCGCACACCAGTTTGCCCATATTGGAGCTCATTGCTATATAGCAGGCCATACAGTTATAAGAAAAGACGTTCCGCCATTTATAAAAGCAGCCCGTGAACCCTTGAGCTATATGGGAGTAAATGTGGTTGGCTTGCAACGTAGGGGGTTTTCGAAAGAAGCCATAACAGAAATATCAAATATTTACCATACTCTTTTTGTTGAGAAGCATACCACTTCTGCGGCAATAGAACTGATCGAAAATACCTTTGCTTCAGGCAACGAAAAAGATCATATCATCAGCTTCATTAAGTCTTCAAAAACAGGCATTATTCGCCGTCCTTCAAAAATAAATAATGAGGATAACTTTTTCTGATACCGGTAAACGGTTTAACAGGGAATGGATATTCCGAAATTTAAGTTTTGATTTTTTACCTGGTGAATCCTATGCGATTACCGGCCCAAATGGTAGTGGAAAAAGTACCGTTTTACAAGTTATTAGCGGCAGCATGGCGCCCAGTGCCGGCCAGATCAACTGGCAGTTAAAAAATGAAAATGTTGAGGTTGACCATTTGTTCAGTCATCTTACTATTTCAGCTCCTTACCTCGAAACTATTGAAGAACTTACTGCTGTTGAGTTTCTCAGTTTTCACAACAAGTTTAAAAAGTATATTGATGATATTTCTATAAACGAAATCCTCGATATCGTAGGACTTACCAAAGCAGCAGATAAACAAATCAGGTATTTTTCATCTGGCATGAAACAACGTATCAAATTAGCTCAGGCAATATTTTGCGACGTTCCATTGTTATTACTTGATGAACCCTGCACAAACCTTGACACTGCAGGAATTGAATTGTATCATCAGCTAATAAGTAGATATGCAATTGGAAAAACGGTGATCGTTAGCAGTAACGACCAACAAGAATATAGCTTCTGTAAGTCGATTATAAATATTATGGGGTATAAGTAACAGTTTCCGGTTTATTGCATTTCCCAGCATAAGTTTTTTGCCTTCGAACCATTACCGTTCTTTTTCCCCCACTTCGTTTCTTCTTCAATGTTCTGTCTTCCCTGTAACTTTTTATTCTTCCTCCTTCAATTCCTATCTACAGTTCAAGAACTCCATCTTCTACGTTCTTTCTCCTAAATCCTGTCTTTATTACCTCATTTCCATGCATAAAAAAACCTCAACATTTCTGTTGAGGTTAATAAATATGGCGGCTACCTACTCTCCCGGTTGGTATACCAGTACCATAGGCCTCCGCAGCGGATAACTTTTCTGTTCGGTGGTGGACGTGTTAACCCTTCGAAAAATTTTACATTATTAATTTCACGCAAAAGTTTCTATCTCAAATGTTCTATTTTAATTCTTTTCAATAACTTAATTTAAAAGACTTTCTGCTTTTATTCGGCGCAGTCACTTCTAAAATATATTGACCTTTCTGCATTATATTGGTAAGTTGTATTGTTTCGGTGCTGCTGCCTTCCATGTGCGATATCTTTTTTGTTAATAAAACCTGCCCCAATGTATTTATTAATCGAACATTGTACGTTCCTTTTGGCTGATGGACAAACTGCAGGTTTATTAAATCGCCGGTAGGCGGGTTAGGGTATACGAAGTAACCTGCTTTGCCTTTTCCGATAGTTACTTTTACAATCGGGCTGTATTTAATTTCGTCATTTAAACCAATACTTCGTATGCGGTAGAAATGGTCCCCGGCTGTTGCGTTTACATCAACCCACCTGTAATTAATAATGCTCATATTGTTGCCCACTGCGGTTTGCTTTTCCACGATACTAAAAATTCTTCCGTCAGCAGATTTCTGTACTTCGTAATTCTTTATGCCTGCCTCATTTAGTACCCTCCATTCCACTTCTATGTCATTGGTTTGCTGATAAGCTTTTATGAAACTAAAAGTTATGGGTAACGGACCGGCAGGCCTTAACACAATTTTAAACCTGTCGGGCGCGGACGATGCCGGATCAGAGGTAACACTGAAATTTAAATTTGTTATGCTGTTTAGTGGAATGTCGGTTTGGGAACCGGTAAAATTATCCTGCAAAGCAGCCACCAGGTTAGCTGGCATGTTCTCCGAACTAAACTGAAAGCTATAATTTTTTATACCCATGTTTGCAATGTCCAGGTAAATGGTATCGTTTACGGTTACTTCCGGACGTTTCTCTACTATTAGCAAATTGTTGTTGCGCCGCGAAGCGAGATTCTCAGTTGTGATATTGCTCATTTTTATAACATCTTCTGCGGTTACTGTCGCGGAATAGCTATTATTAAATCTTACCCTTATTCCATCGGCTAATGCGGTCGTGTCGGGTGCTATAACCAGCAAGCTGGCAAGCAATTGTTGCTCAGTACCATTTTGATTTTGTGGGCGGAATAGATTTAAGTCTGGTAAAAGCGCCGTTTTTGATCCTTCAGTAAACACAACGTTTGCATTACTCCCCGTAGTGCCTAATAAAAATGCCTGCCCCGAGTTTATATATCGCATAGTGTTGTCAACCACAGGCGATCCTAATACAGGGGTATATTGGTACGTATTTGAACTTAATCTTTCCACAAGCCTGAACCCTCCAATATTTAAACGACCCGAAAGATTTGCATCGAATATATAAAAGTATTGTGCAAGATTTGGTGTGCCTGCTATGGTCTCAAAATCAATGGGTGAAGCGTAAGGATTGCCTGTCAAAGTATAACCACCTGTAGATGAAACTACCACCGCTGGCTGTGTACCTTGCCGTAAACTACCGGTGCTTCGCAATGTGGTGGCGTTGTGCAAACTGTTAGAAGGCGAAGCATTTCGGTCGCCGAAAACCTGGAGCAAATAGCCGGGTTCAGATTCGAGCCTTTTAACATTTGTATTGGTAACCGGCTGGCTTGTCCATGCCGTTCCTGCAGAAGCAGTTTGATTAAACTTATAGATAGATGCAAGGGGTGAGTTGGCATCAAAGCCATTGGTCCCATTAAATAAAGGCGAGGTAATCTGTGTGCCCAGGTTGTTAACGGCTGCGCCCCCCTCCTGCCATGCGTCTTTAATGGTTTGTGTTCCGTTGGTGGCGGCAGTTAGCAATCTTAATGCCCTGTGCCCATTATCCGGAATATAGCGCTCAACTGTAACACTACCTGTTATTGTACCTGTCGAACTTCCAACGGAAGCTGTTCCTGCTGAAGTCGATCTTATAACCATATTTCCACCCGCCTGTACTGTACCTGATCCATTCACAGTAATATCAAACCCCACTCCGTCATTTATAGATAAAATACTTCCGTTGTTTACTACTATTGCCCCGCCGCTGTTTACTATTGTTTGGTCGGTTGCAACATTTGCCGTTACTGTTATTGTATGTCCGCTTTGTACAGTAATAGTATTTGAAGTAAAGTCCGGGGTGTTGGTAGATGGAGTAATTACTCCCGAAGAGAAATCAGCCACCGGCGATGTCTCCCAGGAAGTTACATCGTTCCAGTTACCACTTTGCCGGGTGCGGAAGTAAGGTCCGCTTAAAGAACCTGAAATAAAATAAGGTAATTCCAAATTCTTATAGGCAATCATTATATCGTTGGCATTGGTAATCATGGATGTATGTTCTCCCGATCCGCCGCTGGTAAGTGTTTGAGGCGTGCCCCATCCGGCACCGGATGCGTCATTTGCGCTAACATATTTTAGTGTAAAATTTGTAGCGTCATAATATGCGATAGCAGGAACATGATTTACTATTTGTAACGATGTGGCTTTGCCAACATCACCTATGGCATCTATCGTAATTGCAGTAGGTGGCCAACTGGCCCCGTCAACATCCGAGGCCTGTATAAATTTCAAATCCTGGTTTGTTTGGTCGTAATAAGAAATCGCAGGTTTGCCGTCCACCATATGAAGGGAGTTATATAATCCTACAACCCCCCCGCTCTTTACAATGACTACAGGTTTGGTCCAGCCATTGCCGTCGGCATCATCGGAACGTTTATATTTTAGGACACCGGCGGGACTACTATAATTATTATTAAAAGTATAGTAAGAGATAGCCGGGTTACCATTTATCACCTGCAAACAAGTATAGGTTCCTCCAACAGCATCTACAGTAACCGGAGTACCCCATGCTGATGGCCCAAAGCCGGATGCGTTATTGGCGCGAACATATTCAAGGGTGAGTTTGGATAATTATAAACGCTATAGGAGATTGCCGGCCTTGTATTTATTATTTTAAGGGAAGTATTTGCTCCGCCGCTTGCCGCATCAACTAATGTAGGTGTTTCCCAGCCGGCACCAAGGGGATCCTTAGCGATTACATATTTAATATTCCCCGATTGATTACTATAAGCGATAGCTGGCTTCCCA
>JAJAYD010000341.1 GCA_026786345.1 Chitinophagaceae bacterium
CATGTGTCATCATAGGAGGCTTGCCACCTAACGCATATTCATGAACCATTTTATAATGTGGCCGTTCATCACCGGTATTTAAATTGGTATACGCACTATGCAACGCCACCTCCATTGGGTCGAAAGCAATTGGTTCGCTTGCCCACATAGCCAGTGTAATCAATTTTTTTTCATCATCAGTAAGAGCGTTTTCCGGTTCAGTAATATGATTGGTTGGGGTTGAAAATATTTTAGCAAGCGACATTTTGTTCTCTGTAATCGTTCCTGTTTTATCGGTGCAGATAACGGTAGCGCTACCCAATGTTTCAACCGTTTTCATTTGCTTTACCACAATGCCCATTTTCATCAGCCGCCAGGCACCTATTGCCATGAATGTTGCAAATGCCATAGGTATCTCTTCGGGCAAAATACTCATAGCTAAGGTGAGTGCCTTTAACAAACTATCCAGCAGGTTGTACGACTTAAAATAATTGATAACCCATACAATAACAAAGACGATTGCACCTGCCAAAACCAGCTTCTTTACAAAATTGTTTATTTGTAATTCTAAAGGTGTTTTCTCTTCCTCAATGCTTTCAAGGCTTTCTCCAATTTTGCCCAACCGGGTTTGGTTGCCAATGTTTGTAATGGTAACAATTGCCAATCCGCTGGCAACAGTGGTTCCTTTAAAAACAAGATGTTCCTGGCTTTCTTTATCTTTTAAAACAGGTAATGCTTCACCTGTAAGTATCGATTCATTGACTGAAAAATCGTTTGAATGTACAATAACACCATCAGCATTAATTAAGGTGCCTTCTTCCACCACCATGCTATCTCCCACTACCAATGCTTCGCTCTTAATTTCCAGTGTCTGTCCATCCCTGATTACTTTACAATTTGGTTGGGTAAAGTCTTTTAGCTTTTGTAATGCATTACGACTCCTGGAATCCTGGAATAATGAAATTAAAGAGACCACTATAATGGCCGAAGACAGAAAGATCGCGTCGCCGTTTCTACCACTGATAAAGTAGATGAGCGAGGCTACCAATAATAAAATAATCATTGGTTCCTTTGCTAATTTTTTTATTGCATCAACGACCGTGTTCTCTTGTTGGTACCTTAAAATATTTTGGCCATATTGCTCCCTTGCAAGCAATACCTGCTCCCCGGTTAAACCTTGTATGTTAAAATTATTTGCAGGCATTATAAGAATGAAAGAATGAGTAGGAGGAGCAGCTTTGATAACTAAGTTTGTTCACCGGCAGATACATCATGTTATTAAAAGTATACTTATTGAAGGATTGCTACAAATGCTATAACAGTTCAAGACATCAAACCACTTTCACCTTGTAATACCTGCCCCGGCATTCCAACACCAATCTTTCCTAAAATCCAAACACAACGTTGTTGCATGGTGATGTCTTATTACCAACCTCCCTGCCTGGTTAGTCTTTCTTTCACGTGTGGTATCGTTTCAATTGTATTAATTTGGTTCAGACAAATTTTCATAAAAGCTTGTCAAACAAATTTTACCAAAACTCCCTGACACATGCACCTCTTGAAATCATCACCTTGGTTCTTCCTATGGTGTTTTTTCTTGTTTTTACAACCACAATTATTGTATGCACAACAAATAGATGAAGCCTACAATCAAAAAATAAGGGAATACACCACCGATAAAAAATTCCTTCCTGCGTCGGTCTTAAATCTTATACAGGATCCAAAAATTCCTTCGCCATTAAAACATTTTGGCCAAATAATCGGTGCCCCCGGCGTTATGCATCGCACCGAAGAAATCTATAATTACTATAAACAACTTGCGCAATCATCACCTTATCTGCAAATGAAACAGGTAGGCACTACCGAGAAAGGGCGCCCCATCAACCTTATAATAATTGGTACGGAAGAAGCACTAAGAGAAGTTGAAAAAAACAAACAACAATTAAGCCTGCTGGCCGATCCGCGCAAAGCAGCACTGTTGGATGTTGAACAAATCATTAGTACAACCAAACCTGTTTTTTACCTGAATGCAGGATTGCATTCCACCGAAATGGGCTCCCCCGAAATGTTGATGGAATTGGCTTATCGCCTGGTAACGGGCAACAGTGCAGACATCAGGAACATCAGGGATAAATTATTGTAGTGATGAACCCCGTAGCCGAGCCCGATGGCCGCGACAAACAGGTTGACTGGTATTATCGTTATTCAAAAGCCCGGACAGATTTTGATGATGGCTACAGGTATTCTCCACCCTATTGGGGCAAATACGTTTTTCACGATAACAACCGCGATGGCATCCAGGTGTCGCAGGCCATTACCAAAGCCATCTTCAACAGCTATTACGAATGGCACCCAACCGTTATGCTGGACCTGCACGAAAGTGTGCCACTTATCTATATGTCAACCGGAACAGGCCCATATAACGAAACCATCGATCCTATAACTGTGGGCGAATGGCAGGTGATGGCCAATAACGATATTACAACATTGGCAGCCCAGGGTTTGCCCGGCGCTTTTACCTGGGCTTTCTATGATGGCTGGTATCCCGGGTATGGCATTTGGGTGGCAAACAATCACAATTCAATCGGGCGATTTTACGAGACGTTTGGTAATGCAGGCGGCAATACATATCTGCGTGATCTTTCCAATTTTAAATATGCAGGCGATGCAGTAACCAGCCGCGAATGGTACCGGCCAGACCCTGCTACGCAACTGGTAAACTGGTCTTCGAGAAACAACATCAATTACATGGAGGCAGGTGTGCTTGCCTCACTAACCTATTCGGCAAACAATGCCAAACTGCTGCTGCAAAACTTCTATCAAAAAGGATTAAACAACATAAGAAAAGGCAAAGAAGAAAAGCCAGGGGCTTTTGTAATACCGGCCAGCCAGCACGACCCTGTGATGGCGGCCTACCTAATAAACCAACTACGTAAACAGGGTATAGAAATACATAAAGTGGATACCGGTAAAGCAAAGAACGATTATGTTATCCTGCTCGATCAGCCTTATAGAAATTTGGCAGTTACCCTATTGTCTAAACAAAACTTTTCGAAGGATGCCAAGTTTCCGCCATACGATGATATTGCCTGGACAATGGGATATTTATACGGCGTGGATGTACAGGCAGAAGACAGCATTCACTATGAAAAAAGCAACCTGAAACTGTTGAATGAAGATGCCGTGTATAAGGGTAAGGTTACAGGTAATGGCAGCAACTATGCCCTTAATTATAAAGCACAATTAAATTTGCTCTCTGCATTATACTGGCTAAAAACACAAAATAAAAATGCCACAGCAAGTATACTGGAAGATAAATCCGTGTTGAAAGACTTAAAGGATACACTGGCAGCAGGCTCGGTACTATTTAAAGGATTGAGCGCAGGCGAGGCGGAAAAGCTGGCTTCACAATTTGGGTTGGACCTCCAGGCAACTGCAGGCAATGCAACCCTGCCACAACACAATATAAACTTACCGCGTGTTGCTATTTATCACACATGGTACAATACACAGGATGCAGGCTGGGCCAGGTATACTTTTGAACAACAAGGAATACCCTACACATCCATACAAAAAGACGATCTTAAACAGGGCGGACTGGGTAAACGCTTTGATGTTATTCTCATACCAAACACAGGAGGCAATGCCGGAGATTTTATAAACGAGATTGATAAAAAGTTTGGGCCTATGCCTTATACCAAAACCGAAGCATATCCTTCGCATGGTTACCCCGATGCAACAAATGATATGACAGGCGGCCCGGGGTTCCAGGGTATGGAAAACCTGAAACAATATGTAGAAGGCGGAGGGGTAATCATAAGCCTTGATAACGCCTCTGCTATTTTAGCTGAGGCAGGAATTACCAACGATTTAGATTCGTACGAAGCACCAGGTCTATTCCATCCGGGTTCAGTGGTACAGGTAAAATCACGGCAGTCAGGCAGTCCTGTCTTGTATGGATATCCCGAAGTATTTCCCATATTTAAGGGCAATGGTCCGTTGTTGCAGGTAAAGAAATACAATCGTGACGAAATGTTATTGCAGTATGGAAGCAAAGGATTGAAAGACGAGGAGAAATACACCGGGCGCATACTAGGAATACCCTTTGTTGACACAGCCAAAACCATTAAAGAAGAACCAAAGAAAGAAGCGCCCTATGTGTTGTCGGGCATGGTTCGTAACGAGCAAACTATTATAGGACATGGATCTATATTTAATGTACCGGTAGGCCAGGGAAGATTGATTGCATTCACCTTTGACCCCCTGCATCGTTACCTTAACCTGCACGATACACCACTGGTTTGGAATACCCTGATCAACTGGAATCATTTGGATAAGAAATAATAATCCGACTATGATGGAAAGCTGCATTGAGCAAGCTATTGGGCCCATCTAAATAAATCTATTGAGTAGGCACAGGGGAAATTAACCGATATTCACAAGTTCATTTTTATAAACACTCAATGTGCAAACCATAGAATTTTCACTACCAAAAGCTATTGAAATATTAGAGAGAACCCCACAGGTATTAATAGAATTAACCAAAGGCTTATCTTCTGTATGGACCCAGACAAATGAAGGAAGTGACACATTTTTTTGACTTCAAAGTTCCTTAGGAACGGCATTTAAAAAAAGATCACCCCGATGGGGCTGTGAAAATTAAATAAAACATTTTTTCTACCAAAAAATCATCTCGATGGGGGCTAAAAAAAATTAATTCCGCCAACAGGTTTACATAACATAGAAGATAGTTACTACCCTTCATCTGTAACTATTTGTAATCTTTTGAACCCGGTTCAAAAGTTTTGTTATGCTAACTTGCTGATAATATGTTCTGCATAAAGTTTGAATACAAAAGGGCATGACACCAACATTTTTTGCAAAGCCATCTGGCTTTAGAGAGTGGTTGATAAAAAATCATAAGATAGCAAGTGAACTACTGGTTGCCTTTTATAAGGTAGGCAGCGGTAAGCCATCAATGACCTGGTCACAATCGGTTGACGAAGCGCTTTGCTTTGGATGGATAGATGGTGTTCGTAAATCTATTGACAATGACTCTTATCAAATTCGTTTTACTCCACGCAAACCTTCAGGCATCTGGAGTGCGGTTAACATTAATAAAATGGAAGCGTTAACCCGGTTGGGGCTGATGCAACCGGCAGGTTCGGCAAGTTTTGAAAAAAGGACAGAAAAGAAATCTAAAATATATGCTTACGAAAAACAGGAAGTAAAGTTTACCCCAACTTTTGAAAAACAATTTAAAGCAAACAAAAAGGCCTGGGATTATTTTGAAACGCTGGCCCTGTCTTACAAACAGGCTTCAACAAATTGCGTTATGAGCGCTAAGCAGGAAAGCACACAAAAAAAAAGATTACACATTCTTATTGCTGATAGTGAAGCGGAAACAAATCAGTGGAAAAATAATAAGTACAAAAAGCAGTATCCTCAACAATCATAACCGCAATGCTTGCTCCACATTGAATACAAAAATTTGGCTGTAAAATAAACGGGGGCAAAGTAGCACAACAATTTAACTGGAAAAGGGGTACTGGTTGAAAAGAAGCAAGGTATTTTAGAAAGTGGGTTTACATGGTTGCATTTCAAATTGTCGCTGAATAATTATGTGTTCCGGAGCATTTCATACTCCCGTTATTGAAGGGTAAGAAGCAATTCGCCCCGCACAATCAGGTTTACAAATGGTTGGGGATTGCTTCGCCCAGCTACGCAAAGCTACCAATAACAAGTATTATTTACCGCAGAGAAATTCAAGAGTTTTTTACAGAGGACGCAGAGCAAACTTTGTGTTTCCCGGTGGGTATTTCCCCTGGTTGTTCTCTGTGCCCGCCCGCCCATAAACGATACGTTCGGGCGGGGTTAAAGAAATGTCATCTTCAAAGAACTTTTTTGAAACCCAAAAGTTAACCACTCGCAGTGACGAAGCGACAATTATATATACACCATCTTCAACTGATTTATTTGCAACGGTTTGTGTCTACTGCATTTGTTGCGTCTTAAGCAGGGGGAATTTAGGATGCACCCCTTTTAACCTTGGTAAAAAAATATCTAATCGACCACTCCAACCTTATTACCTTATTCACCCTGATTGTATAATTTTATTAATTGAATAAGGTAATAAGGTTAAATAAATATTCTTAATTCTCTTCTACTAAGGTTTGTTCAAAATCACTTTTTTATCCATTAAGCAGTATGCATAAGGCATTATATATACAC
>JAJAYD010000342.1 GCA_026786345.1 Chitinophagaceae bacterium
GTTTTAGTATGTCCATTACAATACCAAGCAGGGTAGTTTTGCCGCTACCATTCGGTCCTAAAATTCCAAATACACTGCCTTTGGGTACACTAAACGATACGTTATTTAGCGCCTGGATTTTACCGTAGTTTTTAAAGATGTTTTCAATTACAAGAACTTCAGGCACCTTTTATAATTTTATGAATTGACAAAATACTTTTTAATAGCTGATAACAAAAATGAAAGTGATGAGAGGAAAGTAATCAAAAAATACCTGCGACCACATGTGTCCATTATTTGCTGTTGCATTCTCATCAAAAACTTTCCACCTTTAACACCGGTACCATCAACACTAAATAGGGTAACTATTTCATCCAACACAAAATAGGAACAATGGCAAAAATTTTTATCAACTATCGAAGGGCCGATAGCATAACTGTTGCATTTATTATTTATAACAAGCTTACCGTAAAAAAACATGATGTGTTTATTGATAAGGAAGCTATACCGGTAGGATTTGACTTTGCAGCATTTATCAAAAAGAAAATTGCCACGTACGATGTAATGCTTGCATTGATAGGCAATCAATGGACAAGTTTAAAAGGTATTGATAAAAAAATACGAATTAAGAAACCCGGTGATCATGTACGTCTTGAACTGGCCGAAGGACTTACCTGCAATACACTTAAAGTTATACCTGTACTCATTGACAAAGTTCCTTTTCCGGCCCCCGAAGATTTACCTTACGATTTAAAAAGTTTAGGCAAGTTGAACGCAGTAGATTTTTTGTCGTACGAGTATAACAAAAGTGCAGAAAGAATCCTTGCCGAAATAGAACGTACGCTTAGCCTGTTAACCAGTAAAGATCTTTCTAAATTCATCACTATAATTTCCATTGCTGATGACCGGGGTGTAGTTCGAACTTTAAAGGCAGCTATGGAAGCCAATCTTCTTGCAGATATCGGCGTAAAAACACAAATAAATTTTGAGGAGTTGGATACTACTGTTGAATATGTCTCGAAATTAAAAAAGGGTGAGGGTACTTTTATTTTATCTGCATTGTATGCTGCCGAGCAGTTTGGTGTATTATTTACTTCATGGGAAACAAATGCTAAAATGAATCTGACATCGGGTAAGAAAACTTCGCATACCAATGGAAATTTAAAGCGTTACACTGTAGGAACAATAGATGATATGATAACGCACCTGAATGCTAACAGGCCAATACTTGCTATCGTATCTATTCGCGAAGCATGGATGAACCTAACAACTACAGACGGACTCTTTCTAACCCCACCTGCAGGCCACGAGATCGGAAACCAGGCAATCATTATTTCTCAGGTTGACCTTGTAAAAAACAGGATCAAATTTGCAATGCTCTGGGGCAAAAAATGGGGTTCAAAAGGGTTTGGTTATTTTTCTGAAGAAAGCTTTTATTTATATGTAAAACAAGATTTATTATATGCCATAGAAACAACGTTTATAGAATAAGCGACTTCGAATATAAAATGAATTACTGCAAATGCCATTACAACATTAATTCCTCACCGGCTTACCACTCTTCAACACACTCTGTATTCTTTCCAATGTTTTCTTTTCGCCTGTAAGACTTAAGAATGCCTGGCGTTCCAGGTCAAGCAAATATTGTTCGCTAACAAGCGTGGGTTCGCTTAGGTCGCCGCCGCACATAACATAAGCCAGTTTACGGGCAACCAGCGCATCGTGATCGGTTGCATAATTGGCCCGCCACATACCGTTGATACCGGCATACAAGGCACCCAATGCAGAGCGGCCCAATACTTTTATATCGGTGCGTTGAACGGGAGTAATGTACCCTTCCTCATACATTTCCAACACACTGCGTTTGGCTTCAGCTATCCTTCGTTCCTGGTTCATCACCACTTCGTCGTGGCCCTTGCGTAGTATGCCCAAATCATAAGCTTCAATAGCACTGGTAGCCACTTTAGCTGTGGCTATATTTAAAAAGCGGCTTTTTAGGGTAATGGTATCCGGTTCGTCTTCATGCATTTCATCAGCCGCCCGCAGAGCAAATTCTTTGGTGCCTCCACCGCCTGGTATCAGTCCAACGCCCAACTCAACAAGTCCAATGTAAGTTTCAGCAGCAGCACAAATTTTATCTGCATGCAGGTTTATTTCGCAACCACCACCCAATGTCAAACCATGTGGCGCTACAACCACCGGTACGGATGAATACCGAACCCGCATCATAGTATTTTGGAACATACGAATGGCTAAATCCAATTCGTCGTACTCTTGTTCAATGGCATACATAAATATCATTCCTACGTTGGCGCCGGCGCTAAAGTTGGGGCCATCGTTGGCTATCACAAGACCCTTATATTTTTCTTCTGCTATTGATATTGACTTTTGAATGCCTTCCAACACTTCGCCTCCTATACTGTTCATTTTGGTACGCCATTCCAAACCCAATACATCATCGCCAAGGTCGTATACCATGCAGGCACTGTTCTTCCATACAATCTTATCGCTGTAATTATTTAAGACTATAAAGGCTTCACCCCCTGGCACTGCCTTATAATTTTTGGTGGTAACATCGTAGAACATACGCCTGCCATTTTCAATTTTATAAAAAGAAGTAATGCCTGCCCCCAGCATATCAGTTACCCAGGTAGCAATACTAAAACCGGCCTGCTGCATGGCTTCGGCCA
>JAJAYD010000343.1 GCA_026786345.1 Chitinophagaceae bacterium
ATCAGATTTTGTTGGATGTGAAAATACCCCACACAAACAAGCCTGCTGCTAACAGCAATACAACAAGCCTGTTGCGAAGCGCTATTGAAATGAGTTTTTGGACCATGCGTTTTATTTACACTAATATGCTTTGAAACTGATTTTTTTGTTGCTTCTTTATTTCTGCACAACTACTTGTAACTTCTACTTTATCGGAGGTGTTGTTAGAATTTTTGTCCATAATTTAATCGGTTGACTATGGTTTAAACAATTATTTTAATCATTTTATAGACGCTATTCATCTGCATCTAACTTCCATTTCCAATTACGGATTTCCGGCATGTCTTCACCATGTATTTCAATGTATGCTTTATGGTCAATCAGTTTATTTTGTATATCCTGTTTAATGTAAGCGGCTGTTGATCCTAAACTTGCCACACGGTCAATTACATCACATACTAAATGGAACCTGTCCAAATCGTTTACTACTACCATATCGAAAGGTGTTGTGGTAGTGCCATTTCCTTTGTAGCCCCGTACATGCAACTGTGCATGATTGGTGCGCCGGTAAGTAAGGCGATGAATAAGTAAAGGGAAGCCATGAAATGCAAAAATGATTGGCTTATCCTTCGTAAATAGATCATCAAAATCTTTGTCACTTAATCCATGTGGATGTTCGCTTTGTGGTTGCAGTGCCATTAAATCCACCACGTTTACCACACGAACTTTCAACTCCGGAAAATGTTCCCTTAATATCTTTACCGCCGCCAGTGTTTCTAATGTAGGCACATCGCCGCAGCATGCCATTACCACATCGGGGTCTTGCCCTTTATCGTTGCTTGCCCAATGCCAAATACCCAGCCCCGCTGTACAATGTTTAATAGCAGCATCCATATCCAGGTATTGTAATTCGGGTTGTTTACCGGCAACAATTACATTGATATAATTACGGCTTCGCAGGCAGTGATCGGTTACCGATAAAAGCGTATTGGCATCGGGTGGTAAATAAATGCGGACAATGTCTGCTGATTTATTAGCAACAATATCCAAAAAGCCAGGGTCCTGGTGACTGTTGCCATTATGGTCTTGCCGCCACACATGCGATGTGAGCAAATAATTTAAAGAAGCTATTGGCCGCCGCCATGGAATTTCCCTACAACTCTGCAACCATTTAGCATGTTGATTAAACATAGAATCTACAATATGAATAAACGCTTCGTAACACGAAAACAAACCATGCCTGCCTGTTAGTAAATAACCTTCCAGCCATCCCTGGCATAAATGCTCGCTCAATACTTCCATTACTCTTCCATCAGGTGAAATTTGAATATCGTTGTCCAAAATTTCTGCAGTGGAAATTCTCTCTGTAATTTCAAAGAGATGTGAGAGCCTGTTGGAAGCGGTTTCATCGGGACCGAACACTCTGAAATTTCTATTATCCCAATTTAGTTTCATCACATCCCTAACGAACCCTCCCATTATTAATGTTGCTTCTGCCTCTGTGGTTCCCGGCTTTGTAAATACCACTGCATGATCCCTGAAATCAGGCATCTTTAAATTATGAAGCAGCAGACCACCATTGGCATGCGGATTAGCACCCATACGCCTTAAGCCTTGTGGTGCCAGCTCTGCTAACTCATCAATTAATTTTCCTTCTGCGTTAAAAAGTTCTTCTGGCTTATAACTTTTCATCCATTGCTCTAATATTTTTATATGTTCAGGTTTTGTTGCCAGTTCAGCCAACGGTACCTGGTGCGAACGCCAGGTTCCTTCAACCTGTAATCCATCAACTATTTTGGGACCTGTCCATCCTTTGGGTGTTTTAAAAACAATCATTGGCCATGTTGGCCTTGTTGTAAATCCATTGGTTCTTGCTTCAGTTTGAATTGCTTTTATTTCAATAATAATTTTATCTAATGCTGATGCCAATTGCTGATGCACATCATTTGGCTCATCTCCTTCTACCCAATAAATTTTATAACCATAACCATTAAAAAGTTGTTCTAATTCTTTTTTTGGAATACGGGCAAGTATAGTCGGGTTGGCAATTTTATATCCATTTAAATGAAGGATAGGAAGTACCGCACCATCATATACAGGGTTTAAGAATTTATTGGAATGCCAGCTTGTTGCCAGTGCTCCTGTTTCTGCTTCGCCATCACCTACTACACATGCAACAATCAAATCGGGGTTATCAAACACAGCACCAAAAGCATGCACCAACGAATAACCCAGTTCTCCTCCTTCGTTTATTGAGCCTGGTGTTTCAGGCGCAACATGACTGGGAATGCCACCCGGAAAAGAAAATTGTTTAAATAATTTTTTAATCCCCTGTTCATCTTGTGTAATGTTGGGATACATTTCGCTGTAAGTTCCTTCGAGATAAGTATTTGCCACTAAGCCCGGTCCGCCATGTCCGGGGCCGGTAACATAAATCATATTCAGATCATATTTCTTAATGATGCGGTTGAGGTGTACATAAATAAAATTAAGACCTGGTGTGGTTCCCCAATGACCCAACAGGCGGGGCTTTATATGTTCTAATGTTAATGATTCATTCAGTAATGGATTATCATACAAATAAATTTGCCCTACTGATACATAGTTTGCTGCACGCCAGTATGCGTTCATTTTATTAAGCAATTCCGGCGACAATACTTTATCTGCTTCCTGTACATTTTTTGTTTCCATAAAAACTGCATTTAAAGTACCATCCTGCAACGAAAGACATTTTTAAAAAAATTGACGTCAACTTATTTATCTGGTATTGTTGTTTACGTTTGGCTAATTATATAATTTCCGCTTAAAGCAGGCATTCTTGTAGAGGTAGTGTAAGTATCTCCTGCAACACTTACTACAGTGTACAATCCATAATCTGAACTTCCGTCATAGATATGAAATTGATTGCCCGCAACAAGCGTTAACCCTTGAATAGTTATTTGATAGCCATCGGATGAAATAAAATATTCACTTTGCATTATCCGTTCATAAATTGATTTGAATATTATGTTCAGCCCCATCATCTGTAAGGGTAATCCTGTTATCTTCCTGCTTTAACCCATTGGCTATAACCATCATTGAATCTGTACCGTCCGTTTGCGTAACGACAATATTATACATGGTATTAATATATCTGTAATGAACTTCAAATGTTTTCCATTCCTCCGGAAGGCAAGGCGTGAAGCTTAAAGTATTACCTTCTCTTTTTAAGCCAATGAAAGAATGAATTATAAGTTGATACATCCAGCCTGCCGAACCTGTGTACCACGTCCAGCCGCCCTGACCTTTGTGCTTAGGCTCAGCGTAAACATCCGCTGCTATTACGAAAGGCTCTGTTTTGTACCTGGCAATTTTATCATCGCTGCTGGTCCTGTTTATGGGGTTAATCATTTGTAATAATTCCCACGTTCGTTTTTTGTTGCCAATAGCGGCAAATGCCATCACTAACCAAATTGCAGCATGTGTATATTGACCACCATTTTCGCGTACACCCGGCACATAACCTTTTATATAGCCGGGGTTAAGGTTTGATTTATCGAAAGGCGGATTGAAGAGTTGGATAAGTCCATCTTCTTTACGAACCAGGTGTTTATCTGCTGACTGCATTGCTGTACTAATTCGATCCTTATCGCCGGCGTTTGATAATACCGACCAGCTTTGTGCAATGGAATCAATTTTACATTCTTCATTTGTATGCGAACCAAGTGGTGTGCCATCATCAAAATATGCACGCCGGTACCATTCACCATCCCATGCCTGCTCATTGATGTTGATGCGTAGTTTTTCTGCTTCAGCTTTACATTTTAGTGAGAAGGCTTCTTCATTTTTTAGTAGTGCTACTTCTGCAAACTGTACCAGTACATCATACAGAAAAAATGCGAGCCATACGCTTTCGCCTTTTCCATGGTTACCTACTTTATCCATACCATCGTTCCAGTCTCCTGAGCCAATAAATGGTAAGCCGTGTACACCAAACTTTAGTGCATATTCTATGGCTATTACACAATGTTTATACAAATCTGCGGTATCACCTGAGGTGATAAAAAGATCAAAATAAGAGTCTTCGCCTACAGCTAACTGGCGCCCTTCCAGAAAATGTATTTGTTCATCCAATATTGCTTTATCGGCAGTGGCCTTAATATATTTTGCGGTTACATAAGGCAGCCATAAATAATCATCCGAACAAGTGGTACGAACACCCCGCCCTGTAGGCGGATGCCACCAATGCTGCACATCTCCCTGTTTAAATTGCCTTGATGCACATAATAGTATTTGTGACCGTACTAACATTGGATGTGCATGTATTAATGAAAGAACATCCTGTAACTGATCTCTAAAACCAAAAGCTCCACCTGATTGATAGAACCCGCTACGTGCCCAAAGGCGACTGGCAAGTGTTTGATAATTTAACCAGCCGTTCGCCATTATATTAAGAGCAGGATCGGGTGTATAAATTTGAACAGTGCTTAATGTTTGTTGCCAATAATCGTGTACTTTTTGTTTTGCCTGGTGGGCTGCCTGTGCTCCTTCACTAGCCTGGATAACTTCTAAGGCATGCTCCATATTCCTTCCCGCACCTAAGCGAAAAATAATCTCATGCTCTTGCTCTTCAACCAAATCAAATACTACCTGTATAACGGCACAAGGGTCTAATGCAGCACCGGTTTTACCAGAAAATCTAACCCTTCTTAATCCTTCAGGATTATTCAGTGTTCCGTTTCGTCCAAGAAATTCAGTTCTGTCGGTAGTAATTGTTTTGTTGGTTCCGTCTACATCAAAAAATGCCACCCTGTTTACAAACTCCGAACTGTAGGTATTTTTAACCAATATAGCGCCGCTGCGTTCATCCAGCTCTGTTATAGTATGCTTGATATACTTTGTTCGCAAATCGCCCAACACCCAGTCTATAAAACCTGTAGCTGAAATGCGCCGTTGCCTGCCGGAATGATTGCGAAGTTTAATAACAATAAATTTTACCGGAGTTTCAGTGTCGGTAAACATGGTCATCTCTGTATAAATACCATCTTCGCTATGTTCAAACACGCTGTATCCAAATCCATGGCGTGTTATGTAGGGTGAACTACCCCGGCAGGGTAGCGGAGACGGCGACCAGAACTTACCGCTTTCTTCATCTTTTAAATAAAATGCCTCTCCCTTAAGATCATTTACCGGATCGTTATTCCACGGAGTAAGGCGAATTTCATGAGCATTATCTACCCACGTATAGGATGACCCACTTTCTGAAACGATACTGCCAAAGCCAGGGTTAGCCAATACATTTATCCAGGGTGCAGGCGTTTTTTTATCGGGTGTAGTGGTTATTACATACTCTTTGCCATCGGCTGTAAATCCACCCAATCCATTAAAAAATTGAAGGTCGTTCCGTTTTTCAACTGAGCTGTTTATAAACGGATATGTTTTTACAGGTACGAAAAAAGGTATGGCTGTTTTGCTTTTTATTCTTTTATTCATTTGTTCTTCCAGCGTACCAAATCTATCAGCTATTACAACATGAGCAACTGCTTCAAACAAACCCCGGTCTTCATTTGATATTTGTTCGGCTGCCCTTATAAAAATACCTCCCGGCTTTTCTTTCATTTCATTACCTACACCGGGGGTAATAAGACTGTGAATAAGATTGTGTAATTCCTGCCTGTAGCCCCCATGATCATCGTTTAAAATTACCAGATCTACAATCAGTCCTTTCAGGCGCCAATAGTGATGCGCCTGAACCATTTGCTTTACAAGCAGAATGTTTTCTGCATCCTCAATTTGAACCAATACAATTGGAATATCCCCGGATATAGAATACCGCCACAAACCAGACTGGCCTATTCTGTTTTTGATAATAACAGCAGGATCTGCACGGAATAATTGATTAGAGAAAATAATGGAACCTGCCAGGCGTGAATACAATTGCGCATCAGCTTCAACTGCATTAAGCTGTCTTAATATTACCTGGCTATGGGTCCACGCCAGTTCCAGCACACGATTGAACAAATGAAAAGCCTGGTATTTATCGATAAGATTATTGCAAACTTCTTTGGTTTCTGCCGCACCGGAAATTATATCTACAGTTACCGATTCATTACCTTCCAATACGATTCTGTATTGTATTGAAACAATTGGATCCAACACCGATCCGCTGCTGCCGCTCAGCGGTTCAGTACGCTTCATTACCTGTGGCTGGCTTATATTATTTCCTCTGCCAATAAATTGATCCCGGTCTGTTTCGTAACTAACATTTAATATTTGTGCATTATGCACTTTCATAAGATGAAACATCCAGGGAGTTCTCTCTTCAGTGGAGCGGGGTCTGCGTGTACATAAAATTGCATTGCGCTGTTCATTAATTTCTGTTTGAACAAATAGATTACTAAAGGCAGGATGGGCTTCGTCTGCTGCCTGAGCCGCCAGTACCACTTCAGCATAACTGGTAATCTCAATTACCGTTTTTTTACGGGAACGATTGGTGATTTGTACTCTTTTTAATTCAATATCATCTTCCGGTGAAACGACAATTTCTGTATGTGTTTCCAATGAAAAATCGCGGCGGCGAAACTCAGCCCTTCCCTCAGAAAATACCGCCTCATAAGTTTCACTTTTCTGTAGTGTTGGCTGAAAAGCGGATGACCAATATGAATTGGTTTCCATGTCGCGTATATAACAAAAGCTACCCCAATTATCGCAGGTGAGATCCTCACGCCAACGGGTAATGGCAATATTTCTCCACCGGCTATATCCACCACCGGCGTTCGTAACCATTACATGATAATTGCCATTTGACAATAGTTTTATTTCAGGCACAACCGTGTTCGGTGTATTTACAACACGTATAGATGGATCGTTGCCCGAAATGATGCTTGCATCACCGGCATGAACACTTGGAGAATAGAAAGTAGTAACTCTTGGTATGCGCTCCTGCAATAAAAGCAATGTTGATTTTAAATGCACCTCAGATTCAAATCTTTTTTGCATAGGCCGGTTATGAAGCAGGTAAGAAAGTGCGAGTAAAGACATGCCCTGGTGATGCGACATGAAAGATTTAATGACGGCACTTTTTTGTTTCTTCAGTAAACGGCTGGCTGTATAATCAATCGCTTCATAAAAGCCATAATCACCTTCATAGCCTTCCTCTTTTAATACCTGCAAATTGCTATACGCATCTTTAGGTGCTACCATCAATGCCAGTACCGTTGAGTAAGGTGAGATCACCAGATCTTCTCCCAAACCTCTTTTAAAACCTATACCCGGAACACCAAACGATCTATATTGATAATTGAGGTGGGCATCTACCATATTATATCCAGATTCGGACATGCCCCATGGAATTGAATGTTTGTTGCCATATTCAATTTGCTTACGCACAACCGCTTTGTTTGTTTGATCCATTAACGTCTTCTCGTAAGTGGGCATTACCAGAAGCGGCATCAGGTATTCAAACATAGAACCTCCCCACGAAAGCAGCACTGGTGCACCACCCTGGCTGGTGAGCTGCCTGCCTAATGCAAACCAGCTTTCCTGCGGTAATTTGCCTTGTGCTATTCCTACCAGTGTTGTTAACCTGGCTTCAGAAGCCAGCAGATCATAATAACCATTGTCTCTTCTGCGATCTTCGGGATGATAGCCTATTGACAATAAATTTTGAGACCTGTCAAACAGAAAATCGTAATCTATAATCGAAAGATTCTGGCAATGCTCAGCAAGTATTGCAATGGTAGTTATAAGTTCCATTGCACGGTCGGATGATGCCGCCAGTGCTGCACTAAATTTGGTCAGCCATTCAGTATCCGCTTCATTTTCATTTATAGCAGAAAAAGAATGTTTTGTTTTCAAAAACTGTTGCGCTGCAGATGCAATGTCCTTTAATGAAGGGATAAGCGGGAATTCAGCAATAAATATTTCATATTGCGTAGGTACCGATGAAAACATAAGCCATGGTGCCAGTGCATCCAGGTGATTTTTCTGTTGGGAAATTTGATGCACTACTTTTTGAGACCATCTTTCTTGCTGTGCATCGGCTTTGGGTTTTAGGGTTGATAGTATGCTTGTAAAAGAAATCTCCAACTGATTTAAATAGTCTCTTATATCTTTAATCTTATGAAGTTTGTCTCTGTAATTTTTTTCCAAATCATCACGAAACTTCAACAGGTCTTCACTATCAGACGCATACTGCAGCAGCACAGTCACGGTATCTGCCAAGCCTTTAAAAAAACTTTCCTGCACTATTGCATCATAGGGTAGTGCCAGCAGTCCTTGCTTTAAAGTAATAAGATGTCCTGCCAGGTTTCCGCTGTCGACCGAAGAAATATACTTTGGCAATAATGGTTCCAATGAAATTGTATCGTACCAGTTATACAAGTGCCTGCGGTATTTATCCATGCGCTGCATGGTTTGAATTGTATTGCTGGTACGCTCTACAAGTTCGGTAGAGTTGAGGTAGCCAAAATCATACGCAGTAAGATTGGATAATAATGACAATCCTATATTGGTTGGAGAAGTGCGGTGGGCAACTCTTTCAACGGGTTCTTCCTGGTAGTTGTCCGGCGGTAACCAATTATCTTCTGCTGTTACAAAATTTTCAAAAAAGCCCCATATTTTTCTGGACAGGCTACGCAGGTACATCGTTTGCTTTTCAGAAATTGTCATTTTATCGGAAGACAACGGGCGGTTTATAACAAAAGCAATCGCAGGAGCTATCATCCAAAAAATAAGAAAAGGAAGGGCGATCAGGAGAACACCGGTATTATGAAAAGTTAAAAAAACATACACCGTCATTGTAAAAACAGACTCAAACCACATAACAGTATATGATTTAAGAATACTGTCTTGCGTATTGCGGTTTCGATTATAAGGATTCCACTGTAGTAAGTTTTTATGTGATATATGTACCCTCCACAGCGTACGAACTATAGCATCTATATTTAAAAATACTTCGTAGGGTAAAAAAATTAAGTCGAGCATTTGCTGCACAAAATTTTCAAGGGCTGTGCGGCTGGTATATACAAAATGCTGAATAAAAATTACGTCGGGAGGCTTTCGGTAAAGCTCCCAGAAAAAATTTACCAAAGGCGGCAATACAATAATAAGGGTTACGGCAAGTGTCCAGAACCAGGCCACCGATGATAGCGTCCAACCAAATAAGAGCAATAACAACTGGCACATCGGGATTAAGCTGCGACGGATATTATCAAATATTTTCCATTTCGAAATTGAAGAAAGCGGGTTCTTATGCAACCTTTTGTCATGGCCGGGAATAAAAGGTAATATCCATTTACCTATCTGCCAGTCACCCCTTATCCACCGATGCCGTCGCCGCATATCTGTATCATACCTATGGGGGTATTCTTCATACAATTGTACATCGGTAATTAATCCGGAACGGGCATAGCAACCTTCGAGCAAATCATGACTTAAGATGCGATTTTCAGGAAGCCTATCCTTTAGCGCCAATTCAAATGCATCCACATCGTAAATGCCTTTTCCTATAAATGAGCCTTCTTCAAACAAATCCTGGTATACATCCGATGTGGCTTTTGTGTAAGGATCTGTACCCGGATCGTTGCCAAACAGGCGTGCATATAAAGAGCTTTCAGTGGCCGGTAAACTATTGGATACCCTTGGCTGAAGAATACCATAACCTTCGGTAACTCTTCTTTTCTTTTCGTTATAAACGGGATGGTTTAAAGGATGCGCCATGGTTCCAATCATCTTCCATGCCGTATCGCGGGGTAGTTGTGTATCCGTATCAAGTGTTATGATGTATTTTATTTGGTTGAAGCAAGACGTGTCGCCAACAATCTCAGAAAAACAGTTGTCATCTTTGCCTTGCAATAATGCGTTGAGGTCACCGAGCTTGCCACGCTTTCTTTCATAACCCATCCATATTTTATCATACTTATTCCATTTGCGTGGGCGGTGAAAAAGAAAGAAAGTATCGTTAGATATTCTGCCGTATTTCTTATTTAATTCAATAATGCCGTTTTTTATTGCAAGCACCAGTGATTCATCTTCAGGTAAATGTTCGGAAGCGGCATCTTTAAAATCTGTGAGTAGGCCAAAGTAAAGATTTGCATCACGGTTGGCAAGAAACCTTACTTCTAACCCCTCTAAAAGATCATTGATTGTTTCAATACTTGTGATAAGTGTCGGTATCACTACCATCGTTTTTGCTTCGGCGGGTATCCCTTTAGAAAAATCCATCCTTGAAAGAAGGATTGGCTTTAGTAAGATGGTACTAACCCAATTTACCAGCGAAACTGCAAACCTGGTTGTGGTTATTAACGCCACAATACAAACAGCAATCATTACTGTAGTAGAAAGATTTTCTTTTGCAATCTGGTCTATAAGTAACCAGCAAATAAGAAAAGTGAGTATGCTAATGCTGCCCAGGTAAACTAATAGGGGATGTTTGTTTCTTATTCTGCTGCATATTTCAGAGATGTTGGTTTTAGCATTGGCAGCTTTTGTTGTAGCAATACAGCCATCGCCTGTGAGATAATAACCTACATGCGACTGTTTGAAATTATTTTTCAAAGCAGCGTTTTTTGCTGCCTGAATAACATTTTCCGCCACCACCTGTTCTGAAGATTTGCTGTTAAATGCAATTTTTTCAACAACATGCCTGTACTGATCGCGGGTATGAAAATCCATTTTTCCATAAACGCCATTAATGTCCTGGCGAAGCGTGGCTTCAACTATGCTTGTGTCTTCAACAAAATTTCTCCAGTTAGTGGTGCTTAAAAAACGAAAGCTGTTAATACAATTACTTACAGATACCTGTGTAGCAGCCTGGTTTTGATTGTCAAGTTGTATGAGTTCATTGGTTGTTACCCCCATTTCTGAAAGAGTTTGTTCTATCCAGTTCAGGGGCAAAGAAAGTGTATTGCCTTTTTCAAGTAACCGCCTGTTCAATTCCGCAACAAAGGTGCTTTCCATTGGTGGCTCAGACCTGGCCATATCTGCAATAACCAACACCAGGTTTTTCGGATCTTTTTCAGAAACTTCTATCATTTCATCAGCCCACCGGTTGGCAAGCGATCTATTGGTAATTTCTTCTGCGATAAGTATGGAAAGCCGCCTTAAATTTTCGATTAAACCCAACCTGAGCATAATAGGAATTGCCCATAATTCACCAATTTTTAAATTATCTATGGTTTGGTAAGCATTTACAAACCCCGTTAATTTAGCCATGTCCACGTGTCCATCACTATGCGAAATTATTTCCACAGCCATATCATATACCCGGGGCAGATCTGCCAATTTGCCTTTCAATAACCGGGGCAACGCTTTACTATAGCCTTTTGGTAAATGTTTTTTACCGGTATAAATCTGTTCTTCAATCAGGTAAAAATTATCCACCAGCCATTCGGCTGCAGGCGAAATACGGTTGTTTTGTTTTAAGTTGTCAGACAACAAGGCATACACTTCCAGCAGAATATGCTCATTGTCTGCCAGGCGTTCCAATAACTGCTCCGATGTTTGATTGTAGATAAGTTCATGCCTTTTAGCAATGGTGACGGCATGTTGTTCTAATTTTTCTGTGGTAAATATTTCGGCTCTTAGCGGGGCCCTTTCGTTTATGTACCTCAGATTACTGTTTTCGCCGAGAAAAGGATCTATAATATTTTTCTTCAGTTTTGCGATGGCAAGAGGTAGTAGTTCTATAAACTCAGTCTTCTTATTTCCCCAGTTAACTTTCATCTGCTTTTCAAAATTTAGTTTTATGATACTACATATAAATAACCTATTATTCTTCGTGTTTAGCTTGGCTAACAAATGAGGTTCTTTCCCATTTTCAATTCAAAATTTGCGGCTGATAACAAAACAGTTCAACCGCTTAAGCACCATGTTTATCTTTCAATTTAAGTTTCAATAAGTCCTGCATACCATAACTTCTTTCTGAAATACCAGGTAATACTGAATTGAGCGTTAATATTTTTCTGTTTTTTAGCTGCATAAAATATTTTATTTGGCAAGGTCAGATAGAGTAATTCAGAGAAAGGCTGTCTTCTAAATCGTCATAACCACGCCCCGGTAAAACCTGCCCTCCGCAAACCTGTTACGATATATGGGCAGTTTCGTATCCATTGGCACAACAGGCCGGTACGATGGTTATTAATCATTAAAACAATCGGGCCCTGATTAAGCCCGAATTGCCACGGCGACACCCACCAGCCAGAAGGATTGCCTGCCTTACCCGGATGCGTTGGGTTAAAAGATGCTTTAAAGCCGTAGGAATTGAACTCTGTCAACTTGGCCTGGTGAATACAATAGTCAGGCGCCACCAGGACAATTTCAAGTTCGAACGGTTTTAAACATTTTCTTAATAAACTGTATTTTTATTTGAACAGATGTTTCAAAATATCTCCCTGAATTATTCCCATTGATTTATTTGTTATGTTGATAAAGGC
Organism: Chitinophagaceae bacterium; assembly: GCA_026786345.1. Lineage (GTDB taxonomy): Bacteria > Bacteroidota > Bacteroidia > Chitinophagales > Chitinophagaceae > Segetibacter. Next base: position 12,393 of record JAJAYD010000343.1, read on the forward strand.
GATTGCATCTGCAATGCGCTTGCCGGTAACTCTATCCATTTACTGCCACCCTTAAATTTTTTCATGGTATAATTATATTTTTTAAGGCCAATAAAACCATCATCAGCAGTAAGTTTTATTCATTTCAGTTTGTGAGCCGCAGCAAATGATGGTTTCGTTTGCCCAAATTGGCTTTACAGATTTTACTTTCGGCGTCTGCCTCTCAAAAAAAAGACAATAATGAGAATGATAGCAATCGGAATAATCCACATACCCCAACCCATGCCCCATCCCCAGGAATGATCGTTCATCATTTTATTAAAAATTTAAAATTTCTTCAGATACACTGTTGCCTGTCCTTCAGTTTTGCTGTTGCCCGTTTATTATTTTTATATGCCACCCCGCTTAAATTCAAGGCCTGGCTGAAAAATATATTGTGAGGAGAAATCTCCATGTTTGTTTACCGCTGTTTTGGTTTTATACCATTTCGAAATTCAGCATCATTCCGCTATCCTCATGTTCAAGGTTGTGGCAATGCAAAACATATTTCCCTTTCAATTGAGAGAAAGTAGTTATTACATTTACTTTTTCGCCGGGCAGCAGCAGCACTGTGTCTGTCCATCCTTTTTCTGTAGCAATTAATCTTCCTCTGCCGCCTTTTCTTTCTAAAACCTGAAAATGATTACCATGAAAATGCATGGGATGTATTTCAATTCCTTTACTATTATCAAACTCCCATATTTCTGTTGCGCCTGCAGTAACCGTTTCATTAATAACCGCAGCATCGTAAGCAATACCATTAATGCTGTGCATGCCCATCTTCATTTTATTCATGCCTTTTTCACCCATGTTACTCCCCGTTTTACTTGTCGTGTCTTCTGTGTCCATTTTTATATTCATCATACCGCCTCCATGCATAGATGCATTGCTGTTATCAAACGTTCTTGTTTTTGTAGCAGCGGATGGATTAATTTTTTCGATGGCAGATAAAGTTGTTGGTAAAGTAAAAGGCTCATTTGTTTTTTCGCCAATAGCAAACTTCAAAATTTTAAATGCCTCTTTGCCCTGTACGCCGCCGCCATCAAAGGTTTTGCTTTGCAGAAAAATTTCTTTGTTTGCTGAATTGCTGAAATCTACCAGCATATTAATTCTTTCACCGGGGGAAATCAACATATCATTTACTGTTTCAGGCGCAGCCAGTAAACCTGCATCAGAACCAATGACCGCAAAATTCTGCCCGTTGCTGAAAGCAAGGTTATATACTTCTGCATTAGAACCATTGATGATGCGTAAACGGTTCCATCCTGCTTTTACTATTTTGTAAGGATTGTATGCACCGTTCACTAAAATGTAATCGCCAAAAAAACCGGTCATCACTTCTTCATTCGTTGGCGTATAGTCAAAGTCGCCACTGCTTTTAAACCGCCTATCCAGAATTACAAAGGCAATTTCACTATCCCCGTTGGGTAATTTCAACGCAGCTTCTTCCTCGTCCCTAACTATAAAAAAGCCAGCTAAACCCTGCATTACCTGCCCGGCTGTTAACCCATCGGGATGGGGGTGATACCAATACGTTCCGGCCCTTTGATTGACGCTAAATTGGTATTGAAACGTACTTCCGGGCGCTGTTACCGCCGAAGGAAAGCCATCCATTTTCGAAGGTACAATCAGGCCATGCCAGTGTATGTTGGTAGCCTGCTGCAACGAATTAGTAAATTGAAGATTGATCACATCCCCTTTGTTTACAACAAAAGTTTTACCCAACACGCCATCGTAATAACCATACACATTTGTTTTCTTTCCTTTTAATATTTCAACCTGTGTTTGCTTGGTTTCAAATGCAGTTGTATTTTTTAAATCGAATGCAGGAGGTGATGGGAGCGGGGTTGAAAAATAGCCTTGCATAATTTTTATGCTATTGGCGGACATATCCATGTTGTTTTGTCCATTACAACTTTGCAATAACCAGGCAGTGCCGCCGAACATAGTAAAAACACCAGTCGCACCGGTAAGTTTTATAAATTTTTTTCGTTGCATAATAAAATTATTTTTTCCAAATAAAAAACGATTTCATGTTTATGTTGGATGAGTATCTACCAGCACATCATCATAATCGTATCTAATTTTGTACGCTATTTCCACCAATTTCCAAAAGTTCCTACATTCAAGCCTAATTACAATTATGCATTGCTACTTTTTATAATCGCTGCACAAGTAGATATAGTGTGATCCATTCATGCATTCCGCCGCTATAGTATAAAATTCTATCGGCCGGATAACCTGTTTCTTATTCACTTTTACAAATCATTTTTTTGTAATTTCCCGGTTTCATTTGTTGCCTATTTTCTTTCTCAACAATTGCGCATTTATGGCTACTATTATTGTACTCAAACTCATAAACACCGCTCCAACTGCAGGGCCTAAAACAAAGCCCGCTTTGTATAGAACTCCGGCAGCCAATGGTATAGTAATCAGGTTATATCCGGTTGCCCAAACCAGGTTTTGAATCATCTTTTTGTAAGTGGCTTTACCAAACAAAATAAGATTGGCAATATCCTGTGGGTTGCTGTTTACCAAAATAATATCAGCGGTTTCCGCAGCCACATCTGTGCCGGAACCTACGGCTATGCCTACATCTGATTGCGCCAATGCCGGAGCATCATTAACACCATCGCCGGTCATGGCAACAAACTCGCCTTTGCTTTGCAGATCCTTAACGATCTCCACTTTTTGGTGTGGCAGTACTTCAGCAAAATATCCATCCAGGCCTAACTGATCACTTACCGCTTTAGCTACTTTGTCATTATCGCCGGTTGCCATCAATACTTTTATGCCATTCTTTTTAAACACTTTAATAGCTTCAGCACTTTCAGGTCTTATCTCATCAGCCAGCGCAATGTATCCTGCAAGTTTTTCATCAATAATAATGAACACCACTGTCTCTGCTTCGCTGCTGTAGGCATCTTTAGGAACAGCAATGCTTTTATCTTTCAGATAACCGGGACTGACTACTTTGATATCCTTTCCTTCTACATTTGCTTCAACACCTTTGCCTGTTATTGCATTAAATTTTTCGGGTTTGGGAACGCTGATCTTTTTATCTTTTGCTTTACGTACAATCCCAACAGCAATCGGGTGTTCTGAACTTTGTTCCAATGCCACCGTAAGCCGTAACAATTCATCTTCTGAAAATTGTTTGTTGAGCGAAACTATCCTTGTAACACCAAAATCACCTTTGGTAAGAGTCACTGTTTTATCAAATAAAAGAGTCGTTATTTTTATTGAGTCTTCAAAGGAAGTTCTGTTTAGTAATAAAAAACCAATTTGTGAGGATAATTCGGTAGAGATAGAAAA
>JAJAYD010000344.1 GCA_026786345.1 Chitinophagaceae bacterium
AGAACAGCGTTTGCAACATAATGCCGGCTGCTACCAGTCGCAGAACCCAGGTTAGAACTGTTTTACTTTTCATATTTTTTTTAGCTAAAGACGAAGCAGTTCATAAAGCCTTACAACAAGGCAGCATTAGACCGGTTAGATAATTTTGTTACGACTTACCCGGGTGATAACCATCAAATTTCTTCATGTTCAATAGCCGCTATTAATCTCATTTTTTTGCACGTCGGTTAGGCTTTCCTGCTTAAAGTTTAAGTGGTGTTTAAACGAATGGGTGATGATTTTATTTTGAGCTGAAAAAGTCCGGCACAAACTACAAATTGCCAGGTGCTGCCAAAGCTTTACACGCTGCCACGACGATAGTTTTCCTTCCTCCTTTTTAGATATATAATCGACGGCTTGTTTGCAGGTTAAGTGTACACTCATGAGGTTATTTTTACAGCCAGTGTTTTTCGAGACATGACCGCAATTGTACCTTGGCACGATGAATTAAGATCCAATAATTAGACGGGGTAATGGAAAGTTCTTTACAGATATCATCACTTTCAAGACCATCAACATATTTCATGATAAACACGGTATGTTGAACTTGCTTCAGCTTTTTACCGCAGCCAGAAAACACTTTGTAAAACTCTTTTACTTCGAGCTCGTTCGAAAAGTTTACCTGCCAGGCTTTTGGATACATTCCCTTTTTCCAATGATCTGCTTCGTCAAAAAAAGTATGGTCAGTGTTACCGGAACGCACAGTTTGCAGGGCAATTTTATTTGCTGACTTTCTAAAGTAATCTGCTATCTTATTTTTTAAAATAGTGAAGAGCCAATTTTTGGGTGAGGCTTCGCCTTTGAAACTATCAACATTTTTCCAGGCAGCTAAGAACGTGTCCTGTACAATATCTTTTGCAGTACTGTCGTCAAATCCTTTTTGCAAAGTGAAATTATACAACATATCAGAGTATTGCATCTTTTAATGTATTCCGTCATCCCAAATTTACTTCGGGATCTCCTGGATTATGTTTGTGATGTGTTGTCCGGGAGATGCTGATCTGCGTCAGCATGACGGCTTAATACCAACTTCACGCCATCCCGAATTTATTTCGGGATCTCCTGCATCATGTTTGTGCTGTGTTGTCAGGGAGATGCTGACCCGCGTTAGCAAGACGGGTTGATTTGATTTTTTAAATGCCTTACTGGTTCAGCATTGCAACTCCCTTATAATAACTTCAAACGATTGAAATACCACCCATTTATAACCAGTAGCAGGAGGAATGAACGTTGGAACGAGACACCAAATTTGTATGAGGGATGGAAAAAGAAAACTACGTAAACACAGACAAATGGATCAAATTATAAATGCAGTTTCTGCTCTAATCAAAGCTCACCTTTGACCGCTCAATAATGTACCAATCGCACAAGAGTGCGACGCAACATAGGTTTCATTAGAATTACTACAGTTGGCTACCAAAGATTAACGGGTTTTAAATTGAGACATTTTTTCAAATGAAAGGTCGAATAGTCAACAAGTTTTTGTGCCTGCCAATAACATCAAAGTGCTATTAGTGGTATAATGTGCAAATCATTCACTGCCAATAAAACGTTTGTTTTCCGCTAATTCATACACTTGCGTAAGGGTGATTTTTGCCGCTAATTTTCATTTCGAAGTATAAAATGTCTTTACCTTTCAATCCTAAGCCATATAATGAAATGAAATCTCACGTTTTATTTTTTAAGATTACCATGCTCATAAGTTTAATGGGTTGCCAGGATAGGAACACATCTACATCCCCGGAACCGGCAGTTAAATTAATCACCTTAGATCCCGGTCATTTTCATGCGGCCCTTGTTCAAAAAGAAATGTACCCGGCTATTGATACTACTGTAAATGTTTACGCACCTGCAGGTGCAGAAGTGGATGCATACATGGCTTTGGTTTCGCAATACAACAGCAGGGCCGACAACCCAACTCATTGGGCCGAAAAAGTGTATACCGGGCCTGATTTTTTTGACAAAATGCTTTCGGAAAAGAAAGGTAATGTGGTGGTGCTTTCAGGTAACAACCAGCAAAAAACCGAATACATTGTAAAGTCGATTGATGCAGACCTAAACGTATTGGGCGACAAACCAATGGCAATTAATACAGCCAACTTTGCTGCCTTGCAACAAGCGTTTGACAAAGCGGGTTCAAAGGGATTGTTGTTGTACGACATCATGACCGAGCGCTCCGAAATAACCAACCTGTTGCAACAGGAACTGGTACACATGCCCGACCTGTTTGGAACCCTGCAAACAGGCACGGTACAAGAACCGGCAATAGTTATGGAAAGTGTACATTTTTTTTATAAATATGTTTCGGGAAAGGTGTTGAGAAGACCATCGTGGTTTTTTGATCCGGCACAACAAGGCGATGCTATTACTGATGTCGGCGTTCACCTGATTGACCTTGTACAATGGCAGGCTTTTCCAAACCAGGCACTGGATTATAAAAAAGACATCAACATTAACTCGGCAAAAATATGGCCTACAAATGTTGCCTTATCGCAGTTTAAATTGATAACCGGCAACGATACTTTTCCTGCTTACCTGGGCAGCATGGTAAAAAACGACAGCATATTACAAGCCCATGGAAATGGCGAAATAAACTATACCCTTAAAAATATTCACGCAAAAATTATTGCCCGCTGGGATTACCAGGCCGTTAGTGGAGGCGATACCCATTACTCGTTATTTAAGGGTACGAAAGCAAGTGTTGAAATTAAGCAGGGGAAAGAAGAGAACTACCTGCCTACCTTATACATTAAACCTAATCCAAATGAGGACACTACTGCATTTTCAACTGCTATGCAAAACGCGGTTGGTTCGCTTAATAAAACACATGCCGGCATTACAGCAGAAAAAAGTTCGTATGGGTGGAAACTGGTAATTCCGCAAACTTTTAAGGTTGGACACGAAGCTCATTTTGCACAGGTAATGCAACGCTATCTTCAATATTTGAACGATAAAAAATTGCCTGATTGGGAAGTGCCAAATATGCTGGCGAAATATTACACGAGCACCAAAGCATTGGAGATGGCCACCAAATAACGATTAAACCCCTTTGGATTAGAACCATAAAAATTGATTGCCATGAAAAATTCTCGCCGCGGTTTTATTCAACAAGCCTCACTTGGTATTGCAGCAACTTTATCTGCTCCATTAATTGGCAACTCAGCCGTTTTTAAAGAAGATTACTTTAAGACTGAAAGCAACTTACCCTTAGGTTTTGCAGGCTACACCTTTTTAAAATTCGATTTGGAAAAGTCGATTGAAATGATGAAGCGCCTGAATGTAAACTTCCTCTCAGTTAAAGATTTTCATCTGCCATTAAACAGTACACAAGAAAAGATAAAAGAGGTTCTGGGAAAGCTTTCTGCTGCTGATATTCAGGTATATGCTGTTGGTGTTATTTACATGAAAACAAAAGAAGCTGTTGATACAGCTTTTGAGTATGCCAAACGCGTTGGTGTACCCATGATAGTTGGCGTACCAAACTATGATCTGTTGGATTATACAGAGGAAAAGGTTAAGGAAAGCGGCATTAAAATAGCCATTCACAATCATGGTCCTGAAGATGCATTATACCCAGGACCTAAACAAGTATACGATCGCATAGTTAACCGCGACAGCCGCATGGGACTTTGCCTGGATATTGGCCACGCAATAAGAGCCGGAGTTGATCCGTCAAAAGCAATGAAAGAATACAAAGACCGGGTTTTTGACCTGCACATAAAAGATGTAACGGGAAACTTTAAAGATGCCAAGTCCATTGAAATGGGGCGTGGCGTTATTGACTTTGAAACCTTTGTAAAAACATTGAAAAAAGTACATTATGGTGGAGTATGTAGCCTTGAATACGAGAAAGACATGACCGATCCTATGCCGGGCATGGCTGAGTCCGTGGGATATTTAAGAGGTATTATGAAAACTACTGCCTGATAAAAGAGCTTTTTTAGAATATTTAAACCAGTTAAACTTTTGCCTGTTTATGGTTGATTGGATTACAATGACTGAAGCGTAAACCTGGTGAGGTCCATCTCAGTTTCATTTCGTATTCCAGTTTAACAATCATTTTTAAAAGTTGAAAAGATTGCCTGAATGAAAAAAGTTATTACCTGCATTACAATTCTTACGGCCCTTGTTGTATTGGTATTTTTTAACCAGTCGTGCAACAACAACAGCAAAGCCAACGGAGTTGCCTATGATTCTCTAAGTCTTAAAAAAGATTTGGTCTCTCCCGAACTTACTCCTGAGGAAAGCATGAAGAAGATGCACCTTCAGGATGGTTTCAGTGTGCAACTGGTTGCTGCCGAACCATTGGTTATAGCACCC
>JAJAYD010000345.1 GCA_026786345.1 Chitinophagaceae bacterium
CCCCCCATATAGTAAGGATAAGTGGGGTCAACAGGTACCTGGTTTGCACTGCTTACAAAACCCCTTGCCGGGTTTAACATCAAAGGGTTTTCGGCTTGCGCTATATAGCCATGCCATTGATAATTACTGTCCTGTCCTTCCATTACAAAATCGCCCTGGCGCAACCACTTGGCCGGAAATTGCCCTTGCTGCCTTATAGCAATGTCTCCGCTCTTGCTTGCAAAAATAAAATTCTGGCCGGGGCATTGAAAGGTGGAGATGGCATTTAGATATTCATTATAATTTTTCGCCCGGTCCAGTTTGTAAAAAGTCAAAAGCTCGTTACTGGCATCGTGGGCTTTCCAACGTAGTGCATAGTATTTATGATCGTTTAACTTGTTGGGAAATCCCTGGTCATAAATGATTGGTCCAAATACGGTCATGGCCACATGATCAACCAGGTTGGGCTGATCTTTAATTTTTATGGTATCATTTCTGAAAGTGCTCTTAACCCATTGACCATTGTACCAGTATTCCTGCATGGTACTATCCTTACATTTAATCTCATAGTAATCTTTTACATCGCGGCCTGCATTGGTTACCCCCCATGCACAGCTATCGTTAAAGCCTATAATTATTGCCGGTGCGCCCGGAAATGTTGCCCCATAACAATTATTACCAGGGGTACTTATTTGCATTTCGAACCATAGCGATGGCATGTTCAACCCAAGGTGGGGATCGTTACATAATATGGGTGAACCCGTTTTTGTTTTAATGCCGCTTACTGCCCAATTGTTACTACCGTTGTTAATGTCGGGTTTTATATTAATGATAGGGTCAATTGAATCTCCCGGAGAAAAATATAGGGAGTCGGCACCTGGCGGGGGAGCAACTGTTGTAGAAGCAACATTAAACATGGTACCTCTTGGAACAATCGGATCAACGCTGTCCTGGAAAACCGGGTACAACTTTTCAATATCAATTGATGAAAAAACATTTTTGGCATTGGTCATTTCAAAATCATTGTCTCCTTTGCCCGCTAACTCCCAGGCCATGTACTTCAAAAACAAAGCCGTCTTAAGATTGGTCCATGGCTCTGGTTCATAGTTTAATATTTTATATTCCAGTGGTCTTTGATTGTAAGGTAAATCTTTGATGTAAGCATTTACACCTGCGGTGTAAGCATCAGCTTGCTTTTTAATTAAAGGATCCGCTTCTAATTGCTGCAACGATTTTTCGGCTCCGTAAACCATTCCCGATCTTCTAAAGAAACGATCAATGGTTACAAAATTTCGGTCGCCACTCTTCTCTCCTAATATCTCGCTTAAACGACCTGCAGCAGCATGGGTCTGAAACTCCATTTGCCAAAGCCTGAATTTTGCGTGCAGGTATCCCTGAACAAAGTAAGCATCACTTTCTTCATCGGCATATACGTGCGGAATCAGTCTTTCATCAAAGTATACTTTTACGTTGCCTTTTAAATCGGGGAATTTTAAAGATGCATTAAAGTTTTTATTGAAAGGTTCTGCATTTTGCCAGCAGCCATGCTGTGGACTTAAAAATTCGCCCAACCTGGGAGTCTTGCTTCCACCAACCGGAAGCTGGATATTTAAAACAACAATTAATGCAATGGTTACCAGCGCACTTATAATAAGGGCTATAATTCTCATAAGAAACAATTAGTGCCTAAAAATAGATTTTTTTTCAGCATATAAAATAATGTCAAATTAAAAAGGAGTTAAGCCAGCAGTTGCAACAATTGCTGCAACTCATGCTGCAAATTATTTGCATGAAGAATGATGCGCAGCCGTTCTGTGCCTTTTGGAACCGTAGGGTATAAAATGGGTCTTACATCAAAATTGTTTTGATTCAAATTAGCTGCAATTTCCTTTACCACATTGTTACCGGGTACAATAATTCCTTGTATGGGTGTTTTGGAAATAAGCTTTGTGTATTTGGTTGAGGTGGATTGAAATTGCTCTATTAAAATTTGCAGTTGTCCTCGTTCTGCACACAACAACGGAAATACCTCATAGCTATTGATGATTGCATGAATGGCAACTTCGGGTAACGCAGTTGAAAAGATGAAGCTCCTGGCAAAATTAATTAGGTAATCTTTCAGGCGGGTTGAGCCAACTGCAACAGCCCCATGACAACCACATGCCTTTCCAAAGGTGTATACTCTTGCAAAACATTGTTCGTGAAGGTTTAAAGATTGCGACAGCCCTTCACCGTTTGCTCCAACAACTCCAATGGCATGAGCTTCATCAAGAATAAGATGCGCATTATATATTTTTACTAAAGATAGAATTGCCGATAACGGACAAACATCACCATCCATGCTAAAGACACTTTCAGTAACTACAAAAATATTTCCCGTGCAAAAGATGAGTTTTTTCTCAAGATCTTCTATGTTGTTGTGAGCAAATGAGAATGATTGTGCATACGATAACCTGATGCCATCACGGATAGATGCATGCACCAGTTGATCATAAATAATAGTATCTCCTTTTTGAGCAATGCATGATAAAAGCCCGACATTGGCATCGTAACCTGAGTTGAAAATTACAGCAGCCTGCCCTTTATGAAATGCCGCTATTTTTTCTTCAGCCATTTCCGTTAAGTAGCTGTTTCCTGTAAGTAGCCTTGAACCTGTAGAACCATGTTTTGAATGGGAAGGTCCAGTGTTTAGGAGACCTTTATGTACAATTCCAAGATAGTCGTTCGAACAAAAATCAATCTTGTTTTCAACATCCCGCAATTTTCTAAAAGTATTTTGTTCCCTTCGTTCTTCAAGTTTTCTATCAAGAAAATCATCATTGTACATAACGTCAAATCTACAAGTTGTTTATAGATATTTGCCAGGTCATAATCAAATGTATCCCTATAAAAGTTTGTTGATGATGATTCCTAGGGAATATATTTTTCTCCTCTGCAGTAAAGGTTTAAAGAGATATAATTTGCTATAACAACCAACCGAATTTTATGGACGAATATCAAAAGAATATTTTAGGGCTTCAACTACCAACAGATCCCAGGTGGGCGAATATTTCAACTATATCGCTCCAGGAGATTTTAACGGATCATGCCTATTGTGAGCAAAAGGCGGCAACCAGTTGCATATCTCTTATTCAACGGTATGCTGACAAGAAAAAACTGGTAGATGAATTGGCGCCTATTGTAACAGAAGAATGGGGGCATTTCAGGCTGGTTCTTGGAGAACTTAATAAAAGAAACTTATCGTTAGGCAAGCAAAGGAAAGATGAATATGTAAACAAGTTGATGCCATTTCAAAAAAAAGGTGGAAG
>JAJAYD010000346.1 GCA_026786345.1 Chitinophagaceae bacterium
AGATTATTTCGTATCAAAACTTCATGATTGCATTTCCGAAAATGGAGAAACAGAAGTCTGGCTCGACTTTTCACTCGAATTTAAATACCTGGCACCTTCTGAACATGCTGAATTGATTCAATTGAATGGCGAGGTAGGAAAACTGCTTCGATTTATGATCAATAACCCCAAAAAGTTTTTATAACGTCCATCCACCGATAATTAAATGGAGATTAATTAGAAATTCTAAGGACTGCTTAACTCTCGCAATCCAGCTTTTATGATTTAGCTAAATAGACCATGAGATAAGGGCTATTGACTATCGGCTATAGGCTAACGGCTACTCAAGCTTGCGCCGTTGGCCCGCCAAAATTTAAAGGTATTTCTACCTGCTCCATATCCTGTATGTGACCATTAGCAGCTTCGTAGCGGTTTACATTATCTTCTAATGCCTTCAGAAAACGTTTGGCATGCATGGGGGTAAAAATAATGCGGCACTTTACTTTGCTCTTGGGTGTACCTGGCATTACGTTTACAAAATCCATCACAAACTCTGCATGGCTATGGGTAATAATTGCAAGGTTTGCATAAGTACCTTCAGCTACCTCTTCACTTATTTCAATATTCAATTGGTTATTGGGTTGTTGCTCTGCCATGATAATGCTTTGGCGCAAAAATACAGAAAACAAGTACGCACAGGCCGCAGTCCTGCTCAAAGTGAAATAATAAAAATGTCGAATGCTTTTTTTGTGAAAGAACACATTACCACTCACAAAAAGATCCAGAATTGTAAGTGTGGCTACAACCCTAAATTGTAAGCGTGTAGTAAGTCAGCCACGTCTTGTTCCTTGCCGAAGTCTACGGTATTATTTGCCAGGTAGCGGTCAGCAAATTTGATATCGCCAAATTCCTTTAAAAAATCTTTCTTTTTCAATTTAACCGGGTGCATAGAACGGTCATCTTTTTTGAAAAGGTAATATTCAACGTATTGTTCAAATACTTTCATCTTTGTGTCCATTGGGTTATTTGGATCGGCTATAATTTTTGACTTATACATCTTTAAAAAAGAAGATTTTTCACCCTCTTCAATTACAACATAGAATCCTTTTACGTCCTCACCAAACAATGCACTCGCCTTAAAGAGTAGTCGTTGACCACCAAACTTTTCCGGTAATTTAATCGTAAAACTCTCTACAGGCTTAACTGCTTCATAAATCATACTCTGTAACTCCACTCCAGCCTTCTGGTGGTACACATCATAAAGTATTCTCGTTTGATTCAATACTCTTCCACCCTTATAGGTAATAAAGCCATCAAATGCTTCTCCAAAAAGGTAAGGCGATCCTTTTACACTGAACGGACCTATACGGATTGATTCTCCTTGCCAAGCTTCAAATACGTGGCGGTTAAAACTACCTACGGGGTCAACCTGAGCCGTACAATTTTGCTTTGCTACAAATGACACAAGAAAAAACAAGAGGTACTTCATATAAGAGATTGATATAGATAGCAAAAGGGCTGCAAATGCAGCCCTTTTAAAAAAAATATTTAATGCCTATGGCTTGTAATACCTGTCGATAATATAACGATAATTTGCGCCTGCCTGAACAACATATTGAAATATAAATTCTTTTGTTGCAACATCTGCTTTAATAATCCTTGGACCTTCAACTAATTCAACACCATTGTCTTTCATTGTTTTCACGTCTGCCGCATTTAGCACCACTGTAAATGTTCCGTTACTGTTTGCAGTTACATTATAGTTAGGTTCAATATAGTATCCACTTGGCACCGAAAACACTTTTTCTGAAATAGGCAAAGCGGTCCTATCTTTCCCGTTATAAGAAAGAGAATGAGGCGTACCTGTTCCTGTTTGATTATTGAATCTTGTAAAATCGTGTTTATAGGCGCCGGCATATGGATTTCCGATGATGTTGAAATACCTCGTGTTTAGATTAGCACTCATTGTAGCACCTGGCGCCTCCAAAATTGTGATCGGAATTAAATAACTTTTGGAAGGATCAAATTTATTCTGATATACTTCGATGGTTGTTTTTGCATAGCTCTCACCGGCGGGAATGGTTAACTCTGTAGCCTTCAGTTTTATCATGTCACTGGTAACAGGTTCAAAATTCTTACTATTTGCCGTGTTATATGAAGCAATTTTTGAATTATCGATTCCAATCTTTACAGTTTGAGGAGCTGAACTTTTTTCACCGAGATCGAGGCTTACGATAACCTCAACCGTTTTTACATCTGCAGAGCTAGTACTTATAAGTATACTAGACTTAGAAAAGTTTTGTAGGCCTGCAGTTACAATTGAAACGTATTTACCGCCTTCGGTGTTTCTAACTGCGCCATATAGTCCATCTTCGTAGGCCTTGTCTTTTAAGCATGAAGCGAAGCTTACACCCAAAGCAAAAAGCAAAAAATAACTTGATATATTCTTCATTATTAGTGTATTAATATTAATTGATTATTTGTCCCAGAAAACCTTGGGGGTATATGGTGTAATGTCTCCAACGCCTTTAACATTAGCTGCATTGTAATTGTACTCAGTTGTTGGATATAACAATCTTCTGGGAATTTGATTATTTCCTCTTTCAGGTGCAATTGATAAAGGCGGTTGAATTATTCCAGTTCTGCGCCAATCATTAAAGGTCTCATTAGCTTGAATTCCATTTAAAGCAAAATACTTCTGCCAAATTATTGGAACTAGCTTTTCGTTTAAAGACCCGGCTGCTGGAAATGCAACCTTTGTATCGGTATTTATAAGATAAGTGTCGGCCTGTGCAGTTGTCAATCCTAAAAAGGTAAATGATCCACGTACAGCATTTTCATAAGCTGTTTTAGCATCTCCTGACAGTAGTCCTCTTGCAGTAGCTTCAGCAACTAAAAACATAGCCTCGACACCAGTCATCAACCACATAGGCGAAGAAGGCAAAGGAGCAGGACCAAAGCCAGGACCTGAGGTGTTGTCGCTACCATTAGCAGTGAGGGGATCTGCACCGTAATCAGTGCCTTTGAAAGCACCACCACTCTTTGCACCCCGATAAACACGTTGAATTCTCGGGTCAGACAAACTGTTCATTAAATTAAGAGAGAAATTGTTTGCGCGGTTGTAGTTGTCTGCTTCGTTTCCATTTAAAAGGAACAGATGCGCATTGTGGTAAGGGTTTGGCTTATCAACCGTATACCCAGGCTGCACACTTGCACTAATACCATTGCCTAAAAAACCAGACCCTTCAGCAGTGATCTTTGATATCTCAGCAGGTATGTTAAACGTACTGGTTTTTACAGTATGCATTAATAATCTAAGCTTCAGGGAATTCGCAAATTTCGCCCAGTTCACTTTATTACCCTTAAACAGAATATCCTGGGTAGCAATGTTTGCATCATTCCCGGTAGAAGCTTTTATCAAGGCTAATCCCTCATCAACTAAAGGGAGCATTTTCTTGTAAATGTCTTCGCCTTTGTCATAAGTAGGACGAATATTACCAGTTAGATCGAAAGCAGTAGTGTATGGAACATCCCCGTACATATCTACTAGTATAGCTATTTCATGGGCTTCCATTATTTTAGCAATACCCTGGTAAAACTTCCACTGTAGCACTTCTGACTTAGCTCCAATTATTCTATACTGTGAAACAGTATAAAATATATTCGTGAAAATACCTCCGCCAAAGTCGTTGGTAATGTTATAGCTCATCTCAACCGTAGCTCTTGAATAAGACCCGGATGCGCTCCAATATCCCATATACCTTTGAAGGAAGTCGTAAGTAGATGCGTTTCTGCTGGCAGAATTGTTTAGTTGTGCTGCAGTTGCAAGGTCTGGAGTGATTGAGCTTTCGGTTGGCCTGTTTGGATCGTCATTAATGTCGAGGAAATCCTTTTTACAACTGCTCATCATCAACATGACACTCAGCGAAAGTATTGTTAGAATCTTAATTTTCATGTTTCGTTTATTGAATGTTTTATTAAAATACAAATACCACATTAAAACCATACAAACGGTTTGGAGGTAATTGGTTTGTATTGTTTACACCAAGTGCATTACCAGTTCCTGTGTTAAATTCCGGATCTGTCCATTGATTTGACGCTGGTAAAAATGTAAGAATATTTCTTGCTGTTACGCCCACCGTAGCTGACTTAACAAATTTTGTTTTACCGATTAATGCGTTTGGAAGATTATAAATCAAAGCAATTTCACGAACCTTCCAGGCTGCTGCGCTGGTTAGATAGTTTGACTGTATACCGCGATTGGTATTTGTACCTTCGTAAAAACCGTAGCCTCCGTTTGCAGTTAATATAGAAGTATTCTCAACAAATTTGCCAGGAGTTTCTTCGTACACTGAGTTTGGAACAATGAAACGCTTACGACCATTTGATCCGCTTCTTGCAGAACTTCCGGTAAAATCCATATCTGCCCCGATACCGTGGTAAACCTGGTGCCCACCTCTGTAATCCGCAGTTACATTAAAAGTTAATCCTTTCCATACAATAGAAGGGTTTAATCCAAGTATTACTTTAGGCATTGTGTTTCCAAACATCTTAACGTTTGGATCTAAAGATGGGTAGCCTGTATTCCTGTCAACGATAATCCGTCCTGCAGGATCGCGTTTGTAATCCGTTAACTTAAACATAAAGGCAGGGTGCCCAACAATTGCAAAGTTTGCGTTTCCAATACCAATCTCGTCCAAACCCTGGTAAACTGAATTGATACGGCTATTCATTAAACTAAGGTTACCCCTGAAGTCAAACCTAACATTTCCCAAATTAACGAGTGGTGTTAAACGAAGATCAAATTCAAGTCCTTTATTGTCGAAATCAGCAGCGTTAACAGTGGCCTGGCTAACACCAGTTGCACGTGATACTTCTACGTTTAAAATTTGGTTTGTATTGTTCTGCAGGTATGCAGTCGCTTCAATATTAACCCGGTTTTTGAAGAATGATAATTCCACACCAACTTCCTTTGATACTACGAACTCAGGTTTGATGTTAGGATTGTTAACTGCAGTAGAGCTTTGGAATCCCGGAAGGTTGCCATATGGAAAACCTGCAGCCACACCATATACGTTGCCCAATTGGTAAGCTCCAAAAACAGGATCGGAGTTACCACTGAGGTTTACGTTACCTGACTTAACTAAAGAACCCCTCACCTTGAAATAAGAAATTACAGGGCTACTTGCAATAGCCGGAATGGCATCACTCAACACAATAGAAGCGTTGGCACCAGGAAAGAAGAATGAACGATTGTCAGCAGGCAGTCTGGAATCCCAGTTGTTTCGGCCTGTTACTTCAAGAAAAGCCCATTTCTTATATCCAAAAGTTAACTGGCCAAATGCACCTATCAGACGTGACTTGTAGCTTGAACCAAAAGCGCCCGGCTCACCAGTTCTGTTAGAAACATTGAACAGCGTTGGGATAATCAGGTTACTTCCGGAAATTCCAGCATTAGTAAACCTGTCTTCTCTAAAAGAGTGTCCTACCAAGCCGTCAACTGAAAAATCACCAAATTCTTTCTGAGCTGTTAAAAACACTTCAGAATTCAAACGGTTGAACTTACTTTGACCTTGACTTACACTCGCTTTGATATCATTAGAAGCATTGTATTTATGAGTAACATTGTGTGCATAGCTGGAAAAGGTAAATGCCTCTGCGGTTGTTTTCTCATCATTACCCCTCATGTTGGTACTCGCCCTGTAGGTAAGATTTAACCAACTGGTAATCTTCAAACCAAGTTGTATCTGAGCAAACAAGTCGTCGTTTAATCCAGATCTCCTGCTTCTATCTTTTATAAAATAAGGATTTTCATAGTATTCATTATAGTAATGATTAGGGCTTGAGGCACTATCATTTCGCCAATCTTTATACTTAGTAAGTTCAATTTGTCCGGCGGTGTTGAATACCTGCCAATAAGGAGATTCAGCAGCAACTTCAAATTGCTGACGAGTGTATGAAACATTGAAGTTTGTGGAAAAACGACCATACTCATTGGTAGAATTGAAACGAACCGTTGTACGACGATTTTTGTCGCCACCTAATGTACCATTGATGTTTGCATCTTGTGCGGAAAACAAAAAGTTCTTGGCTGAGTATGAAATGTCATTCTGAATTGTAGTTCCAGTCTCGAAAAAGTCCAAACGTCCTCTTTTCTTGTAAGCATATTCCGCCATTTGGGCCCGGCCTAATGCGCCACTAGCATCAGGTAACGGTTGACCAATTTCTCTCATAGAACCGTCAAAAGCGTCACCATACTGTTGGTTTTCCAGAGGATCATATACACCATCGCCATTTGCGTCTACGCTGGAACCTGAGCCAAATTGGGTTTGGAACTTAGGTAAGAAAGAAACTCTTTCGAATTGTGTTGCATTACTGACCTTGATTTGAGGAGCTCCATTTTTGGATCCTCTGAGCGTTTTCACGAAAATTACACCGTTCACGCCATCAGGTCCGTATAAAGCTGCGGCTGAAGCACCTTTTAGAATGGTGATATCTTCAACGTCGTTCGGATTCAACCTGTTTAGCTGACTTAACGGAACCGGAGCACCATCAATAACCAGCAATGGTTGGTTATTTCCGGTAAGAGACCGGATACCACGAAGTGTAATACGGGTGTCCCCGAATACACTGTTGTTTGTGGTAGTAATGTTCAATCCTGATACTTTACCAGTCAAACCATTTTGAATGTTAACAGGGGTTGCCTGGGTAAGTTCTTTGTTTGAAACCCGTGCTGTAGCATACCCCAAATCTTTTGGTTGCCTTCTAATACCTAATGCTGTGGTTACAATTACCTCATCAATTAAAGCTGTACTGCGGATCAATACAAAGCGGTAGCTACTTTCGGACCCTACTTTTTGTTCTATTCCACGATAATTTGTAGAAGATATTACAAGAACATCACCCGTTTTGGCGTTAATGGAAAACATACCGGTAGCATCGGCTGAAACTCCTGCCTTCGTACCCCTAATGGTAACTGAGGCACCCGAAATGGCCTCTCCCGCAGGGTCTGTAACCTTACCGGTGATGGTACGGGATTGAGCAAAAGACATCACAGAACACAAAAGGATCCATGACAGAAATACAATTTTTCTCATAGTGTTAATTTGTTTAAAAAAAATTTGACTGGCAAAGATACTCGGTGACAATAATAGGTGTTAAATATTTATTAACATTAAGAGCACACGCTATAATATAATTCTATGATTACCTAAATTTTTTGTGCTTTTTTTATTTTATTTCTAATGTTTATCGATTTAGAGAAATAATATACAAGAATTCCTGAAAATATTTTGACTGCTCCTAAATTTTTTTAAATTGTTTCAGTTTATTAAAATTCCAATTTTGTAGATGAATTTTTAAAAAAAATGACGAATAGTTGTGTGGGGCGAAGTCCGTGCACCGATCACCTTCTAAAAACGAACCATTAGTTGAAGCTTGACTTCGCTTTTGGTATCGCCACTAATTTTATCTAATCCACTGCCCACGCTGGTAGCATCCAGCCGGATGGTTTGTGCAAACCGGGCCCACATGGTTAGTTTTTTACTAACGTCGTAGTTGAGGTTCAGGTAATATCTAAACCCTTTATCAAAATAAGCGGGGATGGAAAAGCTGTACAATACATCATTTTCAAAGGCATATATGCGGCTGTCATAACTGTCTGTTTCAAAATAAACCAATCGGCCACTTAAAGCATATGGCTTGCTCATGGGTTTGTAACCAAGATCGAAGTAGGTCATAAATCCCTGTTCACTTCTTTCTTTCTCCCTGGCATCGTACCACAAAATTTCAACCCGGTTTTTAAGAGTGAATTCTCTATTCAACTTATAACTAACCTGTGTACGCCAATTTTGACGTGGGCGAACAAAGGGTTGGCGGGTGGCAAGGTTTAGACCCGATATATTAATAGCCTTGCTTTCATTTTTAAAGCGGCTATAAACTTCAACCTGCTTGTTTGGCTTGTAAGTTAACTGTACCAGGTAATCCGATCCTGTTGTTGGTGCATCTACCCTGTAGCGCAACCATGGAAACGAAAATGCATCGGCATAGGCATCCAGCCTGATGGAGGGTATGGGTTTAATGGAAACACCGGCAAACAGGCCTTTTTCGTTGTTAGGGTAAGTGCCCTCGGTAAAAGCATTACCATATAATGCCTGGTATTTTTTGTCGATATTACGATACACCAGTGAGCCATCTACTTTGGGGTCTAAGCTCACAATCAAACCAGACAATAAGGCCCTGGAATTATTTTTATCGATCGCTGCTTCGCCAAAAAAGTGAATGTTGCGGTAAGTATAACTATAATCAGCACTAAAATTTCGCCACATAGTACCCTTGATGGCATATTGATTATATGGCTGTACATCTCTTAGTAACGGGGATGAAAAATTGTACTGCACTCCGTTTACTCCTAAATGAAAACCCACCCTGTTGTACGAAATATTGCCTCCAAAACCAGTCTGTTCTATACTATTTTTTTTAAGTATTTCAGTTGGGGTTCTGTGTAACCCCGATAGGATGATGGAAGAAGCAAAATCATCAGTTGATGTAAGTGTATCCGTCTGCAGGTTGGCATCTATCTTTCTAACAGAACCAAAAACAGTTGCCTCAAAATGATTGGCCTGGAAGGTGATGCCTGCTCCCCGTTGAAAATTGTATTCGGTGGCCGAATTGTAAGGTCGCAGTATATCGGCCTGCCTTTTTACCGCGGTTATATCAACACTTTTTTTAAAAGCAAGGCTTTGCCATTGTATCAATCCCTGGCCCATGTTTACAGTAAAATCGCCCAGCGCCAACAATTTTATTACACCCAATTTACGGGCAAACAAATGGAACGAATAGAAGTCAAAACCGTTTTTCTGGTTGCCTTTAAAAAATTGTTCTCCGGCATCTTTATCGCCTGTCAAACCATATTGCAACAAATTTCTGTAAACATATTTATACCTGAAAAATACCCGCTGCCTGCTACCATAATAACGATTTACAACACTGTCAGGCCTTGCAAACCCATCTGAAGTTTCTAAAACCTGTTGTGCTCTCAACAGGATTGAATGCTGACCATCCGAAAAACGGTTACGTAAATTTTCGCCCAGGGTTTCAATATTACCGACCCTTATGTAAGGAAGTATTTTTTGTATGGTTTCAATATCTACCGAGGGCACTGACTGTAGTTCGTAGATACTAATGAAATTACCGAGCAGTTGCCTGTATTTTAAAATGTTCTGAATTTGCAAATCAGTCAACATCTTAAGCTCCCGAAATTCGCCCTGCCCTGCAGTGTTTATGTTGATCTTATTTTTTGTGAATTGAAGCAGTGATTGAAGAAAACTATCATCTTCTGTTTCAGTTTCCAGCTGCCCGGCAAGGTTCTCTAATTGTTGTTCGGCAGCCGTACCAGGTGCATTAGGATCATCCTGTGCCATAGCCAGGTAACTTAGGCAGAATGCCGCAAGTAATAAGACGAGTTTTTTCAATTTACCGAAGGTTTCTTAAAATTATACAGGAGCAATATGCCCGGTGTAAATCCTAATTGTGGATGGTAAGAAGCGTTTACGTCTAATCTTATATTACCCAAATAAATGCCGACCCCTGCAAAACTGCTGGTGTTTGCTGTAGAAATTCCTGTTCTCAATAAAACCTTTTCCTGAAGGTTGTACTGTAAACCTACATTCACGTTCACCGGCTCGTCCTCCTGCTTAATTATTTCTGTACTGATAAACACTTTGTCGGAGGCTTCGTAACCCAGGCCGGTTTTAAAAATGGCCGGAAGTTTTTCAGCATTGTTTTTTGAAAACGAACTGCTGAAGGGGTTGTAAATGTGAAACCCTGCATGGAGTTGTTCGGTAAGATGAAAGATAGTACCTGCCTCAAAATTTATGGCAGCCGCATTACCATAACCTGCTATTTTAATTGAATGATAATTGAACTTTACGCCAACGTCCAGACGGCTGCTTATTAACCTTCCATACGCAAGGCCCAACTGGTTTTCATTCATTCCGCTAAAGCCAAAATAATCGGCCTGCAAAGCAAATGTGCCCGAACTGGTTGGTACAGCAAAAATTCCACTATACTGGTTCAGATCATCCAGCATAAATCTTCGTTCGCCGTAAACCCCAAAACCACCGGTTTTAAGTTGTGCCAGAGCAGCCTGGTTTGAAGAACCCGAAAAAATATCTACAAAATTTTTGCTGTATGCCCCAAACGAAGTGTAACGCACCGTTAAGGGTTGCCTGGTAACCTGGGCAAAAAGAGCAATGGGTAGCAGCGCTACAAAAAGGAGCAGTGTTTTCAAGCAGTGAGTTTATGTATGAAATATACTGGTAGAACAGCACCCATACAATTAAATATTTATTAAGCAGTTTCCCGTCGAAGGAAGCTATTTGCTTTTGACCCAATATCTTTGCGGCCATGTTAAGATTAGACGGAACCGCTGCTTCCAAAGCAGTTAAAGAGCAACTTAAACAGCAAACATTACGGCTGGAGCAAGATGGTAACAGAGCGCCGCATCTTGCTGCAGTATTGGTGGGTTCAAATGGAGCCAGTGAAACTTATGTGGCCGGTAAAGTAAAAAGTTGCGGGGAGATAGGATATGATAGTACGCTGGTAAGATTCGATGAAACCATTAGCGAACAGGAGCTTTTAGATAAAATAGCCGAATTAAATAATGATGATACCATCGACGGTATACTGGTGCAATTGCCGTTACCCAAACACATAAGCGAAGCCAAGGTAATTAGTGCTGTTAGTCCGTTAAAGGATGTAGACGGCTTTCACCCCATTAGCGTCGGCAGAATGGTACAGGGATTGGAAACATTTATACCTGCGACACCCTATGGCATTATGCTTATGCTGGAGCATTACCAACTTGAAACAAAAGGAAAACATGCCGTAGTAATTGGGCGCAGCAATATCGTTGGCCGCCCCATGAGCATTTTACTAAGCAGCAATACAACCTATGGAAATTGTACCGTCACCATCTGTCATTCGCATACCCACAACCTGAAAGACCTTTGCCTGCAGGGCGATATAATTATTGCTGCATTAGGCAGGGCAGAATTTGTAAAAGCTGATATGGTAAAGCCAGGAGCAATAGTTATTGATGTAGGCATTACCCGTGTGATGGATGAAACTGCTGCAAAAGGTTACCGCATAAAAGGTGATGTAGATTATGCAGACGTTTCAACTGTGGCAGGGGCCATTTCTCCCGTACCGGGTGGCGTAGGACCCATGACCATTGCAGGATTGATGAAGAATACCATGGAGGCTTATTTACGGAGAAAATAAAGTGTAGCGAATGGTGCTAATTCTCTTAAACTATAAGGTCGCTAAACTCCCACTGATTTTATGAACCCTTTTTATTCTTTGGTATTCTATTGTGTGCAGTTAAAAATAAATTATTATCACTTTCCAGTGAATGACGTAGAAAGGCAAGCCTACCCTGCATAACTTCCCCAGCCAATCATTTATTTATGTAGTTGTACATTTGCGGTTTATGTCATTGATTACAGAGGATATACAGACACTTCCGGTAATGGAAGCTTTTTATACCATCCAGGGCGAAGGTTTTCACCAGGGAAGGGCAGCCTATTTTATTCGTTTGGGTGGTTGTGATGTGGGATGTTTTTGGTGCGATGTGAAAGAAAGCTGGGATGCTTCGCTTCACCCTCAATTAGGTATTGAAGAAATTATTGACGGAGCAACACAATACCCCGGCAGACTGGCAGTGGTAACCGGTGGAGAACCGCTTTTACACAACCTACATGAATTGACCAGGCAGTTGCATGCCGCCGGCTTTGAAACCAACATCGAAACATCGGGGTCATCACCCTTAAGCGGAGATTGGGACTGGATTTGCTTATCCCCCAAAAAATTCAAAGCTCCGGTACCCGAAAATTTGCCCCTGGCGAACGAATTAAAAGTGGTGATCTATAACAAACACGACTTTGGTTGGGCAGAAACGTATGCTGCTCAAGTAAGTCCTGGCTGTAAACTTTATCTTCAACCTGAATGGGAAAAAGCTCCACTGGTTACACCTCTTATAATTGACTATATAAAGTCAAATCCCAAATGGGAGTTGAGCCTGCAGGTGCATAAGTATATTAATGTACCGTAAGTGTAGTCGTTAGCCAATAGCCAGAAGAAATAGCTTATAGCCGTTAGCCGTAAGCCAAAAAAAGCCGGCAGCCAGGATCTGCGTTTTGCCTTTTGCGTTTTGCGTTTTGCCTTTTGCCTTTTGCCTTTTGACTTTTGCCATATGCAATTTGCATTTTGCCATATGCATTTTTACATAAGCATAATAACAAAAGCATTATAGATTAAACATAAAGCATAAAAACATAAAA
>JAJAYD010000347.1 GCA_026786345.1 Chitinophagaceae bacterium
AATTCAAACCTTATCACCTCCCCCCCACCCGAAGGCAAATCAATCGTTATGCTTTCAGAAGAATTCACTGTTTTTTCTTCTTTAATAAGATTATTGGGATGGTTAACTGCGTCAGCAGCATCTTTATAAATTGTTGCATGATAATTTCCGGCAGATAGAAATTTTAGCGGAACAGTTACCGTTTTTTCCTTGCTGTTATTAATGGTTCCCATATACCAAACTGTTCCTTTTCGCCGTGCTATCGAAACCCATTCACCCACTTCTGCACCGGGCACTACCGTTTCATCCCAAACGGTGGGGATCTCTTTAATAAATTCAAATCCCGGCTGGTCTTCGTATGCCTGCGGTTCATCGCACACCATTGCCAGGTGGTTTTCTAATACTACATACATGGCGAGCATGTGGCACCGGGTGCCTAAAACATGCGGCCGTGTTGTCTGCACCTTAAAGGTCGACTGGGGCATTGCCCTGAAGCCACCGAGATGGTAATCAGTTGTGCCGGCAAGTCCGCGTGTAAAAGGTATATTGATATCATCATCCGGGGTAATAAGGTTACCCCATTTATCATGCTCATAATTGAGTGTTCCTTCACGGGTAGATTCATTGGGATACGTGCGGCTTAAACCGGTAGGTTTATATGCACCATGAAACTGAATTTCCAAATGATGTGCAGCAGCTTTCTGCAAAATCTCTTCCTGCATCTTCACCATTTCCTGGTCATCCCTGTCCATAAAATCAACCATCATTCCTGCAATCCCCCATTTTTCAAATAAGGCAAAAGCAGTGTCAAGCTTAGGATAAAGCGCCTGCCAATGCACCCAGAAACGCAACCGTACGCCCTTTGATTTTGCATAATCGCTCAATGCCTGTATATCAAGACCGGGTCTTGGTTTGGTTACGTCTGTATTTGGTCCGGGTGAATAATCCAGGCCATCATTCTGGTACCACGCCACCCTTCTGTAACCAATTACTGAATGGTATTGTATATTGTTTCTTGCGCAAAAATCAATGTAGTATTTATTGAATTCAAAACCAACACCCGGCTCCCAGGTTGTATCAGGCGATATATCTCCGTTCCACCAATGAAAAGTTGCCTTGCCGGGTTTAAGCCATGATACATCTTTTATTTTGGAGGGATCACTTAGATTGGTAAGAATATTTGATTCAATTAAAGCACCAATCCTGTCGCTGATCATCATTACACGCCAGGGGCTGTGATGCGGCAAAACAGCTTTTACTTTAATACTGTTTTGATTAGGCAATGGTGTTAAGTGGCTTGTTAGAATGCCGTTGCGCTTAATTAAACTCATGCCCGCATAGTCGAGAAGGTTTGCCTCTGTAATGGCCATAAAAGTATTGCCGGATTGAAACAACACAGGCATATCCATCAGCGTATCATTCTTAATATCATTTAAAGGCAATACATTATAGCGATGCTCATGCGAGGTAAAATAATTTTCTAAAAAAGCTACTCTTGCCGTTGGGTTGCCGGCCAGGTTAAACGTAGTGTTCTCATCAGTAAGCGTGTAATCGGTCCAGTTTGCCTGCTGCGGATATTCATATCTAAAGCCCAGTCCATCATTAAAAACCTTTACCCGAAAATTAATCAACCTACTTTTCCCTGTTGTTTCCTGCATGGGTATTAATGCTTCTTTATAGGCATCACTTACTTTACTGGTTTTGCCTGCCGGTAAGCTATAATCCTCCACACCATCCGAAACAACTATTTTTCCCGTTTTTATATTATTGCCAAAAGAATCATTTAAAAAATGCAAGCTTAAACTACTGTAATCAACCAATATTTTATTCTTAAACTTAACGCTGTATTGCGGTTGGCCTTTAGTAATACGAAACATAAAAACGATGTTTCCGTCGGGTGATAAAACGCTTGTTGTATGCCGGGCCTGTAATGGAAGAATAAAACAGATGAAACAGGCAAAAACGGCAGAAAAAATTTTAAACATATAACAAATATTAACCTCAATATTATAGCAATATTTTCAGCCCGTTCTGCAAAAAGGTTCTCCTGTTAAGATAAATGGTGGCGTTGTTGGAGTGCCGTTCTGCCAGGGGGTTCCTATACAAAATAAAATTATGGCGTTGTTCTAATGCATGCCGCAGAACTTTTTGGCTTTTAAATGCCAGTAACTTAAAGAACAACACTTTACTTTAAGGTCGAAGTGGCCTGCGGAATACCTTGAACAACCGATTGAATAATATCGTAACTATTATATTTAGGAAACATATTAAGAAACCAAAAAACATAAACGATGCCTTACCCCGAAATAATATATAAGTATCGAGATTGGGTTAACCCTTTACATAAAAGAGTTCTTCTGAATAATGAATTATATTTTGCTTCTCCCAAGGATTTTAATGACCCTTTTGATTTTCGAATAACGTATAATTTCTCACTTTTAGATACACCGCGCAAGAGAGAAAAATACATAGAAAAAATTGTTTTAGAATTTAAGGAGAGTAATTCTAGTAGGCCTCTCAATGTATCACAAATGAGAGGTGTTATGAATGCAAAACTTAAAGATTTATCAAAGGTTCAGAAGGAATATGAAGAAATGATGTTTACTTCTAATAATAACCATCAGGTAATAATTTGTTTTAGTGCAGTGTGGAATCCTATTCTTATGTGGTCTCATTACGCGAATAGCCATAAAGGCATATGTATTGGATTTTATGAAGGAAAAATCAAAAATTTCCCTACTATGGTCTCAGGAGGAATGGTTTCCTATCAAACTGACTACCCTCAAAGAGATCCATTAAGTAGTAACCATATCAACGATATGTTTACCATTTCTCATTCCAAAGCGATTAGTTGGAGTTATGAATGTGAGTATAGAATCAACAAATTGTTTTATCCTGTCCCCCCTTCAAACAAAGAAAGAATTTTTATGTTCCCTGATGGGATAATTGCTGAAGTTATATTAGGGGTGACTATAAGTGAGGACAATAAAAGGGATATAGTTGCTATATGTAGGAGGAAAAATATCTCTGTATATCAAGCAAAAAAAGTTCCACAAAAATTTAATGTCACCTGTGTTCCTGTTTTATGATTTATGATTTATACTTTTCTGCTTTTGCAGGTGTTCTTCACGTGCAAATATATCTAATCAAGGGGCTGTTGGTAACGAACACGCAACAGCGGCAAAAATAGTAACCGTATTAGTAAAAGTCCACCAGGTATTAAACAAACCGCAGACCTCTGCTACCGGCCCCGGTAATTTGTGAACGAGACTAAGCAGATATAGTATTTGTTTGAGTTATATGATGAGTATACAAGTGGAATGTTTCTAACTAAATGTAAAAAGGCAAAAAGAAAATAGAAAAGTTGAAGTAGTTAGCTCCGTTAGGAGCACCCTGTTTGTACCGAACAAATAAATCAGATTTCAAAGGCTCCAGCAGAACCGCCAAAAACAAAAGCGAGCAAGGAGCCACCTATGGAGCCCGAGAAAAAACACAACGGCTGTAATATTATAAACAGGCTGCTCTCCCTAACTCCCTACGTCTTCCGCGGCCGCGTTACTTTCCCTGCCTTTTTCCTTATGTTCCATACGGTTTCAGTTACCGGAGCTTCTATAAATGCTTTTCGAAAAGCTGAAGAACTTTCAAATTGTAATGCATTTATGTCTCTGGATTCGAAGCACACTTTAAAATCATTTGTATCAAAAGGCCATGGCTTTACGGTAAGCACATGCTCCTCCTCCTGGAACACCTGGTACACCTCGCCGGCGGTCCCGGTACTTATCTCAGTCCCTCTTTTTTCTGGTTGTATTTGTTCTTTGCATAACAACAACGAAAAGGCATCGCACCACTCCAAAAAGTTATATGCCTTTTCAATTGCTTTCTTATCCAGCCCAAGCTCTTTCATCCACACCTGCCGCATGGCATTTTGTTCCTCAAGAAACTGGTAAGCTGCTGCGTTCTCCTGCGCCTCCTTCCTGTACAAAAACTCCATGTGCATGGATGTAAGCAATGCAACATACCGGCTCTTTGTTATGGTAAGCATCCACATTTTAGTACAATGGTCCAGCTCAAACGTCTTCATAGAAAAGTTTAGCGGACCACCTGCGGCGGTCAACAGGTTTTCGCCATCCAGTTCAACTTCTGCATCATCGTGGTCGGCAACGGCAATTAAAGTTTCTGTCCATCTTTCCGGTCTGTCACTTGCTTTCCAATGCATACCTATCTGCGCGGCTAAAAGCCCATGTGCCCTTTGGGTAATTACCTGCCAGCCCGTTTCTTTATAGTTTACGATCATTGTAGTGGTTTGGTGGTGGGGTAGCAAAATAGCTGTTTAAAAACTTTTTACTACATAATGCAGCAGTACAAACGCAGGCATCATCTATAAGTTTATTTACTGCAAGAGTCTCCTTCACAACCTTGTGCGTTTGCCAAGACCCCCCGGCAAGAAGTACAGAGCTTACCCAGTACTCTCTAGACAGGTGTCGCATGCCAACTCAAAAAGCTTAGCTAAGGAGAACCCGTCTGCACAAAAAAAACGACAGATTAAAGTATGAATGTAAATAATCCCGACGGTCGTCGGGATTATTAAAGTTTGGAAGCTTCAGCAGAACGCTGACCCGGTAAGTTTGAAGGCTGAACGTGGTAAAGTTTGTAACCACCCATTGTATTTAAAGCCAAAACTATTCTGCTAAACTCCCCGAACTAACTATGCAGCACTGCTTATTTTTTCTTCGCCTTTTGTCCGGGCTTCAAAAGAATTTTTGTCCAGCCCTTGTCGCGATCATCGAAATGTTTGTAGGCATCCGGTGCTTCATCCAACGATAACTCATGAGAAATGATGGCTGAGGGTTTTGCCTTACCTGCAGATATCAGGGCACATAACTCGCGGTTATACGATTTTACATTGGCTTGCCCTGTTGCAATGCGCTGACCCTTCATCCAAAAACTTCCAAAGTCAAAATCCATATGTCCTTTCTTTTCCAACGTTTCTTTAGATTTAGGATCCTTTTGTACAAACACACCCACTACGCCGATAGAGCCGGTGGCTTTTACCGCCTGAACCAGTTCGTTCATAGTTACGTTAGATTGTTCTTCACCATGTGTATTGCAGCACTGATACCCCACACATTCGCATCCCCTGTCAGCCCCTTGTCCGTCGGTCATATCCAAAACTTGTTCAACTGTTGTTCCTTTACTTGAGTCAATAGCGATTGCTCCAAAGTCTTCAGCAAGTTTCAATCTATCCTTATGACTATCTACCACCATTATTTTACTGGCACCTTTTATTGCCGCCGAATGTGCAGCCATTAAGCCTACAGGCCCTGCTCCATATATAACTACCGTTTCGCCCGGCTTAACACCAGCCAACTCTGTAGCGTGATAACCGGTAGGAAAAATATCGGAAAGCATTACATAATCATTCTCCTTTTCAATGGCATCTTCAGGCAGTTTTAGGCAGTTAAAATCTCCGTAGGGAACCCGCAAATACTCCGCCTGTCCGCCACTGTAGGGCCCCATTCCTGCAAAGCCATAAGCTGCACCTGCAGAGCCCGGGTTCATGGTCAAACAAAAAGCGGTTAATCCTTTTTCGCAATTTTTACATTTACCACAACCAATGTTAAAGGGCATACATACCATATCGCCTACCTTAATGTTGGTAACACTTTTACCAACCTCTACCACCTTTCCTAAGTTTTCGTGGCCAAAAATTCTTCCTTTTTCCATGTCGGTTCTACCCTCGTACATGTGCAGGTCGGAGCCGCAAATATTACTGGTGGTAACTTGTACCAATACATCTGTTGGCTCTTCAATTTTTGGGTCGGGCATTTCGCTAACCCTTACATCGTACGGACCATAATAAACCAATGCTTTCATAATAGAATATTTAAGTGTTAAAAAATTAAAGGGCTTTGGCATAAGTAGCTTCAAAGCTTATACCACCCATTTGGACAACAGGTGTTTAATAACAACTCAGAGGCATGAGATAATTTTGAAACATTGTATGATATAAATGCCCCACACATTGTAATACATCGTTTTTGCTTAGAGTTATTGTGTATTATTTTGTCCAATACCCATAAAAGTATGATGGCCTGACCGGCCTTATTATTTGGTAAAAATGACGGTGCCTAAAGGATAGTGAGGAGTTAACATTCAACCGCATCAAACAAAAAATCCCCCCGCAATATGTTTCGTTCAGCCGGGCCCTCCTTTAAAGGCTATGTGCGTTTGCCAAAGGACCCCGGCATTCAGTGCGGAGCCTGCCCACGCAGACAAGCGGGGATCGAACAACGCCATTGACAACCTGTTTTGGTTACACAACAAATAGCTTCCCAAAATCTTTTAATCCTCCACCTGGGTTTACGTTTACAGGTTAGTAAACTTTCAATAATTTGCTATTGACAATTGGTGAATAAAAGGTAATTTTTTGCATAAACTATCTTCTGCCAATTTTCTCTTGTTAATTCATTTGTTTATAAAATCTCTTGTCTTTTAGTAACTTTTTAAAAATGAAAATGGTTTTTTCTCCGGGTACTTTGTGTTGCCTTTTCCTTCGTGCCTTTTGTGGTAAAAAATTAACCACAGAGCAATACAAGAGTTTAAGCCACAAAGAACACGGAGTGAATAAGAAATATAAAGTACTAAAATCGTTTTTAAACAGCTTCTTACAGTCTCAAAACATTTTTTATTAACTCAAACTGTTGCCAAGTATGAAAAATGTATTATTAATAATTGCCGTCTCTTTAAGTTTTATCATTTTTATTTCTCCGCTTTTCTCCCAGAAAAAAGAAGTGCAACGGCCGAACGTAATCATTATCCTTGCCGACGATATGGGTTACGGCGACGTGTCTTACTACAATCCCAATGGAAGAACAAAGACACCTAATATTGACAAGATGGCTCAAAGGAGCATTAATTTCAGCGATGCTCATTCGGGAGGTGCTGTTTGTATCCCTTCGCGTTATGGACTGTTAACTGGCCGTTATGCTTTTCGTGTTCCGGATAAGGAAGGATACTATGGTTATTTAAGCCCGCTTATTGAGCAAGGGCGTGAAACAATTGGGTCATTAATGCAAAGATCAGGGTACACCACAGCCTGTATTGGCAAATGGCACCTGGGAGTAAACTGGGGCCTTAAAGATGGAAGCAAGCCACAAATTCCATCGACTGAATCAAAATGGATAACCAATACAGATTTTAAACGTGATATAAGTGGAGGACCGAATTCGCTGGGATTTAATTATTCGTACATATTGCCTGCCTCTTTAGATATGCCGCCTTATGTTTTTGTAAAAAATAATACGGTTGTTGATCCTGAAGTTATATTAACTGCTGATGCCTATCCCCACATTTTAAATACTACAGTACCCGTATGGGACCGAAAGTATACGGGCAAAGATGATGTGTATTGGGAGCGGGGAGTTTGGTGGCGAAATGGCGAAATGTCTAAATCATTCAAAATGGAGGATTGCCTGGATACGATCGTAAATCAGGGTATAAATTTTATTACAAGTCAGGTTAAAAATGAGCCACAAAAACCATTCATGCTCTATCTTCCTTTAACAGGTCCACATACACCTTGGTTGCCGAATAATAACTTTAAAGGCAAAACAGCAATTGGAACTTATGGCGATTTTGTGTTGCAGATAGATAACGTGGTTGAACAAATAAATAATACTTTAAAAACATTAAAAATTGAAGACAACACGATCGTCATTTTTGCTAGTGATAACGGGGCACCCTGGGCGGAAGAGGATATTCAAATGTTTGGGCACCAGAGTAACTGGAACAAGAGGGGACAAAAAGGTGATATATGGGATGGAGGACATCATATTCCGTTAATTATACAATGGCCGGCAAAAATAAAAAAACAGGCTACCTACACCTCGACGGTCAGTTTAATCGATTTTTTAGCAACCTTTTCTGAGCTAACCGGTGAGCCGGTTCAAAAGCCATATGG
>JAJAYD010000348.1 GCA_026786345.1 Chitinophagaceae bacterium
CATTCAAACAGGAAAAACTAAAAAAATTACTTCGAAAGAACGGTTTTTTTCACCGGCAATTTCACATGATGGGCAAAAGATAGCCGTTGTAGAAATGAATGTTAACCAATTGTCCATTCTCATAGTTATTGATACACTTGGTAAAAGGCAATTTAGAATGAATGGTGCAGCGGGAGTGGTTTACACATTCCCCGTTTTTTCTGCAAATGATAGCATGATTTATACAGCCGTTCGAAATGCCAAAGGCCAAATGGCTTTGCAGCAAATAAACCTTGTTAACAGCAAAACAATTGAACTGCTGCCTTATGAAAACCGAATTATAGGTTACCCGGTAGTTCATGGCGATACAGTTTTATTTACATCCACTTACAAAGGAAGTGATGAATTATGGGCCTACCTTGAAAAAACCCGTTCAGTTTATCGGATAGCAAGGCAGCCGGGTGGGCTTTATCATGCAACTATCAATCCATTGAACAGGCAAATAGTTGCTTCAACTTTTACAGCTGATGGGTATCGTTTGGTAAATGTGGATGCAAACCTGAAATGGCAAAAATCCGTCGCTTCCTCTGAAAGCCTGCCTGATCTCTATCTGCCTAAAGCCCTGGCTGCCGAACCAAAAGATGTAATTAATAGGATACCTGCCAGAGACTTTACCATTAAAAATTATAGCAAAGGCTATCGTTTATTCAATTTTCATAGCTGGCGACCCTATTACGACCAGCCGGAGTTTTCTTTTACAGTTTACGGACAAAACATTTTAAACACATTGCAATCAGAATTGGCTTACACCTATAATAAAAATGAAGGCAGCAATAAAATCGGGCTCAATTTTATTTATGGGGGATGGTACCTGCAATCCTCCGTTGGTGCCAGCAGAACCTGGAACCGTACTATCAATTACAGCCGCGATACTACACTATTTTACAACGAAACGGAAGCAAACGCAGGACTACGATTGCCTTTGAACCTTTCGGCTGGTAAGCATTATACATTCCTTACCGTTTATTCTAATATTTTTACTAAAAGAGTACAATTAAATGGCATAGCCAAAAAGATATACCAGGACCAGAATTTCAATTATTTACAACAACGTGTTTTGTTTTCTTCACAAACACAAAAGGCAGTACAACATATTTATCCTCATTGGGCACAAACTGTTCTTCTTCAATACCGCAACATCATCAACAAGTATACAGCCAACCAGTTTTTGGCCTCGGGCAATTTGTACCTGCCCGGCATTCATACCAATCATAGCATGGTTTTAAATGTTGCTTACGCAGCAAGGGATACAGCTAATCAATATTATTTTTCAAATGATTTCCCATTCTCCAGGAGTTACAATTCAATAGATTTTCCACGTATGTCGCGTTTTGGTTTCAATTATCACATTCCACTTTGGTATGCGGATTTAGGAGTTGCCAACATTGTATATCTTAAAAGAATACGGGCAAATGCTTTTTACGATTATACCCAAACAAAAAGCCTTCGATCAAGTACTAAGTATTTCTTTAGCACCGTGGGCACTGAAATATTTTTTGACACCAGGTGGTGGAACCAGCAAAGCGTAACCTTTGGCGTTAGGTACAGCCGGTTGCAAAACAAAGAATATAGAGGAGTAACGCAGCCTAATCAATGGGAGTTTATATTACCTGTAAACCTTTTTTAAAAAATTGGCATTTATTTTTGGAGAAAGTTGGCCTGGCAAGCCTACCTATAATAACTTAAATTTCAAAAAGTCCAAAGCCCAATTGAAACGTACAATATCTTAACACCTCTTTTAAATGGCCTATATTCTGCCAACAATCTAAAAATCAGTACCCTGAATGGAGCAACTTTTATGATGCTTTTTTCGTTTTGTTAAGGTTAATCTTGCAAGTTTTTTAAAACAACTATACCTTGTATGTTTGTAACAATACCTAAAACAAGCGTTTCAACAGTTTTTACTACCATTTTTTTAGGCAGCATAAACATTTATAACGGTTATTCAAATCATCGCGAAGAAATTTTATGACAAAAAAAATCCTGTTTGCGAGCATCGGTCTCCTGGTTTTTTCATTTGCTGTTACTGCATTTACAAACGATGGTAATTCAGTTTCCCCCAAAAAAACTATTTCAGTTGACAGTATAAACAGTACAATAAACACCATGCCTTTTATGGATGTGTACGATTCATTGCACTTAGATGAACTTAACCTGGGTAAAGAAGCCTACCAGTTTGCTTTACAGGGATTTCAAAAGTTATTGATGTCAGGTAAAGTAAAAAATCCTGATCTGCTAACTATAGTGGATTTTAGCCAGCCTAGTACTAAAAAGCGCATGTATATTATCGATCTAAAGAGAAAAGTGCTTTTAGAAAATTCACTGGTGGCACATGGTAGAAATACCGGTGGCCTGATGGCCCGCGATTTCTCAAATCAGCCTGAATCAAACCAAAGCAGCCTTGGATTTTATGTTACTGCAGATGCTTACCAGGGTAAACACGGTTTATCGTTGCGGCTGGATGGTTTGGAGAAGAATATTAACGATAATGCCCGGGAAAGAGCTATTGTAATTCATGGAGCCGATTATGCTACAGAAGGTTTTTGTCGATCGACCGGCTACCTGGGTAGAAGCCAGGGTTGTCCTGCGGTACCTGCAAAGGTTTCTAAAACCATTATTAATACTCTGGGAACTGGCTCTTGCTTATTTATTTACTCCCCCGATCAAAAATATCTTAAGAAGTCAACTTTACTAAGTTGATTTTTTTTATTCCCACGCTTTTAAAGCATTTAAATTTTTCTATCTCAAGTTCTCCAACTTGAGATTCCAGTGCGAAAAAATGTTGATTTCCTATAATTAGCCGTTTTTTTGGTAAAACTTATTAACTTTTCCACAAAAAATTTAAAATTATCCACCATTTTTTCTCTGTTACATCTCATACTCTTATCTTTGCGCTCCGAAAAAAAGTATGTCTAAACAAGCGCTGATTAAACAGGATGGATCGATAATAGAAGCCCTATCTAATGCCATGTTTCGTGTAAAGTTGGAGAACGGCCACGAAATCATCGCAACCATATCAGGAAAGATGAGAATGAATTACATACGTATTCTTCCAGGTGATAAAGTAGGGGTTGAAATGAGTCCGTATGATTTAAGCAGGGGAAGGATCATATTCAGGTATAAATAATAAACTTGTAGCTCTATAGCTATAAGCATTAGCAATTAAAAAGCTGTTAGCCCAAAGCTAATAGCGATTAGCAATAGGAAAAAAGAATAAAAATGAAAGTAAGAGCTTCAATTAAAAGACGCAGTGCAGATTGCAAAATTGTAAGAAGGAAAGGCAAACTGTATGTTGTTAACAAGAAAAATCCCCGCTATAAACAGCGCCAGGGTTAATCAGTAATTAAAAATTAAAAATTCAGGATTATGAGCTGTGCCATTTACATTCATAATTCATCATTTATAATTAAAAAGAAATATGGCTCGTATTGCCGGTATTGATCTACCAAAAAATAAAAGAGGCGAAATAGGATTAACCTATATCTATGGAATAGGTCGCTCTACTGCCCAGGAAATTCTTGACAGATCAGGAATTGACAGAAGCAAGAAAGTTAACCAGTGGAATGATGATGAGCAAACTGCTATTCGTAACCTGATAACTAACGAAATTAAAGTTGAAGGTGCCCTGCGCAGTGAAGTTCAAATGAGCATTAAGCGTTTAATGGATATTGCTTCATATCGTGGCCTGCGTCACCGTAAAGGTTTGCCTTTGCGTGGTCAGCGTACCCGTACTAATAGCCGTACAAGAAAGGGCAAGCGTAAAACAGTTGCCGGTAAGAAAAAAGCACCAAAGAAATAGAATTTAATACATTAGACAAGCAGGTTAGAATTTTCTACCTGCCTGTTGCTTTATACCAACCGCCCTTTTACCGGATCGTTTCTTTAAGAGAATCAGGAGGGAAAGTTCGGGTTCCGCGCAAAAGCGGGATGCATTCATTGTTAAAGATTACCTCAACACAAAAACATGGCGAAAGCACCACAAAGACAAGACAGCGCAAAGGCTGCTGCTAAAAAAAGAGTTGTAAAAGTAGATGCTTATGGCGATGCACATATTAGCGCAACTTTCAACAACATTATAATTTCTCTTACCAATAAAAACGGACAGGTTATTAGCTGGGGAAGTGCCGGTAAAATGGGCTTTCGTGGGTCTAAGAAAAATACTCCTTATGCTGCACAGTTAGCTGCACAGGATGCTGCTAAAGTTGCTTTGGAAGCTGGTTTAAAAAGAGTGGACGTTTATGTAAAGGGTCCGGGTTCGGGAAGGGAAGGAGCTATACGTGCACTGGCTAACAGTGGTATAGAAATCACCATGATTAAAGATGTTACACCTTTACCGCACAATGGTTGTCGTCCTCCAAAAAAGAGAAGAGTTTAAAAGAACCTTAAATCCCCCGATGGGGGACTTGGTGTTTATAATAATAATGCTTGTTCGGTTTTTGAATTTTGCATTTTGACTTTGGAATTAATTTACAAGCTGGTACAGATTAAATTTTAAGATTTTTACTGATCTGTACCGGGAACAAAAAATCTAAAAACAGAAAACATGGCAAGGTACACTGGTCCAAAAACCAAAATCTCCAGGATGTTTGGAGAACCCATTTTAGGTAATGGAAAATGGTTGAGCAAAAATAGTAACCCTCCGGGTATACATGGTGCTCAGCGCAAGCGTAAAACTTTAGGTGAATACGCAACTCAGTTAAAGGAAAAACAAAAGGCCAAATACACATATGGTGTATTGGAGAAACAATTCCGTAACACATTTGGAGAAGCCAGCCGCCGTAAGGGTGTAACCGGTGAAAACCTAATTAAATTATTGGAAGCCCGTTTGGATAACACAGTTTTTCGTTTGGGTATTGCCCCAAGCCGTCCGGCTGCCCGCCAGTTGGTAAGTCACAAGCACGTTACGGTAAACGGTTTGGTAACTAACGTTCCATCGTTTCAATTACAGCCTGGTGATAAAATTGGACTGAAAGAGAAGAGCTCAGTAAACTCAGCAGTTACCAGTAACATTCGTGGTAAAAACCTTAAGTTTAGCTGGTTAGATTGGAATGAGGGTGAACTTACCGGAACTTTTATTACTTATCCTGAAAGGGAGAGTGTTCCTGAAAACATTAGGGAGCAACTGATAGTTGAATTGTATAGTAAGTAGTAAGTTATAAGTAGTAAGTTATAAGTCGTAAGTAGGAAGTAGTGACTAGTAGGTGGAGAGTAATAGATAATAGGTGGTAAGTTAAAAGTTAGAGGTTGGTACTTATAATTTTTAATAACTAATAAGGATTGACTATTTACTATTGACTGTTGACTATCGACTTACCGTAAAAGAGTGCGACGCAACGGAAGTTTAATAAATAATCATCTGTTCGGTTCACAAAAAAAATTTTAAACAATAAATCGTCAATAAAACATGGCTATTTTAAATTTTCAAAAACCCGACAAAATCGTTCTTCAAAAAGCAAATGATTTTGAAGCACAATTTGAATTTCGTCCATTGGAGCCAGGATATGGCCTTACCATAGGAAATGCACTTAGAAGAGTGTTACTGAGTTCTCTGGAGGGTTATGCCATTGTAGGAATTAAAGTTGAGGGTGCAGAACATGAATTTGCAACCCTTAAGGGAGTTACCGAAGACGTAACTGAGATTATTTTGAATTTGAAGCAAGTACGTTTCAAAAAGAAAGTTGATCATGAAGTGATTACTGAAAAGGTTACCCTTAGTATAAAAAACCAAACTGAATTTACTGCACGTATTATAGGTGATGCTACACAAAGTTTTGATGTAATGAATCCAATGTTGCTTATATGCACTATGGACAACACAGCTAAACTTGATATTGAGCTTACCATTGCAAAGGGCCGTGGCTATGTACCGGCTGAGGATAACAAACTAAAGGATACTCCATTTGGATATGTGCCTATCGACAGTATTCATACGCCAATAAAGAACGTTAAGTATACTATTGAGAACACCCGTGTTGAGCAAAGAACTGACTTCGAAAAATTGGTAATGGATGTTACAACTGATGGTACTATTCATCCCGAAGAAGCTGTAAAGCAGGCTTCAAGGATTTTGATCCAGCACCTGATGATTATTACTGATGAGAACATCACTTTTGATAACAAAGAAGAAAAGAAGGAAGACCTGGTTGACGAACAAACGTTACAACTACGTAAGATTTTGAAAACACCTTTGGAAGATCTTGATCTGTCAGTTCGTGCATTTAATTGCCTGAAAGCTGCTAAGATTAACAGCTTAAGTGAGCTGGTACAATACGAGCAGGAAGACCTGATGAAGTTTAGAAACTTTGGTCAGAAATCTTTAAGTGAGATTGAGCAGGTGTTGAACGAAAGAGGTTTAGGTTTTGGAATGGACCTGAGTAAAATGGGTATTGATAAAGAAGATTATTAGATAAGTAGAAAGTTAAAATTAAAAAGTAAAAACACGTTTACTTTTTGATTTTTACTTTTCATTTTTTACTTTAAAATCGGGTTATAATTCCTGACACGGTATAACTCATAAAACACAATCGTCATGCGTCACGGAGACAAAATTAATAACCTCGGCCGTACAGCAAGCCACAGAAGGGCTTTGCTTGCTAACCTTGGTGCACAGTTGATACAGCACAAGCGTATCAC
>JAJAYD010000349.1 GCA_026786345.1 Chitinophagaceae bacterium
ACTCACAACTCACAACTCACAACTGACCATTGACCATTGACCATTGACAACCACTCACCACTCACCACTCTCCATTGACCCACTCACAACTCACCACTTACCAATGACCCAATGACTTTCATCCAGGATAACATATACCCACGCCTACCCGTATTTGTACAAAATATCGGGATATCGGCGTTTGGTTTTCAATGGTACCTGCGCAGGTTTGGGGGTATTTTTAAACAGGAATATGCAGCCTGTAAAGACCGTGAGGCGTTTAGTGTTGAACAATGGAAGGACTATCAAACCCTGCAACTACGCAAATTGCTTTTGCATTCGTTTAATACAGTTCCATATTACAACAAATCGTTTACCGAAGCAGGTTTTACCGAACAACAGTTGCAGCATTTTCAGATAGAGCAATTAAGCAAATTGCCCCTGCTCGAAAAGGATACACTTCGCAACGAAGGAAAAACAAGCTTGCTATCAACCACAAAAGAAAAAGGAGGCACCTTTTTTTCGAGCAGTGGCAGTACCGGTACACCCACCAGCATTTTGTTCTCTCATGCTATGCACCAAAGGTCATCTGCTTTGTACGAAGCCCGGGTTCGAAACTGGGCTGGTGTAAGCAGGTTCGATCCAAGAGGCATGATTGGTGGCAGGCGTATTATTCCGGCTGGCGATGCCAAACCACCCTATTACCGTTATAATTTTATTGAAAAGCAATTGTATTTCTCAGCCTACCACATCAACAAACAAACAGCACCGGGCTATGCCGAAGGAATGTTGAAATACGAAACCCGGTACATGGTTGGCTATGCCATGTCAAATTATATTCTTGCAAAGTTCTTACAGGAAGCCGGTGTAGTTCCGCCGCCTATGAAGGCCGTGCTTACTTCAAGCGAAAAGCTCACACCCACCATGCGTACCACATTGGGTGACGTGTACAATTGTAAAGTGTTTGATGGCTGGAGCGGTGTTGAGAACTGTGGACTGATTTCAGAAAATGAACATGGGCAACTATTGCTCAGTCCCGACTCTGCCTACATTGAAATTCTTAAGGCAGATGGAACGCCTGCACAACCGGGCGAAGAAGGTGAATTGGTTTGCACCGGTTTTTTCAATTACGACCAGCCGTTAATAAGGTATCGTATTGGCGATATGGTTAAAGTTTCTGAAGACCAGGTAACTAAATGTGGCCGGGTCTTTACGGTTATTGATGAAATTGTGGGCAGGGTAGAAGATGTGGTAGTGGGTAAAGATGGCCGCCAAATGGTACGCTTCCATGGCATTTTTTTAAACCTATCTAATGTTGTAAAAGGGCAGGTGATACAGGAGGAAATTGATAGGTTTACTATAAATATTATGACCAATGGCTTAACAGTTAGAGAACGGGAGACCATTAAGACCCGTATGTTAAGCCAGTTGGGAGAAGTAAACATTCACATAAATGAAATGAGCGATATTCCTGTTGGTAACAATGGTAAGTTCAGGGCCGTGATATCTAAAATAAAAGCAGGTTCAACTAAGCCATAGTTTCGGCAGGCAATCTTATGAAAAACGCATCCAAAAAAATATTGATCGTTGGCCTGTTTTTATCCGAAAAGAACCGGAGCATCATAATGCGTACGGCTGCTGACCAGTTGGCCGAATTGCTGCAAAATAACCAGGTGGAGACCATTACCGTAAGCGATCAGTTGGGCAAAGTAGGGAGGTTTACAGATACGGTTGGCACCATCTACAGCAGGAGAAAAGAATATGACATCGCCATTGTTCCGTTGTATGGTGGCATAATGAGTTATGTATGGGAAGCCGTTTCTACCACGCTGTTAAAATGGCTGGGTAAAAAAGTCATCCTGATCATTCATGGCGGCAGCATACCTGAACGAATGAAACAATCGCCGGGCAAATACCTCAAGTCTTTTAAAAGAGCCGATGTCATTGTTTGTCCTTCCGCTTTTATTCAAACCGTATTAAAAGATTATGGCGTTAAAAACATACTCATTGAAAACGTTGTCCAGTTAAAGGAATATTCATTTCAACATAAAACCAGCTTCAGGCCAGCGCTGTTTTGGATGCGTACGCTTGAAGACATATACAACCCGCAAATGGCAATAAGAGTTGCCGGAATTCTTGCTAAAAAATACCCGGACTTTAAAATGGTGATGGCAGGTTACGACCGCGGCATGTTACAAGGTTTAAAGGAACTTGCAGCCCGCCTGGATGTGTTGGATAAAATTGAATTTCCGGGATACATTACCCAACAACAGAAAGCGCAATATGCAGCCACCCTCGATATTTATGTCTGCACCAATTTGATAGACAATGCACCGGTAACATTTATCGAAATGATGGCCATGGGTTTGCCGGTGATATCAACCAATGTGGGTGGCATACCCTTTTTGGTAAAGGATGGCATCAATGGTTTACTGGTTTCGCCCAACGACGATGAAGCTATGGCAGCGGCAATTGATTCAATTGTTCAGAACAATCAAAAGGGAATACAACTGGCTAAAAATGGCCTTGAGTTTTCAAAACAGTTTGATGCCGAACCCGTCATGAAAAAATGGTTGAAGGTGTTTGATGAATTATCTGCCTGATATTTAAACGTCTCTTGGTCTTATGCAGGGGGTTCCCGCACATATAAAATTATAAAATAGATTTTCCTTCTCTTCTAAAAAGCTGCCTAAATTTTATTGCAAAGATATTCGTATGCTGTTTTTTTTATCACAAAAGGCACATAGATACAAAGTACCCTTCGGCTCCGCTCAGGGTACGAAGTGGTTAAGGCATTATGCTCTTCGTTACACATAGTATTTACAAAATATAATTCTTCGACAGCTTCTCAGTAAGTTTCCATTATTTCGTAGCCGGTAAAACAGAAAAGGACAGGTACGAATATGCGCAGACTAAAATTTGCTTTGATTGGTTGTGGTAAAATTGGAGTGCGGCATGCAGCGCATATAAAACACTATGCAGAGCTGGTTGCTGTATGCGATGTAGATGAAGAGAAAGCTGCCACATTGAGCAAAGAATACAATGCCATTGCTTATACTGATCTGGATACATTGCTTGCAAAGGAACCAGGGGTTGAAGTGGTTTCCATTTGTACGCCCAATGGTCTTCATGCGCAGCATGCAATCAAGGCATTGAGGGCTGGCAAACATGTGCTTTGCGAAAAACCAATGGCCATTTCAGTTAGCGATTGTGGCGAAATGATTAAAGAAGCGGAACGTGCCAACAAACGCCTGTTTGCCATTAAACAGAACAGGTTTAATCCGCCGGTTATTGCAGTTAAAAATGCCATTGATAAAGGGATATTGGGTAAAATATTTAGTTTCCAGGTAAGCTGTTTTTGGAACAGGAATGAACGTTATTACCAAAACTCGTGGAAGGGCACTGCCGATATGGATGGTGGCACCTTGTTTACACAGTTCAGTCATTTTATAGACCTTATTTACTACCTGGTGGGTGATGTAAATAATGCCTATGCACTTACCCGAAACTTTGCCCACCAGTCCATCATCGATTTTGAAGATACCGGTGTTGCCATTTTGGAACTGCATAACGGGGCAATCGGCAGCTTGCACTATACCGTCAACAGCCATCAAAAAAACATGGAGGGTTCCATTACCCTGGTTGCAGAAAAAGGAACCGTAAAAATAGGAGGGCAGTATTTAAATGAACTGGAGTATCAAAATATTGAAGGATTTGAAATTAAAGACCTGCCACAGGGTAACAAAGCCAATAACTACGGAGACTATACCGGCTCCATGTCTAACCACGATAAAGTGTATGAGAACGTAGCCGACGTACTGTTACGGGGCGAGGCCATTTCTACCAATTCGTTCGAAGCAATGAAAACTATTGAGATCATCGAAAAAATTTACCGCTCGGCTAAAAAATTAAATGCCGGTTAAAGCGTTACAGGTAAGAAGCTGTTTAAATTTAATTTGAAACTATGATTTTGAAAAGAAGATGCCCTATTTACTACAGATGAAGTGATTGCGACGCAAGAATGAAGCTATGGAAAACTACTGTTGGTATTATAAGACTTCATTTTTAAACAGCTTCTAAGAAACTTATTAAATATTTTAAACTGCGGCATTTAAATAGAATATCACATTGGGCACTCATGTCGGCTATTAAAAAAACAAATGCCGGGTTTTCAAACTTCGAACTTACCATTATTAACGCTTATTACTTATTAACCTATAGATGATACTTTCGATTATTTGTCCCACCTACAACGAAGAAAAATATATAGCCGATACCCTTGACAGTTTTCTAAGTCAAAAGTATCATTCCTTCGAATTGGAAATTCTTATCTGCGACGGCAGGTCTACAGATGAAACCAGGAAAATTATAGAAGAATATAGCAATCGCTATCCTTTTATAAGAATGATTGATAATCCCGAACGAAAAACTCCATTTGCTTTTAATGCAGGTTTAAAAAGTGCCAAAGGCGAGTATGTGGCCATCCTGGGTGCCCATGCCAAATACCAGCAGGATTACCTGCAGGTTTGTTACGAAGAACTAATAAAAAGCGGGGCAGCAGGTTGCTCAGGGCGAATAATAACCAAATCTTCGTCGGGCAGGTACGAACCAAAATTGTGCGAATGGGTATCGTTAAGCATATTTGGCGTTTCTTCTAATTCGTCGCGTACCATAAAAGAAGGATATGCTCACTCGGTGCCTTACCCCGTATTTAAAAAACAGGTTTTACTTGATTTGGGTGGGTACGATAATACCCTTGAAAGAAACCAGGACAACGATATGAACCAGCGCATTTTGGATGCCGGTCATACGCTGTACAGCACCTGGAAAACCTGGTGTTACTACAGGCCACCGTCAGATTTAAAAGCGTTGATGAAATATGCAGTTAAAAATGGGTTTTGGAACGCAAAAAGTGTCCGGATACATGCAAGATCCATGCGTATTCATCATTTTATTCCGTTTTTTTTTACGTTAGGATTAATCTTATTGGGGGTTGCAGGCCTAACGGAACTGTTGCTTTTAAAATCAACCTGGTTATTAAGTGTATTCGGTCTTTTTGTAAGTATGCACCTGTTACTTGGCTTGTTATTTACCATTCGCTCCTTAAAATATGAAAATGATGGACGTAAGATTGTACTACCGTTCGTCTTTTTTGCGTTTCACTTCTCTTATGGTTGGGGAACCCTCAAGGGTTTTCTACAAGGCTATAATGCACAACCAAAATTGAATACCCGATATCAGTCATGAAAATTCCATTTTCGCCACCGTTTATTGATGATGATGTTATTGAAGAAGTAACGGCATCGCTCAGAAGCGGGTGGATCACCACAGGCCCTAAAGTAAAAGCGCTGGAAGAAGCTACGGCAGCTTATGCAGGTGTGGAGCATGTTTTGTGTGTAAACTCTGCAACCTCGGGCCTCATGCTGGTGTTACACTGGCTGGGCATTAGCCGTGGCGATGAAGTTATTATCCCGGCCTACACTTATTGTGCAACAGCATTGGCTGTTATGCATATTGGTGCGGTACCGGTTATGGTTGATGTGGACGATGATTTTAATATAAGTGTAGAAAAGATAAGGGCAGCTATTACCCCAAAAACCAAAGCGATTATGCCGGTAGATTTTGCCGGTTGGCCCTGCGACTATAATGGCATTTACACGTTGGTTAACGAGCCTGCTATAAAAAGTATGTTTTCACCTAAAGGTGAAGTTCAACAGCAATTAAATAGAATTGCCATTGTATCGGATGCTGCTCATTCTTTCGGCGCAGGTTATTATGGTAAAAAAGCAGGCAGCCTTGCTGATGTTACCGTCTTCTCTTTTCACGCAGTAAAAAACTTAACTACCGCCGAAGGCGGCGCAATATGCATTACCATGCCTGCCCCTTTTGACAATGCAAGTATTTACAAAACCCTGCGTTTATGGACGTTGAACGGACAAACCAAAGATGCCTTTAGCAAAAGCCAGGCTGGTGGCTGGAGGTACGATATAGTTTACCCCGGATTTAAGATGAATATGCCTGACGTTTGTGCCGCTATTGGCCTGGCACAAATACGAAAGTATGAAACAGAAATATTAACAGAGCGCCAGCGGGTGTTTGAATATTACAACCGTTATTTCAGCGGGCAGCCATGGGCCATCATACCGCCGTACAGTAAGCCGGGTGTTTGTGGCAGTTATCACCTGTATCCATTACGAATTAAAAATGCAAGCGAAGCGCAGCGGGATGCCATCATTGATTTAATTGCGGCGGAAGGGGTATCAGTCAATGTGCATTTCATACCATTACCTATGCTTACCGTCTTTAAAAATATGGGGTATAGCATTGATGATTATCCAATTACGTTCAGTAAATATGCAAACGAAATCTCCTTGCCTATATACCCGCAATTAGACAATAAGTTGTGCGAACACATCGTTAATACAATAGTAAATTCGGTTTTACAGATCATTGAATAATGGACGCTATCAGATTATCAGACTTTTTTTTGTCATTCATTTGCCTGGTCATATTATCGCCGGTATTATTACTAATAGCAATTGCGGTAAAGCTTTCATCAAAAGGTACGGTACTATTTAAGCAGGTAAGGGTTGGCAAAAATGGCCACGACTTTACCTTGCTGAAATTTAGAACCATGCAGGTAAATGCGGCCAATAAAGGATTGTTGACTGTAGGTGGAAGGGATGCAAGAATTACGACGTTGGGTTATTATTTAAGAAAGTTTAAAATTGATGAATTGC
The DNA here is from genome assembly GCA_026786345.1 of Chitinophagaceae bacterium. Taxonomy (GTDB): domain Bacteria; phylum Bacteroidota; class Bacteroidia; order Chitinophagales; family Chitinophagaceae; genus Segetibacter. Next base: position 6,720 of record JAJAYD010000349.1, read on the forward strand.
CTCAAATAATAAACGTTTTAAAAGGTGAGATGAGCATTGTGGGGCCAAGGCCGGAAGTAAGGAGGTATGTTGACCTTTACAGCCCCGAACAAAGAATGGTTTTGGACGTGCTGCCGGGTATTACAGATTATGCCTCGATAGCTTATAGAAATGAGAATGAGTTGTTAGCTGGTGCAGCAGATCCCGAGTATTTGTACATACATGAGATTATGCCGAGGAAGATTGAACTAAACGCAACTTTTATAACAAATAGAAATATAAAGGAATATTTTAGTATCATTTTTTAAGACGATCATCACTTCATTAAAAGGCAGATGAAAACCAAAAAGTTTAATTATTTTAATAAATGAATAATTAATCAAGTCTTTAAACGATAGGAACCTTAAACAAACCACTTAAAAAAACGCAACCTTTTGATATACACAACCGTCCTTCAAAAATAGTCAGGGGTGGGTTTTCAATAGGTGAAAAGAGGTTGTTTGGTTGTAACTATTCTGAGTAAAAATGAAGATTTTGTGTTTTTATCGAACACGCCAACAGCAATAGAATGCCCAAACGTCCAATTAAACAACAGTAAGGTGAAAAACATCAGGAAAGTTTTACTTCGAAACAGGATAGCTCCCAAATGGGCTATTTTCATTCTCGACCTTACTATCTGCTGTCTTTCCATCATTTACGCCAGCTACCTCAGGCTTAATTTCGATATTTCGGTCATCAGGTTTAGCGATATGATTGATGACCTGGCTGTAACGATTTTTTTAAACTCCATTTTATTTTACATCTTTCGCACCTACCACGGCATTATCAGGCTGTCAGGTTTCCAGGAAGCTTTTAGAAGTATTACCGCAGTTTTTTACTCCTTCTTTTTAATGGTGCTCTTAAACGTGGGCCTTGGCTTGTTTAAGCTTCCACCGTTTATTCCTACTTCAGTTTTATTCATTTACTTTTTTATTGCCTCGTTTGTGGTTTTTGGTTATCGCCTGTTTGTAAAGCACCTGTACAGGATTAGCATTAACCAGGAGGATAACATTCATGTAGTTATTTATGGAGCTGAGTTAAATGGATCAGTGCTGAAGAAAACCATTGAGCAAACATCGAACAACCGTTATAAAATTGTAGCCTTTATTGATGATGATGGCAACCTTGTTGGCAAAACCATTGATAATGTAAAAATCTATTCCTTCACGCAGGTGAAGAATGTGATTAAGAGCTGGAATATTAAAATGCTGTTTTTTGCCAAGCAGGATTTTGATTTGAATAAAAAGAATACGATAGTTGATTACTGCCTGGAGCATAACATAAAGGTGATGAACATTCCGCCCATGCGTGAATGGATACAAGGCCACTTAAACATCAGCCAGCTTAAAGCAGTTAAGATTGACGAATTACTGGGCAGGCCGCAGATCAGTTTAAAAAACGAACATGTTATGAA
>JAJAYD010000350.1 GCA_026786345.1 Chitinophagaceae bacterium
ATTCAAATCCGATTGTGTCACTCTCTTGTACCGTATCTTTTTATAGCAACTTTTTAAACATCATTTTATGGCCTAAAACCCTTACGTGGTAAGGTTTCTATCGTGTTTAACCTTTGCTTAAGTTGACGCCCATCCGATAGCTATCGGGATGGCATCTTAAGTTTCAAATCAAAGTTTCAAATTAAAATTACACAGTCTCTTACGCAACAGCAAACACAGATTGTAACCACCTTAGAAATACATCGATGTATAAATAATATCGAATGTATTCTTCTTAATTTAGATGTTCAAAATATTTAAGCATATGAATTATAGAACTTTTGGAAGAACAGGCTGGCAGGTTAGCGAGGTTGGTTATGGCATGTGGGGCATGGCAGGTTGGTCGGGCTCGGAAAGCAAAGAAGTAAACGCGGCCCTTGACAAATCCATTGAAATGGGATGTAATTTTTTTGACACCGCCTGGGGTTATGGCGAGGGTTTAAGCGAGGAAATATTAAGCGCTTTGGTTAAAAGACACGGTGGTAAAAAATTATATGTTGCCACAAAAATTCCGCCTAAAAACCGCAAGTGGCCGTCACAGTCTTCCTTTGATTTAAAAGATGTGTTTCCATCAGACTATATAGTTGAATACACAGAAAAAAGCCTGAAAAACCTCGGAGTTGAAACCATCGACCTCCAGCAATTTCATGTATGGGAAGATGGCTGGGCGCAACTAGATGAATGGCAGGAAGCCATTGCCAGGCTAACCGAACAAGGCAAAGTGCAGGCATGGGGCGTAAGTGTTAACAGGTGGGAGCCAAACAATTGCCTTGACACTATACGCACGGGTTTGATTGATGCAGTACAGGTGATCTACAACATTTTTGACCAGGCTCCGGAAGATGCATTATTTCCCCTCTGCCGCCAGATGAACATTGGCGTAATTGCCCGTGTACCTTTTGATGAAGGGACGCTAACCGGTACACTTACAAAAGACACTAATTTCCCTGCCGGCGACTGGAGGGGAACCTATTTTGTTCCCGAAAATTTAAACTCAAGTGTAGACCATGCAGAGACGTTACAACCTTTGGTACCGGAAGCAATGAACCTGCCTGAAATGGCTTTAAGATTTATACTTAGCAACCCGGATGTTTCCACCACCATCCCCGGTATGCGCAAAATTAAAAATGTTATCGCCAACATGTCGGCAGGCGATGGCAAGGCCTTAAACCCTGCGCTTTTATCACAACTAAAAAATCATCGTTGGGACCGGGAGCCAACTGAGTGGTCTCAATAAAAAATATTACTCAGCCATTTCGCTTAGATAATGGCTGGGTAAATTGTTTTGGCTTTTGCTGCTTAACTGCAAGGGTAACAATTTCATCTATTCTTTTTTGCCTGGTCTCCTGGCGCTTAGCTAATTTCAGCCACTGTAACATATTCCTCTTGTCTGATCTGCTTAAATTTTCAAAATAGTTCCATCCCTTTTCTTTTTCCTCAAAAGCTTTTTCAAGGTCAGCCGGTACAACCAGTGCTTCTACATCATCTAAAATGTAATAGGAGCCATTTTGCTTAGCTGTTTCAATGCGCTCCAATCCTGCTTTTGTCATAAGTCCCTTTTCTATCAGCATGTCAACTTTTCTTTTATTAACCATCGACCATACGCTGGTAGATTTTCGCCTCGAAAAAAACTGGATAAAGCAATCTTCGTCAATCCCCTTTGCACGGCTATCTATCCACCCAAAACACAATGCTTCGTCAACTGCATCGCTGTACGTAATGGTAGGCTTGCCAGAATTTTTTTTATAATATAAAAGCCAAACAGATTGCCTGACATCATGATGTTTTTCTAACCACTGCCTCCATTTTTTCCTGTTTACCGGGTAAAAATTGTCTATATCCAAAACATTTGTGGCTTGCTTCTTTTGCATAAGGTGCACATGGTTTAAAAAAGTTTATTTGATGCGGAATGATCAAGACTTCCCCTCTACATACTTTTTAAAATTGTCCAATATGGCCTTCCATCCTACCTGTTGCACTTCAATTGGGTGGGTGGTCTCGGCTTCAAACTGCTCAGTAACTTTCGTGTTATTTCCCTCTTCTAAAAAATGGATCTTTACTTTACGACCATCCCCAATAGTATACTCAATAGCCTTGTGATCTTCCACTACATCGTACACGCCCCAAAAATCAAAACCAAAACTCCCGTCCCTTGCTTCCATTCTCGACAAAAATTTTCCTCCAACCTTAAGGTCATTTTCTGCATGCGGTGTATGCCAGTCGTCCGAGGCATTGCTCCAATGTATGATATGCTCTGGCAAAGTAAATTGCTGCCAAACCTTATTAACCGGTGCGGCAACAATAACTTCCACGGTTAAAACAATTGGTTCTGTAGCTGACATGATGTGTTTATTTATTCGTGGTTTATGAATGAATTACTTATTCATTAAAATTAATTGGTCAGGGTAGTTTTACCAAACCAGGCCGATAAGTAATTTAATATTGAAGAGGGTACTCAATTTGTAAAAACAAGCAATTGTTATTCTCTATCTAAACTATTAAAACCGGTTGTATTTTACCTTACAGACATTATAACATCACAACCACTTTGTTTTCTTTACCACTGAGCTTGATTTCGTCTGATGCCGCAGTCATCTTTTTTCCATTAAGGACGTACTTTGTGCCTGCAATACCTTTGAGTTTAAGGGCATATACCCAACCGGCCTCTGTTGACGAAATGTGGTATTCCAAACCGTTACCCGATTTCTTAATGGCAAAAGAAATATTGTTGGTACCCACCGGCAGATTTGAGATACTGATATTACCCCACCCTGATGGAAGGTTTGGAGCAAAAGAGATTACTTTATTATACGCATCAGGACTTATTCCATAAACGTGCGTTATTAGAGGTGATACAAGGCCATAGATTGTCCAGGCCTGAACAGGGCAGCCACGGTCAGGCATAGATTCTGAAATAGAACCGGGCAATACTCTATTGAAAGTTTGAACGATTTTATCTACATACCACATGGCTTCATCAGTACGACCGTAAGCACATTCTGCCATAGCCTGAACACTTGTTGCAATAGTCATCATGCTGGTTCGGTCAACGGCGGAAAGATAAGGTCCATAATCACCATTGTGCTCATTGCGTACCTTATTAAGAAGCCTTACAGCCTTATCGGAAGGTGCTATACCCGTTTCGACAGGGGTAATGATAACCCAGTTTTTGTTTGTGAACCATCCCTTCTTGGTTCCTTCAGGAAAACTTTTTAAACGTTTAATAAGTTCTTTGTAGAACTCTTGTTTTTTTAACATGTCAGCTGAATACTTACCAGCTGATATACCCATCTCAATTTGTTCAATAGCCCCCTGTGTTGTGGATATAGCTTGTTCACGGGTACCATAAAAGTCGGCATAACTACCTTCTGCCTCATCCCAAAACAGCGTATTAACTTTATTCTTAAGTGTAGCTGCTTTTTGAGCATAATCCTTTCTTGCGGCTGGTTCCTTAAATATGGTGGCCATTTTTGTCGCTGCCTCCAATGCTTGCTGCGTATATACTGCTACATCAATAAGTTCGGCGTTAAGGCCTTTAACCTCCATAATGCCATAACCCTCAGGGAACATATTTCCATTCTTATCTTGCTCTGTAAGCAACCATGTAATACCCTTTTTGATATAGGGATACATTTCCTTGAGAAATGCTACATCACCTGTCCACTCGAACACCTTCCATACTGCAACTGCAAAGTGGGCTGTTTCCTGTGTATTTCCTTTATTTCCAACAAACCCGTTTGACGACATCTCATGTATAATACGCCCATTCCCATTTTCATTCTCAGAAACTTTTTTGATTACTCTAAGAGTAGATTTTGCGAGTTCAAGATCGCCTGAGGCTACAACCCCTTGTAATGCGTAAGAATTGTCGCAACCAAAAAGCCACGGATACTCCACTGCTCCGGCTCCAAGGAAACGACCTATACCAGGAAGTTCGCTCACCAACCATTCAGTATTTATTTTACCCCAACTATAAGCCTCTTGCAACTTCTTGTCAGGTATTTCAATTTTAGCACGATCGATAATAGATGCATAGTAAGCCTGTTTGTCAGTCAGCAATTTTCCATAATTTTTTAAAATATCCCTATAACTGCTCATTGCTTTTTCCAAACTCTTGTTCGAACCGCTTATCACAAATACAGCTTCAACACTTTCGTTTGGTTTAATCTCCATTCGATGTGTGGTGGAGGCCGGCTTACCCATACCAATAGTTTCTATAGGCGTGGGGCTTTGGGTAGAATGACTTATTACCGGAAGGGATGAGCCCCAAACTGCAAACCATGGATTTTTGACATCACGTGCAACAAACACTGATTGGTCATCAACCCAGGAAAGTGTATCAGCAGCATCAATAATATTATTCTCTTTTGAGAACCAAACAGGACTGACATCTGTCTTAA